>NZ_JABXFH010000073.1:0-16009 GCF_013372745.1 Janthinobacterium sp. BJB401 | reverse complement strand
TGGGGGGGGGGGCGCGCGCCACGTCCTGGTCAGGTGTTGCAAGACGTAAAGACGCTGTCCGGAATGTCGCCGACCAACAGATTGGGAAAGTCGCGTACCGACAGGTGCTGCGGGTCGTTGCCAGTGACCATGCGCAACAGGCGGTTGCCACCGGCCTCCAGGTAAAAGACCGATGGCGGCTTGCCCGTCCGCTTGACTACCCAGGCGTCCGCCTCTCGGCCCAGCACGCTGTGGAGGCCGTCGTGACGGGCACTGCCGTCGACCAGCACCGCTTGCGGCAGGAACAGGTCATGGAACGGCGTCACCTCGTCGGCCAGCGCCGTGCCCTGCAGCTGCTCGCCAGTTGCCTGCGCCTGCCTGGCGTAAGCCACTTTCTGCTTGCGGCTTTGTTCACGCCTGGCGTCGCCGATTTCCGACATCCACAGCAGGTGGCCATGTTCCTTTTCTGACCAGGGATTGAACAGGCCGTCGATGCGGCAGATGTTGCGCGCATAGTCGAACCAGCAATAGCCGGACGTGACCTGGTCATCCGCCTGCATCGGCGTCCAGTAGGAAACATAGGCGCTGCTCCATTGCATCGGCAGCAGCGGCGGGGAGACGTGTGTCGGCATGGTGTCTCCCTTAGCGGCCCAGCGCGTAGCCAAGGCTGGCCATCAGCGCTTCCTGCAGCGACGGCAATTCCTTGCGGCGGGCGTCGAAGCTGGCGGTCAGCTCTTCATTGCTCAGTTCGATACGTTCGCCGACGCTTTCAAACCACAGGCGGCTGCTGTTGGCGTGCTCCTTGAACAGTTGCACCAGGGGCACGGCGCGGGTATTGAAGCTGTCCAGGGCCGCGGCCGTGCCGGCTTCGGTATTGAGGATTTTGACCAGCAGCAGGGCCGCCACCACGGCCATGGTGGTGCCATGGCCAATGGAAAAATGTCCCGATTGCAGCGCATCGCCGAGCAGGACGAACTTGCCGTCGCAGGCCTGGTCGTGGCTGAGGGTCATGAAGTTGCGCCAGCCCTGGCCTGGTTGGCTCTGCAGTCCGTGCTCGCCGAGTTCTGCTTTGAACGTGTTGGCGATGTACGCGGCGGCGTCGCGCTCGGACAGCGCTTCCAGCCCGGCCCTGGCGTACGTTTCTTCGCTGCACTCGACGATAAAGGTGCTCATCGTGTCCGAGTATTTATAGGCATGGCCGATGAAAATGCCGTGCTCATTGCTGCGGAACACCAGGTTCATCTGGTCGAACAGCTGGGTGGTGCCGTACCAGATGTATTTGTTGCGGCCGAAATCGATGTGCGGCGCCAGCGCCGGCGGCAAGTCCAGTGATTTGTAGTTGACGCCATTCGATACCACCACCAGGTCGTACTCGGCCTCCAGCTGCGCCTTGTCCGCTGGCGGCGTTTCGTAGCTGATCGTGATGCCGGCCGCCACGCACTTGGCGCGCAGGGCCTGCACCAGGGCCTGGCGTCCGACGCCGCACAGGGTCACGCCGGTGCTCATCAGATTGGGCTGGTCGTGATGCACGAGCTTGAATTCTTCCAGGAACTGCGGATTGAGCCGCTCCGGCTGCTCCAGGTAGGACAGCGGGTTGGCCGGATGGCGCGGCGGCCGTCCCGGCAGTACCACGCCCCAGCCCAGCACTTCTTCCGGGGTGTTTTTTTCCGTAATGCTGATATCCCAGCCGGGCTGGGCCTGTTTCATTTGACTGGCAAACAGCAGTCCTGCGGGGCCTGCGCCGATGACGAGAATGTTCATTAATTTACCCTTCCAAGTTTGTACCAAACGTTTTGTTTCTTCTGGATTTGCTGCAATTCATCGTAAGGAACCGATGTGAAGTACAGTTTCTCCGCCATGTCTGGCGGATAAACACGGGGGAATTTCTTGTGCATGTAGCGCGTGTAGCGCGTCTGCAGGAAGAAAATCAGATTCGGATTGCTCAGCGCTTCATAGTTGGCGATCGCCATATCCTGCATGGCGTCCGCCTGCACCTTGCGCTGCTGCGTGAACTCGGACAGGGCAGGGCCCAGGGCGTTGCCGTGCTTTTCCAGCAGGGAAACGAAGACGTGGACGTCTTCCAGCGCCATGTTCATGCCTTGTCCGAGGAAGGGGGCGGTGGCATGCGCCGCATCGCCTATCAGCAGGATATTGGCCTTGTAGTGGAAGGTGCTGGAGCGGACATTGATGAGGTCGTTGCTGGGCAGCGCCATGAACTGGTCCAGCATCTCCTTGCGGCGCTCCGGCGGCAGGGTGCCGAAGTAGCGGCTGAAGAAGTCGGCCATGGCTTCGCGGTTGAGCGTGCCCAGGCTGGGCGTGCCGGTGTAGGGCAGGCACAGGGCAAAGCTGATGCTGCCGTCCGGGATGGTGGCCGCGCGGCCTGCAAACAGGCCCTTGGAATCCATGCCGAAGAAGTACAGCAAATCCTTCCTGAAACCCAGATCCGCCGCGTTCGGCAACACCAGCGTCTTGTAGCCGTGGCGGAAGTAACTTTGCCGGAACTCGAAACGGCGCATGCCGCTTTGCATGGCGCGCCGCACGGCCGAGTGGGCACCGTCGGCACCAATGACCAGGTCGCCATGCAGTTGCTGCAAGGCGCCATCCGGACCCTGGATCAGCACGATCTTTCTTTCCAGGTCGACATCCAGGCATTTATGCTCAAAGTAATATTTCACCTCGTGCTTGGCGGCATGCCGGTTCAGCAGGCGCTGGAAGGCGGTGCGGTCCAGCGACAGGGGGAACAGGCCTTCGAGCGGAGTCAGCTCGCGTATCCGGTGCCGGCCGCCTACGCTGAAAGCCATGCCGACGATGGGTTCGCCGCACTGGTCGAGCTCCTGCTTGCTGATGCCCGCTCCCAGGACGGCCTTGATGCCGCGCACCGTCATGCTCACGCCGATGGCGCGCGAGTTGACCGGGTCGGCGTTTGCCGCGTTTTCCAGCAGCGGATCGCCGCGCTTTTCGACAACGTGGACATCGTGTCCCCGTTGCGCCAGATAAATGGCGCTGAGGCTACCTGCCAGGCCTCCGCCGACGATAATGATTTTATGCATTTCAAGCCTCTCTTGACATCTTTCCCCGAGATAAATCGGTAAGTTGCTGATTAAAAAATTCCAACATTTCTATCGGCGCCATGCCGATGGCATCGCTCTCAAGGCCGCGCGCGTACTGCGCCAGCGCCAGGCATTTCTGCGCCAGCATGTCGCAGCCCAGGCTGTAGTCGCTGCTGACCCGGCTGCTGACGGGCGCTGGCACGGGCGGCCCCGCATGGCGGCCGGGCACGCCGGACGGCATGTTCATCAGGGCGGCCGACAGGGGGCGCAACAGGCCGGTCATGATGTCGATGGAGGCGTTCATCAGGCGCGAGCGGCGCAGGCTGCCCAGCGGCTGCTGCGCGAAATGGTGCGCCATCATCAGGAAGGTCAGTTCGTAGCAGCCTTGATACAGCTGCATCAGCGCGCGCGCCTTGTGATCGGTCACCACGGTGCAGTCCGCGCGCGCTTCCAGCACGGGATTCTTCAGCGCCGGCACGGCCGGCTCGAACGGCTTGTCGCAGGCTGAAAATTTGCCGGCGACGGTGCGCAGCCGCTGGAAGTGCGACGAGGCGAAATGCGGCGAATCGACGGCCACGCCTTCGCCCTGTTCCGTGACGAAATCGATGGCGAACAAGGCGCTGTCGCGGTCGGACACTTCCAGCTGGTAGCCGGGATAGGCGCGGTTGGTCAGTTCTTTCAGGAACAAATGGTGTTCGCCGCCGCGCTTGCCGCCGCCGCTCTCGAACAGGCCGGGCAGCCCGGCCAGGGCCTGGCGGATCGCGATATAGAAGGTGGCAATCGATTTGCCCGGCGTGGGAATGTAGTCGGGCCATTCGAAGCGCACGAAGCGGGCCAGCACGTGTTCGGAAAATGGCTCGAACGCAAATTCCGTATCCAGGCCGAAACGCTGGCGCGCCTGCTGGCCCAGCAGCGGCGTACCGCTGTAAAACGGCTCGCCCAGCGCCATCAGCACATTGTTCACTAATAAGTAGTGAATCATTTCTTCATGCGCGATTTCCAGCAGGGCGCCGCGCGTGCCGCTGTTGCGGCGCCGGTCTTCGGCGCCGCAGGCCAGCTCCAGCTCGGCCGGCAGCCAGCGGCCGGCCTGCACCAGCGCTTCCCCCTGCGCATAATTGGGAATCGAATACGCGGCATACAGGTATTGCAGCATCAGCGACAGTTCCAGGTCGATGGCCTTTTTCAGCTCCTCGATCAGTTCGGTCTTGCTGCCGATGACAGGCGGCGGGGCCGCTTCCGGCACCGCCGCCTTGGCCGCGGCTGCCGCCTCGACCTGGGTCAGGTATTTCAGGAACAGGCGCGACTTTGGCAGCGACAGTTCGCGGGTGCTGGGCATGTAGTAGCTTTTTTCGCGGTTCTGCGGATCGCACATCTGCCACATCAGGCGCGAATACGTTTCGCACTTGCACTGGTCCGCCAGGCTGAAGACCTTGTCCGACATGAAGGGATACACGAGCTCGTAGTAACTCATCACATGCCGGTAGAGGAAGGCGTAGTCGACCTGTTCGGCCGGTACGTCGTCGAGGTCCCAGTCGTCGGGTAGCACGCGCACGCCGAGGTATTGTTTATCCTGGCCTGTGCCCAGCACGATGCGGGTCGCGCCCGGCTGGCGTCCCGTCAGGGTCAGCGCCGTGTAGCCATGCCCGAGCGGCGACGGCTGCTGCTGCACGGCCAGCAGCGCGCCGTCTTCCGCTTGCGCCAGGGACGGGGGCGCCGCCAGCTCGCCGCGGAAGCGGCTTTGCACGGTGATGGTCTGCGGAAATTGCTCGTGCTTTTTATGGTTCGGCGCTTCCAGGTACAGCTGGTTGCTGTCCGATTGCAGCACCCAGTCGGCCTCGTCCCACTGCGCCTGCGCGCTGCCCAGTCTGAGCGAACCCGAGGCGCCAGCGTGCAGCAGCGGCACGTCGAAGATCCCGTGATGGCGCCAGTGGTCGCGGTACAGCGATTCCGGAATCCTGGCCAGCAAGGTGCCTGTGTCATCATGCAGCAGCAGGTCGCCGAGCGCCTGCTTGCCGCCCAGCACATGCGTGGGATGCTGTTCCGAGACGGCGGCCGCGTCGCGCGTGGTGAAGGGGATGGCCGTCGGCATGTTGAACGCGACGCGGTCCGCGTGCACTTGCACCAGCACCGGCCCCAGGCTGGCCTGGCGCGGCTGCAGCAGGCGGCCAGCCGGATAGGTGGCCAGCTCGTCGCGCCGCCACAGGCCGATGCTGCCGGCCAGGTCGTAGAACACGGGCGAGTCGGGTTTTAGCGGCGTCGACATATTGAACAGGCAGTACTGCACCGTCAGACCCAGCACGTCATCGTCGGCCAGGGCTTGCTGCAAGGCACGCATGCTGGCCGGCAGCGGCAGGTCCGCATTGAACAGGAAATGCGGGTCTTGCTTGGCCACGGAAAACTGGAACAGCCGCGAGCGGCCAAATTCCTCGTCCAGAAAATGCCCGCTGCGTTCCGTGATATGGCCGCTGCCGAGCCAGCGCACCGAGTGCGCCTGCGCGATGTCGGCCGTGAACAAGGTGGGCGTGTTGGGCGTGGCCAGCTTGTCGCTCAGGGTGAACTGACCGGCGTAGATCAGCGTGGTGTCCGGTTGCGCCGGGTTGTTGTCGATCCACCTGGCGCGGTTGAACGTCGTGCGCAGGTACTCGTTGTAGTGGCCCCACAGGCCCAGCCTGGCGCCCACCAGCGCGTCTTTCGTATCGACCTCGCCCTCACGCAGCTGGACACCCGTGATCCGCGCGCTTTCCCACGAGAAATGATTATTCCCGCCAAAATTGTGGCCTGCCGCCAGGCTGAAGACGCCGTCCGGATCGGGCTTGCCCTGTGCGTTGAAGCGGGGGGCAAGCTGTTTCAGGTGCGCATGGAATTCGGCTGGCGGCCGGCTCAGGTCGACAGCTTCGCCCGCCATCGATACCGCATTCGTGGCGATATCGATGTTGCCGTGCGTATTGCGATTCCCCGTCGGCACATTGGCGCGGGCAAAACCCCGAAAATGCAGGCGGGGGAAGTCAAGTAAGCTCATGCGCGCTCGGTCGAGGAAGTGATGAAGGTATCGTTGGCAGCTTCCTCTTCCGTCCGCTGATCGAGCCGTTGCAGCAACAGGCCGCTGGCGTGTTGGGCGCTGATCAGGCTGCCTTCCATCCAGCCGCAATGCGCGGTATAGGCATCCGAGCAGGAGATGATGCCGTCGCGGTGCAGCAGCACGGCCGGATGCTCGGCTTCCGGCTCCACGCAAAACTCGACGCCATGCGGCCAGAACTTGTGGAAGTGCGCCTTGATCGGCGGCAGCGGCTGGCCATCGAGCGGCAGGACTTCTTCCAGGTGGCTGCGGACACGCTCCAGGTACACCTCTTCACCAAGCTCCAGGCTGTCGCGCCAGTAAGTGGCGCTTTTGCTGTCGGTATAGAACAGCACGTATTTGTCGCCCTTGAAGTAGATCTTGCGCAGGGGATTTGCCGCCATCAGCACCTTGTCGGTCAGCCCCAGCGCGTCCCACCAGGCCGTGTCGAACGTGAAGAATCCCTTGAACAGGGGCAGCGAGTCGTACTGGAACGGGCTCCAGGCGGCAGGAAAATCCAGGTTCAGGCGCGGCATGGCGGACGGCGGGACGGTCATCACCAGATGGCGTGTCCGGTGCATATGCGTGTCGCCGTGGTGGCTGAAGGCAAGCACATGCTCGGCGCCCGATTTTTCAACGGACAGCAAGCGGTGTTCGAGCCGGAACTCCACCCCGGCGGCCTGCGCCTGGTGCTGCAACTGGCACAGCAACGCGTGGTAGCCGTCGGTGGCATAGTGCCACCGGTTGGCGGCGTTTTCCGTAAAGTGCTGCGTTTCCGGATGCTTCTTGATGATGTCGTAGGCCATGGCCGCCGAGACCATCGGCAGCAGCAAGGCGTCATAGCCGGTTGCCTTGATGATCTGGGTGGCCCTGGCGGCGCCCAGGTAATGGCTGAAGAACGCGAGGAAGGAGTCGTTCGGATGCTCTTTCAGCATCGGGCTCAGGCCATCGAGCGTTGCCTTCAGCTCCTCCAGCACGCTATCGCGGGAGATGACCTCGGTGAACGGGTAGACGGCATGCGGCAGTCCGCTGCCCTGCATCAGTTGCTGGAAATGCGGATGCAGCTGCGGCGAGTAGCGGGCGGCGCCGAGTTCGGCAATTTCCTCGCCGTTTATTTTTCGCGACTGGATGCGGCCGCCGACGGTGGCGTTCAGGTCGAATACGCGGATGCGCAGCTTCCTGCTGGCGGCGGCGTCGATCAGTTGATTGGCGCAAGTCAGGCCTCCGATGCCGGCGCCCACGATGCAAATATCAGAATACGTGCTCATACGAAATTCCTTTTTAACGTGCATTAATCAAAAAGCTGCAAAATCGCTAGCAAAAGTTTCCCCGGCACGTGTAGGCGAGGGAGGGGGACGCTGCGTGTTACCGCACTTCGCGAGCGTTATCGGCTGGGAAATGAAGAGCCTGGCGAAAACTGGCGTTGTGTCTGGAATGGTCGATTCTTGGCAGCAGAGTTTCTGTTTCAAATCAAAGATGGCACCGACAGTAGCCCACGCATCGGGCAGTCAATTTGATAAATATCAATGTAGTTGTCGTTCGGCGTGACGCCTGTGTTGATGCAGCGCTGCCAGCGCGGTGGCGGCGGCGGTGTGCCTGGCAGGGGCAGGGAGGACTGGAATGTGGAGCGGTGCGGGTTCTCCCGCCACTGCCCTGGTCCGTTAGACCGCAGTCATGCGGAGAGTTCCGCTGTTTGCCGATGGCGACAGGGCCGGCAAAGGATCCTGTCGCCATCGGCGGTGGGTAGGTCTCTTTTTGCTGCTTTTTTTACTTTGCTGCTGGAGTCCGTTAAAAATCCACGGCGGCCGACAGTTGCACGCTGCGGGGCGCCGATTGCGACACGGTGCCATACGAAGCCACGCCGGCCCAGTAGTGACGGTCAAACGCGTTCATCAGGCCGGCGCGCAAGGTCGTCGCCTTGCCGGCGATGGCCGTGCGGTAGCGCAAGCCCAGGTCGACCTTGGTCCACGACGGCACCGATTGCAGATTCGTCTGGTCGACAAACTGCTTGCTCGTGTAGCTGACGGCGCCCGTGGCCGTCAGGCCCGGCCAGTACGGCAGATCCCATTCGCCGCCCAGGTTGGCCATCGACGTGGGCACGCCGACGGGGCGCTTGCCGATGGTGGCGGCGTTGTTGGTTTTCACCAGGCGCCCGTCGAGCAGGGTGACGCCGGCCAGCAGGCGCACACTCTTGCTGGCGGCGCCGGACAGGTTCAGTTCCAGGCCACGGTTGCGCTGTTCGCTATCCATGCTGTAGACCTTGCCATACAGCTGGCCGCTGGGTTTGCTCACCTGGAACACGGCCAGGGTCGCCAGCACGACGCCGAAATCGGCCTTCGTGCCCACTTCATACTGCTTGCTCTTGTAGGGCGCGAAGACCTGGCCCGCGTTGGCGGCGATGTTCGGCGCGATATCGCCCTTGCTCAAGCCCTCGATATAGTTCGCATACAGCGACATGTGGCGCAGCGGCTTGACGACGATGCCGGCCAGCGGCGTCAACGCGCCCTGCTTGTAATGCGTGGTGAGCGCGCCGCTGGTGGCGTGGTAGTTTTTCGATTCGACCAGCTGGCGGCGCACGCCCAGGGTCAGTTGCACGCGCTGGTCCAGCATGTCCAGCGTATCGGCCACGGCCAGGCTGGAGAGGGTCGACGCGGACAGTTTCGGCACGCGGGGCGGAGCGGGAATGCCGGGGTCGGGCACGGCGACAGGGTGGTAGATATTCGAGGTGATGAGCTTGCCGGAATTGCTCACGCTGCCAAACTCGTCGCGGTAGACATTACCCATCACGACCAGCGCATGCTCGACGCCGCCCGTGCGAAAACGCGTGCGCACGCCCGTGTCGGCGCTGGCGCGCCGCACGCGGAATTTCCAGTGCATGGGCGTGACCGTCATGTCGCCTGCCGCGCTGGCGATGGTCGGCGTCTGGTCCGAATAGCGCGAGACGTCGGAGCGCGTGCCGCCCACATCGGCGAACACGGTCACTTTATCGTTCACATCGTATTCGAGCTTGCCCAGGGTGGCCAGGTCGTTGGACTTCCACCAGCCCCAGGACTGGGCGATATTGCGCCGGCCATCGGGCGCTTGCGGCACGGGCAGGCGCGCGGCCACGAGGAAGGGGCGCGTGGGCGCGTCGATCCACTGGTATTGCTCGATCACGTCGAGCGAGGCGCGCAGCCGCTGTCCCTGGTAGTCGAGGGCGATGGCCGCCACTTCCGCGCGCGAGGTCTGGTGGTCGAGCGGCGTGCGGCCCTGGCGGTGCAAGCCATTGACGCGGATGCCGAAGCGCCGCTCGTCGCCGAAACGGCGGCTGACGTCGATGGCCGCGCCAGCCTGCGAGCCCGAGCCGTAGTCAAAAGTCAGGCGCGTCAGGTCGCGCGGCAGCGAGCGTTTCGGCACGGCATTGACGACGCCGCCCACGCCGCCGTTTGGCGACATGCCGTACAGCAGGGCGGCCGGTCCCTTGAGCACTTCGACGCTCTGCAGGTATTCCGTAAACAGGTGGTAATTGGGCGACACGCCATACACGCCGTCAAACGCCACTTCGCTCAGATTGCCCTCGTTGAGGGGAAAGCCGCGGATGAAGAAGGAATCCGTGACGCCGCCGATCTGGCCCGTGAAGCGGGTCGATGGGTCGCCGCCCAGCACCTCGGCCAGGGTCAGCGCCTGCTGGTCCAGCATGCGCTGGCTGGTGTAGCTGTTGACGCTGAAGGGCGTATCGAGCAAGTCTTTTTCACCGAGCATGCCGGCGCGCGCGCTTTTGGCGATCTGTCCGCCGGCGTCCGCTTCGGCCTGGCCATTCACCAGCACGGTGGCGAGCGGGGTCGATGCATCGGCCGCCGCCTGGGCGATCGCCTGCGGCGTGACGCTGGCAACGAGCAGGCCGGCGAGGATCAGCCGGGTGGTGAGGTGGGGGTGGGCGAGTGGGGAATGTGGAATGGGCATCAAGGGCAGCGTATAAAGTTAGTAGGGAGGAATTGCATGCACGACATTATAAATGAGAATCATTACGATTTATAATGATTAACATCGTCATCGCTGCCACGCTCACGACCATGCCGCGCGCGTGCCTGGAAGGCATTTCAGCGCGGAAAATGGCCATCCTGGGCCTTCAGATCCCGATATTTGCTGTCTTATATAAGATTCGTCGCCATCGGATACACAAACAGCGGCAGGACAGTCTAAAATACGTGGTGGGCAAGCACGGCGTCACCGCCGGCACACTAGCCGTCCAAAGCAAGGCTAACCGTCCTGTGTTTGGAATGAAGAAAGTTAACCACCAGGCATCACCGCATACAAGGGAATGAACATGGCAACACAAAAATCCAAAATCATCTACACGCTGACTGACGAGGCGCCGCTGCTCGCGACGTATTCCCTGCTGCCAATTATCAAAAAATTCACCGCGCCGGCTGGCGTGGACGTGGTCGCCAGCGATATTTCGGTGGCGTCGCGTGTACTGGCTGAATTTCCCGAATTCCTGACGGACGCGCAAAAAGTCCCGAACACCCTGGCTGAACTGGGCAAATTGACCCAGAATCCGGACACCAACATCATCAAGCTGCCGAACATCAGCGCTTCGCAAGGCCAGCTGATCGCCTGCGTGCGCGAATTGCAAGGCCGTGGCTACAAGCTGCCGGATTACCCGGAAGATGCGAAGACGGAAGAAGAAAAAGCCTTGAAGGCCCGCTACGGCAAGTGCATCGGCAGCTCCGTCAACCCGGTCCTGCGTGAAGGCAATTCCGACCGCCGCGCACCGAAGGCTGTCAAAGAGTACGCACGCAAGCACCCGCATTCGATGGGCGAGTGGAGCCAGTCGTCGCAAACGCACGTCTCGCACATGCACCACGGCGACTTCTACCATGGTGAAAAATCGCTGACCCTGGAAAAGGCGCGCGACGTCAAGATGGAACTGGTCACGGCCTCGGGCAAGACCATCGTGCTGAAACCGAAGGTTTCCCTGCAAGCGGGCGAAATCATCGACAGCATGTTCATGAGCAAGAAAGCGCTGCTGGAGTTCTACGAGAAAGAAATCGACGACGCCTTCAAGACGGGCGTGATGTTCTCGCTGCACGTCAAGGCGACCATGATGAAGGTGTCGCACCCGATCGTTTTCGGTCACTGCGTGCGCATCTTCTACAAGGACGCGTTCGCCAAGCACGCCGCCCTGTTCGACAAGCTGGGCGTGAATGTCAACAATGGCATGAGCAACCTGTACGACAAGATCGAAACCTTGCCGGCGTCGCAAAAAGATGAAGTGCTGAAAGACCTGCACGCCTGCCACGCGCATCGTCCGGAACTGGCCATGGTCGATTCGGCCAAGGGCATCACCAACTTCCATTCGCCGAACGACATCATCGTCGACGCGTCGATGCCAGCCATGATTCGTATCGGCGGCAAGATGTGGGGCGCCGATGGCCGTCCGAAAGACGTCAAGGCAGTCATGCCGGAATCGACTTTCGCACGGATCTACCAGGAAATGATTGGCTTCTGCAAATGGCATGGCAACTTCGATCCGAAGACCATGGGCACCGTGCCGAACGTGGGCCTGATGGCGCAGCAAGCGGAAGAATACGGTTCGCACGACAAGACGTTTGAAGTGCCTGAAGGCGGCATCGCCAACATCACCGACCTGGAAACGGGCGAAGTGCTGCTGACGCAAACGGTGGAAGAGGGCGATATCTGGCGCATGTGCCAGGTCAAGGACGCACCGATCCGCGACTGGGTCAAGCTGGCCGTCACGCGCGCGCGCAACTCGGGCATGCCTGCCGTGTTCTGGCTCGATTCCTACCGTCCGCACGAGAACGAAGTCATCAAGAAGGTACAGGTTTACCTGAAGGAGCACGACACCAAGGGCCTGGACATCCAGATCATGTCGCAAACGCGCGCCATGCGTTACACGCTGGAGCGCGCCTTCCGTGGCCTGGACACCATCTCGGTGACCGGCAACATCCTGCGCGATTACCTGACCGATTTGTTCCCGATCCTGGAACTGGGTACGTCCGCCAAGATGCTGTCGATCGTGCCTTTGATGGCCGGCGGCGGCATGTACGAAACGGGCGCCGGCGGTTCGGCACCGAAACACGTCAAGCAACTGGTGGAAGAAAACCATTTGCGCTGGGATTCGCTGGGCGAGTTCCTGGCCCTGGCCGTGTCGCTGGAAGACATGGGCATCAAAACGGGCAACGCCAAGGCCAAAATCCTGGCGAAAACCCTCGATGAAGCCACCGGCAAGCTGCTGGACAACAACAAGTCGCCATCGCCACGTACCGGCGAACTCGACAACCGCGGCAGCCATTTCTACCTGGCCATGTACTGGGCGCAAGCCCTGGCTACGCAGAAGGACGATGCGGAACTGGCGGCGCATTTTGCGCCAGTGGCCAAGGCCCTGGCCGACAACGAAGAAAAGATCGTTGCCGAGCTGAAAGCAGTACAAGGCAAGGAAACGGATATCGGCGGTTACTACCTGCCAGATCCGGCGAAGACGGAAGCGGTCATGCGTCCTAGCGCCAGCCTGAATGCCGTGCTGGACAGCATCTGATGCAGTCCTGACAGGCAGTCAGTGCTTGACTGCCTGACACAAAAAACGCCGCCGGAAGCGATTCCGGCGGCGTTTTTCATTTCCCCTCAGGGTTATTTGTAGTGCTTGTAGACTTCGGTGCTGCTATTGTTCTTGACCAGCAGGACGTCATACGCATCCTTGCGCGGTCCTTCCATGCCTGGCGAACCCATCGGCATAGCCGGCACGGCCAGGCCTTTGGCCTTGGGTTTCTCGCGCAGCAACTGCTTGATTTCGCTGGCCGGTACATGGCCCTCGATGGCGTAGCCGTTGACGAGGCCCGTGTGGCATGAGCCGAGCGCGTCGGGAATGCCCGCCAGCTTGCGGTATTGCGCCGGCATCTCGACATTTTTCGCGCGCACCGTAAAGCCGTTCGCTTCGAGGTGCTTGATCCATGCGGAACAGCAGCCGCACGAGGCGCTCTTGTAGACTTCAATGACGGGCAGGGCCGCCATGGCGAACGTGGGCAGGCCCAGCATGGCGGCGAAGGCGCCGCGCACTAATAAATGTTTGATCATGTGCTGCTTTCAGACGAAGTAGGTCTATCGTGGCCACCTCGGTGGCCTGTGTGGGACGTGCTTGGGGCTATGCGGAAAGCGGTCTCGGCGGCCGGCGCGGGCCGTCGGGAATGAATCCGGTCAGCAAGGTGGCCGTTGCGATGGCGACTTGTTGCGCGCCGGTGCAGGGCACGGCAGGCAGGGCGAGGCAGGGCGGCATCAGCGCGCCCGCGCAAAAACTGGAGCAGGCGCCGCATGCGGGGTGCTTGGCAGGGGGCTTGTTGTCTTCTGGCGTGCCGGCGCTGTCCGCAGCGTGATGCTGGCAGGCGGCCGGCACAGCGGCGGCAGGCGCGGCAGGTGCGGCTGCGAACGGCGCGCACGCCAGCATGGCGCCCGCAGCGGCCGCTTGCAGTGGCACCGCCGTGATCAACAGCAGGATCAGCCATGTTTTGAAGAGTCTCAGCATCGCCGGAAAGTATAGCATGCGCAACTGTCGCCAAGGGCGGGCGTAGGCTAGCGCGAGGCGGCGGCCAGCACCTTCGAAGCGTACATGGCCCGGTCCGCATGGCGCAGCAACTGCTGCGTGGTATCGCCGTCTTCCGGATAGTGGGCCACGCCGATGCTGACGGCGATCTGCAATTGTTGTCCGTTGCCCAGGTGCAGCGGCGCAGCCAGGGCCGCATGGATCTTTTGCTCGATCAGGCTGACGTCCACCGGCGCGGCATTGCTTTCCAGAAGCACGACGAATTCATCGCCGCCCATCCTGGCCAGGGTGTCGGTTTCACGCATGCAATCGCGCAGGCGGCTCGCCACCGTTTGCAGCAGCAGGTCGCCACAGGCATGGCCGTGCTCGTCGTTGACCCGCTTGAAATTGTCGAGGTCGAGAAACAGCAGCGACAGCCGGCCTTCCTGGCGGTGCGCGCGCGCGAACGCCGTGTGCAGGTGGTCATGGAACAGGCGGCGGTTGGGCAATCGGGTCAGCTCGTCGTGCATGGCCATGAACTGCATTTGCGTCTGCAACTGGCGGCGCTCGATGGCGGTGGCAAGTTGCTTGGCGACAAATTGCAGCAAATCCTGGTCTTGCGCCGAACCGATGACGGCATCCTGGCCCCCTTGCAGGGCCAGCGCGCCGATGCTGCCCAGGGACGAATACAGCGGCACGGCCAGCCAGCACGAAGACAGGGCGCAGGCCGCCGTTTGCAGCGCCGCCGGCAGACCTGCCAGTTGTCCCGCCTGCAGACGCAGCGGGCGGCCGCTGCGCAGGACTTCGTCGCACAGCAGGCTGGCCAGGGATGAGGTTGGCTGGGGCGCGCTGTCGTCGGCATGCGAGGTCATCGGAGCTTGCACGCCGTGTTCGTCATGCAGCAGCAAGGTCAGGCTGCGCGTCGGCAAGTGTTCGCCGATGATGTGCTGGATGCGGTGCAGCAAGGCGGGCAAGTCCTGCGTGGCCTGCATGGCTTCGGAGATGGCGTACAGCGCGGCCTGCTTGGCCTGCGCCTGTTTCAGCAAGGTGATGTCGCGCGCCACCGCCACGCGCAGCTGGTCGGCGGCGGACCAGCGGGCCGACCACATGATGTGCGCCAGGCTGCCATCCTTGCGCAGGTAGCGGTTCTCGAAGTGCGTCTGTGCATGGCCATCCATGATGGCTTGCGCGGCGGCCAGGGTGCGGGCGCGGTCGGCGGGCGCGACCAGGTCGAGCATGCGCTTGCCGATCATTTCCTGCTGCGTATAGCCGAAGATGCGTTCGCAGGCGGCGCTGACGAAAACAAAGCGCCCCTCCACGTCGACCATGCACACGGCATCGAGCAACAAGTCGGTAAAGCTGGCCAGCGGGGCGTGCAGAATCTTGTGTTCCATATTGGCATTTTAATGGACATTCCCGGCAGAGATTCAACTTGTTGTGGGTAGTCAAGGCTGGCGGCATGAAAATGTTTCATTTCCCCGACGCTCATGCTTTGCCGTTTCTTGCCGTTAATGCAGTATTGCCATGCAGTACTTGCCATCACGCCAGATAACGTGACGCCAGGTTTGCCTGGCGCCAGGTGATTGCAAAAAAACTAACCATATCGAACTTTTATGATGCCTCCTCTCTCCATTTGCAAGGTGACAGCGCCATGACCTCCATTTCTCCACTGTCCAGTTGGAATAGCGCCCCGTCACGGGCCTCCGCCACCACGTCGAACCGCACGGAGGCGCCGGCGCCCGCATCCACGCCGTCTGCCATCGTTGCGCTCAGCCCGGAGAGCGTGAACGACGGCAAGCCGGCCGCGTTCGTGAAAGCGCCCATGGTGTGGGAAAGCACGACGCGCGACAAGGTCAGCGAGGCGATGACGAAGAGTTTCTCGTCGTACGCGTTTGGCGGCCGCTTCAGCGGCCTGGGCGCGGCCATGCTGGGACAGGCCAAGCTGGGAAACTATAATTTCTCGCAGGCGATGCGGCAGCCGCCGCCAAGCACCACGCCGAATATCTATGGCGCATCCGGCATCGCGCCCGGCAGCCTGCATGGCAATGGCGAAGACCGGGTGTCCCTCAGCATCACCACCAAGAGCGGCGTCGAAGTCAAGCTGTCGCTCGACAGCCAGGGCGACGGCCTGGCCGTGAACATGACGACCAGCGGCGACCTCAGCGACGCTGAAGCGCGCGCCCTGGGCGAGCTGGCGAAGGGTTTCCAGGAAGCCATCGACGGCATGGGAGAAAGTACGCCGAAAATCAAGCTGGAAGGCTTGATGCAGTTCGACCAGCAGGTGCTCGAGTCGGTGAAGCTGCATGCGGAAGTGAAGGTGCGGGGTGAGCCGGAAAGTGTTCAAACCCTCGATTTCCAGGCTGATGGCGCGCAGCGCAAGATCAGCTTCAGCGGCTTGGTCGGCAGGGG
>NZ_JABXFH010000072.1:0-16685 GCF_013372745.1 Janthinobacterium sp. BJB401 | reverse complement strand
CGCGCCCCCGGGTGGTAGCGCAAGCAGAGCCGCCAATCTTGGACTACCATGATGGAAGTAACCTCTACCGGGTGACAACCATGAATGGATTGCCGCAAGACCAGCTGCAACGCCTGCAGGGCGTGCTGGAGCAACGCAAGCTGGCGTTGCTGGAACAGATCGGAAACGAAGCGGCCGAAGCGGATGCGCGCGCCTCGCTGCTCAATGAAGTCGAAGCCTCGCCGGCCGACAACGCCAGCGTGCGCACCTTGAACGCCCTCGTCAGCGAAGCGGCCGAGCACAACCTGGCCCAGCTGACCATCATCAAGCATGCGCTGGCCAGGTTTGCCGATGGCAGCTATGGCCTGTGCGACAACTGCGGCGAAGCCATCGGCCTGTCGCGCCTGAACGCACGTCCGGAAGCGCGGCTGTGCATCGATTGCCAGACGCGGCTGGAAAAAGCCCGGCGCTGATTCACGTGAGCGTAGTATGACGGCGGCGCAACAACAAGGGGCAAGGCATCGCTGCCCTGCCCCGTGTTTTCCAGCGTGACTGCCATTGCCTGCCGTCCTGCGCCAGCATCTGTGCGCCGGCTGGGTGGACGGGTCTCCTCTACTGCCAATGCCTCTGTGCAAGCGGCACGCTTGCTTAACTCATGTGCTGTCCGCCATTGATGGCGATGTTCGCGCCCGTGACGAACGCCGCCTCATCGGATGCCAGATAAGCGACCAGGGCCGCTACCTCGTCCGGCTCGCCCAGGCGACCCAAGGGGATTTGCGGCAGGATTTTCGTTTCCAGGATATCGGCCGGCACGGCCGTCACCATCTGCGTGCGCAGGTAGCCGGGCGAGACCGTGTTGACGGTGATGCCATGGCGCGCCACTTCCAGCGCCAGCGCCTTGCTGAAGCCATGCACGCCCGCCTTCGCGGCCGCATAGTTGCACTGGCCAAACGCGCCCTTCTGGCCGTTGACGGACGAGATATTGATGATGCGGCCCCAGCGGTTAGCCAGCATGGGTTCCAGCACCTGCTTGCTCATGTTGAACAGGCTGTCGAGATTGGTGCGCATGACCTCGGCCCAATGCGGCAATTCCATCTTGCGCATGCTCTGGTCGCGCGTGATGCCGGCGTTGTTGACCAGCACGTCGACCCTGCCGAACTGCGCCAGCACGCTGGACACGGCCTCGCTGCAGGCGGCGAAATCCGTCACGTCAAGGGACAGCGGATGAAAATAATACTGCTGCGCCTGCTGCTCTTCGAGCCAGTTTGCCACCCGCGCATTGCCCGGCGTATGCGCGGCCACGACGGCAAAGCCCGCCCCATGCAGGCGGCGGCACAAGGCCGTGCCCAGGCCGCCCATGCCACCCGTGACCAGCGCTACCTTTTGTTCTTTCATGACTGTCTCTCTCCGCTTGTTATGGTTGTTCTGCGTGGCATCAAGTGTAGGAGCAGTTTTTATTGGCAGCCTTGCGCCAAATCAAGTGCCCAGCCTGTCAAGAATGGCGCATGCGTGCGCGGCCGCCTCCCCGTCTGTGCCAGAATGACCGCTACCGCACAGCGAGAGGACAGGCCATGACATATAAAACCGTATTGCTCCACATCGACGACAGCGCGGGGCGCAGCGCCCGCATCGACGCGGCCGCCAGCATCGCCCAGGCTTGCGGCGGCCACCTGACGGGCGTGGCGCTGACGGGCGTGTCGCGGCTGCTGTACCAGAACCAGCCCGACCTCGATGCCGACCCGAACCTGAGCTTGCATCTGAATTTCCTGCGGGAACGGGCGACGCGCGCCCTCGACGGTTTTGAAGCGCAAGTGCGCGCGGCCGGCGTCGCCTCGTTCGAGCAGCGCGTGCTCGACGACGAGGCGGCGGGCGGCATCAGCCTGCTGGCCCGCTATGCGGACCTGGTCGTCATCAGCCAATACAATGCCAAGGATAAATCGCCGTCCGTGATGCGCGACTTCCCCGCCTATGTGCTGCTGCATTCGGGCCGCCCCGTGCTGATCGTGCCGTATGCGCCGCCGCTGCCCCTGCTGGCGCCGCCGGCAGCCGCGCGCAATGTGCTCATTTCCTGGAACGCCAGCAAGGAAGCAAGCCGCGCCGTGAGCGCCGCCCTGCCCCTGCTGCAGCGCGCCGGGCAAGTCCACGTGGCCATCTTCGACGCCCAGGTGCATGCCGCCGAGCACGGCGAACAACCGGGCGCCGAACTGACGCAGTACCTGGCGCGCCACGGCGTGGAAGCGCGGCTGCATTTGCTCGATGGCGGTGGCGTGCGGCGCGGCGACATCGGCGAAGCGCTGCTGTCGCAGGCGGCCGACCTGTCGGCCGATTTGCTGGTGATGGGAGCGTATGGCCATTCGCGCCTGCGCGAAACCATCCTCGGCGGCGTCACGCGCACGATTCTGCAAAGCATGACGATCCCCGTGCTGATGGCGCACTAGACCTTTGGAAAAACGGCAGGGTTAGCCGCCCTGCCAGGGCTGGCTGCGGATCTTCGCCACCTGGCGCTGCGCCAGCCACTGCCATAGCTGCAGCGCGTCGTCCTGCGGCAGGGCCGACATGTGGCGCGGCGTGGCCAGGGCGATTTCACAATCGCGGTCCGACCATTCCTCGAAAGTGACTTCGCCTCCGCTAGCGACCTCGACCTGATACATCAAGCCGTCGTCGTAGCCGAAACGCAACAGGACGGCGGCCGGGCTGCCATCGGGCGTGGCGCCGCCGCCGCGGTAGACCTCGGCCAGCGCATCGGCCAGCTGTGCCGGCGAGGGCGCGCAGATGTCGCGCCCATCGGCCCGTGTCAGAATGAACCATGCCTGTGTCATGACGCGCCCTCCTATCCATACTCGTTAGCATGCGAGGCAAGTACTACGGGCAGTCACCTTGGTCCAGTGTCACTATGGGCGCGCGGAAACTATCCCTGTCGGCATTATTTACCAATAATTACTAATACTAACAAGGATCATACCTAAATTTCATGCGGCTCGGAATTTATGAATTCACGCCACCAGCACGGGAATGCTGAGCGGGTCGAAATCATGCCAGTCGCCATTGGCGATCGTGCCTTCCGCTTCCTCGATATGCTCGGCGCCCAGCCGGTGCAACGCCTCGAGCGCCCGTTCGCGCTCGTCGGGGCCGCCCAGCGCGACGGCGATCAGCATGCCGGGATGGCGTGGCTGGCGGCGGTTTTCGGCGTTCCCCTCGCCATTTGCTTCCGGCTCGCCCGCGTCCTTCATCTTGTTGAAACTGTAGAGCGAGCCCACGTGCGCGCCCACGAGCGCCCCCACCACCGGGCCCAGCGGCCCCGTCGCCAGGGTCGTGGCCGCACCGATGCCCGCTCCGACGGCGGCCCCGACAGCCACGCCCTCCACCACACCCTCCGGCGTCTCTTTCGCTCCCGGCGACATGTCGCGGTCGCCACCGAGCGCGTGCAAGTCGTGCTGCCCCGGCTGGTTGACAAAGAAGGCGCTGATGCGGCTGTCGGGAAAGCCCGCCTGGTTCAGGGCCGCGCGCGCGGCGTCGATCTGTTCCTGCAACTGAAAATGACCTGCGATGATGCGTGACATGATACGGCCCTCCTCGTCGGCTGCTGGCGCACCGTGCGCCGCTTGCCTGGCTAGCGTGCGCTTGCCGCCGGCGAAATACCGTTCGCTTGCGCACACAGCCGCCAATCAGGCGGCCGCGCTGAACGGGCTGCGGATATCGGACAGGAATTGTTGTGCGCGCGCATGTTGCGGCCGCGTAAAAAATTCCTCGGGCGTGGCCCGTTCCAGCACGTGCCCGTGGTCCATGAACCAGACGCGGTCCGCCACTTCGCGCGCAAAGCCCATTTCATGCGTCACGCATACCATCGTCATGCCGCCCTGCGCCAGGTCGCGCATCACTTGCAGCACTTCGCCCACCATTTCCGGGTCCAGTGCGCTGGTCGGCTCGTCGAACAGCATCAGCGGCGGCTGCATGGCCAGCGCGCGGGCAATCGCCACGCGCTGCTGCTGGCCGCCCGACAAAGCCGCCGGCATCGCGCGCGCCTTGTGCGCCAGCCCCACCCGTTCCAGCAGGGCCAGCGCCCGCTCTTCCGCCTCGCGCCGGGTCAGGCCGCGCAAACGCTGCGGCGCCAGCGTGCAATTGTCCAGCACGGACAAATGGGGAAACAGGTTGAATTGCTGGAACACAAAACCGATGTGCGAGCGGAATGCGTTCACGTCCAGCCCCGGCGCGTGGATGTCCTGGCCGGCCACCGTGATGCGGCCCGAAGCGATCGCCTCCAAGCGGTTGATGGTGCGGATCAGGGTCGACTTGCCGGAACCGGACGGCCCGCACACGACCAGCACCTCGCCCTTGGCCACGTGTTCATTGATGCCGCTCAAGGCGTGATAGTCGCCATAGTATTTGTTGACGTTGTCAAAGCTGATCATGCTGCCGCTTTCAAAAGACGCGCCTGGCGCCGCTCAAGCCAGAAGGCGGCGCGCGACAGGCTGAAACATAAAACAAAGTACGTCATGCCCAGCAAAAAATACACTTGCATGGGCTTCGTCAGCACCAGGCCATTGACTTGTGTAGCGATGAACGACACTTCGGCCAAGCCGATGATGGTGCCCAGCGAGGTTTCCTTGATGGTCGAGACGAACTGGTTAACCAGGGACGGCAGCATGTGGCGCAGCGCCTGCGGCAGCACGACCTGGCGCATGCTGTCCAGGTAGTTCAAGCCCAGGGAACGGGCCGCCTCCACTTGGCCCGTGGGCACGGCTTGCACGCCGGCACGCACGATTTCCGCCAGATAAATGCCGTCGAAGATGACGAGGGCCGCCAGCATGGTGCCGAACTGCCCGCTTTCATGTCCCGTGATGCTGGGCAGGAAAAAGTAGGCCCAGAAGATGACGAGCAGCAAGGGGATGCCCCGCACCACGTGGATCAGCGCGGCGACGGGCCAGCGCAGCAGCCGCCAGGAACTGAGGCGCGCAAGGCCCAGCAGCAAGCCAACGGGCAGGCTCAGCACCAGCGCCAGGCTGGCCAGCACGACCGTCAGCGCCAGGCCGCCCAAAGGTCCCTCGGGATAGCGGCCGACGAGAAAATACAGCCAGTAATCATGAATCAGTTCCAGCATCAGCACACCTTCTTTTGCAGCCAGGCCGCCAGGCCCGCGATCACCAGCGACACGGCCAGATAGGCAGCACTGGCGAAGACAAACGCCTCCACGCTGCGGAACGAGGCCGCTTCCACGCGCTGCGTCTGGTACATCAGTTCGGCCACGCCGATGACGGTGGCGATGCTGGTGTTTTGCCACAGGTTCAGGGTTTGCGACAGCAGCGGCGGCGCGGCCAGCCGCAGCGCCTGCGGCACGATGCACAGGCGCATGGTGGCGAGAAAGCTGAAACCCAGCGCCCTGCCCGCCTCGAATTGCTGGGCAGGAATGGCGCGGATGCCGCTGCGGATGTCTTCCGCCATGTAGGCGGCCGTATATAAAGTCAGGGCCGTGACGGCGCTGACGGCTTCGATATTGCCGGCATACAAGCGTTCCTTCCACGTGTCGGGCAGCAATTCGGGCGCGCCGAAATACCAGAACAGGAAGTGCGCCAGCAAGGGCACGTTGCGGATCAGCTCAACATACGCGGCGCCCAGCCCATTGAGCAGACGCGACGGCGCCATGCGCAGCATGGCCACGCCGCACGCCAGCGGCAGAGACAAGAGCAAGGTGATGGCCAGCAGTTGCAGGGATAGCAGCAGGCCGGAAAGCAACCAGTCGCGGTAGTCGCCGGCCAGCAAAAAGTTCAGATCAAACATGCGGAAGCGTCAGGCAAGGTTCAGGCGTCGATCTTGTCCGACTCGATCTTGAAATTGCGTTTCTGGAACTTCACATTACTGGTCGGGCCATACCATTTGAAAAACAGTTTTTCCGCCTCGCCCGATTTCTCCAGCCCGCGCAGCACCTGGTCGACGGCTGTTTTCACGCCCGTCTCGCCCTTGCGGATGCCGAAGGCAAACACTTCCTGGCTGATGTTTTGCGGCAGCACAATATAGTCTTTTTGCGCAGCGCCCAGCTTGGCGTAATTGTTGAGCAGCGAGACTTCATCGTCGACATAGCCGACGCCCTTGCCTTGCTGCAAGCCCAGATAGGCTTGACCCGCCGTCTCGAACGTCACCACGTCCACGCCAGGCACGGCCTTGCGGATATTCGGTTCCTGCGTGCCGCCCTTGACGGTCAGCACTTTCTTGCCGGCCAGGCCAGCGACCGTCGTGATATTGCTGCTTTTTTTCACCAGCACGCGCTGGCCCGTGTAAAACGTGGACAGGGAAAAATCGATCAGCGCTTCGCGTTCCTTGTTATGCGTCAAGGACGCCGTCAGGATATCGATGCGGCCCTGCTGCAATTCGGGAATGCGGGCGGCCACGGCCAGCTGCTTGATCACCGGCTTGACGCCCAGGCCCTGGGCGATGGCGCGGCACAGGTCCACTTCATAGCCGACCAGCTGGCGCGACCTGGCGTCGATGAAGCTGTTCGGCTCGTCCGTGCCCAGGGTCCCACAGACCAGCTCGCCCTTTGCCTTGATGGCGGCCAGTTGGTCCGCTTGCGCCACCTGCGTGAAGGCGATGGAAGTGAAAAGAAGCGCGGCGAAGTGAAGGCGGGTCTGCATGGAATTCCTCTGGTGGACAATGAATGCCGCCATTAGACCGCAACGCTCTTATTTCCAAAAAGGAATCTTTTCACCCATGTTTATGCAGATTTCATCTAAGGCGCCAGCGCCTTCGTCTCGCCACCGAGGCGGATGATCGCTGCCTTGGCCCCCACGGCGCCCGGATAGCGGGGATCGAGCTGCAGCGCCTGGCGATAGGCCTCGACGGCCTGCGGGTGCAAGCCTTGCTCCACATAAAACTCGGCCAGGCTGTCCTGCAGGTTCGCGTCCTGCGGATGCAGGCTGACGGCCGCCTGCAGCACGGCCATGCCTTGCGCCACGGCGCCGCTGCCTTTCAAACGATACGCTTCCAGGTTCAGCGCCGCGGGGCTGGCCGCACCCAGCGGGTCGCGGGCCAGCGCCAGGCGCAGGGCGGCGAGGGCCGGTTCCGTCTTGCCTGCGCGCAGCAAGGTCAGGCCTTGCAGCGCATGCGCGCGGTCGCTGAGCGGATACAGTTCCACGGCCAGGCGGCTGGCCGCCAGCGCCGCGTCTGTCTCGCCGCGCGCGGCCGATGCTTGCGCCAGATCAAGCAACTCGGGCACGAAATCGGGATAGGCGCGCTGGCCGCGGAAGGCCGCGCGCAGCTGGCTATCGCGTGCGGCGATGGGGACGGACGCTGCCGGCCAGGCGATGGCGGCCGTGCGGTCCCAGCTGGCGGCCAGGGTCACGATGGCTTGCTCGAAGGAGGGGTCGAAGCGGGGCAAGTCGCCGGCCTTTATGCCTTGCGACAACTGGATATAGTCGCGCGCAAATGCCAGCGCGCCGCCGCGCGCATATTGATTCAGGTCGACGCCCGCGTCGCGCAACTGTCTGGCCATGCTGGCGCCGGCCGTGAGAAACACGCGCCCCCCTGCGGGATGGCGGGCCGCTTCGATGTAGGCGCGCGCCGCCCTGGCGTCGGGCGCCAGCGCTTGCTGGTTGATTTGCGTAAATGCCTCGCGCGTGGCGGCCGCATCGGCGTACGCTTCATTCGTGCGCTCGGCATACGCCCGGCCTTCCTCGAACAGGCCTTGCGCCACCTGGTACGCGCGCTGCGCGCCCGCATCGACGATATACGTGTTCAGCTGCCACGGTTCGCCCGTGACCACTTCGAACAGGCGCTGCACGAAGGCTTCCGGATTGACGCGCTCGAGATTGGACGCAACGGCAAGGGTCAGCTTGCGCGAGGGAAAGCTGTACAGATAGGTGACGGTTTCCGGCTGCTGGCCGCTGTGGGCAATGGCGTAGCGCCCGCCCGTGGGGAAGATTTCCCAGCCCATGCCATAGTTCGTCAAGCGGCCGGCGCGCGTGGCCATCGGCTGCACCATGGCGGCCACGCTGGCCGCCGACAGTATCTTGCCGGCATGGACACCCCTGCCGAACGCCAGCATGTCGGGCACGCTGGCGCGCGTGCCGCCGGCCGAAAAGCGGCTGCTGATGTCGACGAATTCCGAATTCTTCCACTCCTTGCCGGCCAGCCGGTAGCCGCGCACGCGGTGGGCAATCACGGCGTCCGGGTCATCCAGCACGGTGGCGTCCATGCCCAGCGGCCCCCACACGTGGCGCCGCATGTAGCCGCCATAGCTTTCGCCCGAGGCGCCCTCGATGACGGCGCCCAGCAAGTTGTAGCCATAGCTGGTGTAGCGGAAGCGCGTGCCCGGTTCGGCAATCAGGTCGAACTGCTCGAAGACGGCGATGGACTGGCGCGTATCCTTGTGCTCCTTGAAATGCTGTTCCACCTGGCTGTTGCGGTAGGCGTCGATGCCGCCCAGGTGGCCCAGCAGCTGGCGCACCGTCACGGGGAACGGCTTGACGGGGAAGTACGGCACATAGGTTTGCACGGGCGCATCCAGGTCGACCTTGCCCTGTTCCACCAGTTGCAAAATGGCCACCGCCGTCATGGGCTTGGTGACGGACGCCAGCCGGTAGCTGGAGCGGGCCGTGGCCGGCACGCGGTTTTCCAGGTCCGCATAGCCATAGCCTTTTACCCATTGCACGTCGCCCTGGCTGAAACCGACAGTGACGCCCGGGATGCGGGCCTTGTCCATGCGCTGGGCCACCCAGCCGTCGAAGTCGGCCAGGCGCGCGGCCAGCGCCGGGGTGGGAACAGTAGCGGGAGCGCCCTGCGCCACGCCGCAGAACAGCGCCAGCGCGCCGGCGAAACCGTAATATTTGCTGCTTGGCATAGTCATGATTCCATGGTGAGGGCCGTGTGCACAGCACGGCGCTGATGCATGGTAAGTGTGTTTTGCACATCGTTGGCGGGCCGTGCACGAAATGCACGCAGCACGCACGAACGGCACCAAAGTGGATGAAAATGTTGCAAATGGTTGGCAAATGAGCAGCTACAATGCCCGCCATGCCCTCCTTCTTCCGCTGCCTTCTGCTGTGCTGCCTGGCCTTGCCCTGTTTCGCCTGCGCCATGACTCCGCTCTGGCTGGACGAAGGCTGGCGCGCCTGCGGCAACCCGCCGTCCGCGCCCGCCGCCACGCTGCAGCAACTGGTGCAGCCGGGCCTGCTGCTGTGCGTGGAGCGCGACGTCACCCTGGCCGCCACGCCCTCGTCGACACAGCTGCTGGTGCTGTCGGCGCTGGCTTCCAGCGAGCTGTGGCTGGATAACGTATTAATCGGCAGCAATGGCCAGCCAGCCCGCCAGGCCAGCGGGGAGCGCGCGGGCGACATCGATTTCGTCATCCACCTGAGGCCCCAGCAATTGACCATGGGCATGCACCACCTGCGCCTGCTGCTGTCGACGCAGCAGGTGCCGGTGCACCTGGCGTCGCCCTTTTATGCGCTGTACCTGGTCGACCGGCAAGACTACCGCTCGGGGCTGGCCTGGTACCGGCTGCCGCCGCTGCTGCTGGCCGGAGCGCTGGGCGCCGTCGCCCTGCTGTTTCTCGCCTTGACGGCGCTGTACCAGCGGCAGCGGCACTGGGCCATGTTTGCCGCGCTGTGCCTGGTGGCGGCGCTGCTGCTGGTGGCGGAACTCTGGCGCAGCTTTGCCGGCTATGCCTACCCCATGCATTTGCCGCGCCTGTACGCCGTCAGCGCCCTGACCTGGCTGTTTTCCGCCTTGCTGCCCCTGTATTTTTATACGGCCTACCGCCTGCCGCGCTGGCCGCTGGCGGCGGTGGTACTGCTGGCATGCATCGCGCTGGCCGGCGCGCTGCCCGCGCATTTCGACGCGCGCTGCTGGCTGATGTTTTTGACGGGCCTGGCAGCGAGCCTGGCGCTCAGCCTGGGCGCCGTGTGGCGCCGTCTGCCGGGCAGCCGTGGCGGCACCTTGATCGCGCTCGCCTCGTGCGCCCTGTTCCTGCTGACGGGCAGCCAGTTTGCCGAAGGCGGCTTCGCCCTCGTCGTGTGCTTCCTGCTGCTGCCTTTATGCGCGCAATTGCTGGCGCAGTTGCTGCGCGAACGCAGCAAGGCAGCGCGCGCCCAGCAGCTGGAAAACCAGCTCTTGCGCAAAAGCATGCAGCCGCACTTCCTGATGAATTCTCTCAGCCTGATCAGCGAACTCAACGCGCAATCGCCGCAGGCGGCCGAAACCTTCATCGAGGCGCTGGGCGCCGAGTTGCGCATGCTCAATGAATTCGCCCAGCAGCCCAGCATCGCCCTGACGCAGGAACTGGCCCTGTGCCAGAATTACCTGAGCATCATGGGCACGCGGCTGCAGCAGCCGTGCAGCCTGCAGCTCGACGGCGAGGCGGCGGGCATCACCGTGCCGCCCGCCCTGTTGCTGACGGCGCTGGAAAACGCATTCAGCCACAACCGCTACCGCCACGGCGCGGCCTTTATCCTGCGCATCGCACGACAGGCGCAAACGCAGGTGCTTACCCTGCTCCTGCCCGAAGGCGAAACGCGCCCGCACGCGGGCGGCGGCGTGGGCGAACAGTACATCCGCGCCAGCCTGCACGCCGTGTTTGGCGACATGGCCCACTATGCCAGCGAACGGCAGCAGGCAGACTGGCGCCTCACCTTTACCTTGCCGGCGGCGCCATGAATGTATTGATACTGGAAGATGAACCGCTGATCGCGCAAGGCCTCGAACGCGAGGTGCGCGCGCATTTCGGCAAGCGCCTCGGCAATCTCGCGCTGCATGACAATGTGCCGCAAGCGCTGGCTGCGCTGGCCCAGGAACAAGTCGACTTGCTGCTGCTGGACTTGAATCTGCACGGCGCCGACGGCTATGAGCTGCTGCGCCTGGCCCAAACAGCCCCGTTCCAGACCATCATCGTCTCGGCCCACGCGGAACGCTCGATCACGGCCTTCGAGTTTGGCGTGCTCGACTTCGTTGCCAAGCCGTTCAGCCGCGAACGCCTGCACAAGGCGTTGCAACGCTACACGGAGCGGCACACGGACGCGGCTTCGCTGGCCGTCAAGAAACGGGGCGCACTGGAATGGATCGCCATGGCCGAGATCGACCATGTGCAAGCCGATGGCCACTACAGCAATATCGTGCTGCGCAGCGGCGAACAGTGCTTTCACGACCTGGCCATCGACAAGCTCATGGCCTTGCTGCCACCGCACTTCCTGCGCGTGCACCGCTCCTACATCGTCAACAGCCTCGGTTTCAAGCGGCTGCAGATCGCGGCGGGCGGCAAGTATGCGCTCGATACGCAGACGAGCACGGGCATTCCCGTCTCGCGCGGCAGCTATCCCGCGCTGAAACAGCGGCTGCTGGGCTAAAGTCCCCGCTTACCAGCGCTGGGCAAAGTTGGGGAATGGCGAAGCCATGTGCTCGGGTTCCACGGGCGGCGCCATCCAGTCGCGCGGGTCGACCTTGTAGTACTGCAAGAATTGCGCGTACAGCTCCTCGTGGTGCTCGGCCATCTGGTACGGCTTTTCAAAGAAGGTTTCCGTGGCCACGGCAAAGAATTCGGCGGGATTCGTGGCGCCATAATGGTCCATCACGCTGTGCTGCTGATAGATGGCGTCATGGCGCAGGTTGTCGAAGTCGCGCGACAGCACCGTGGCCCAGCTGCGGTAGCTCGATACGCTGGGCAGATAAGGTGCGCCATTCGCGGCGCCCGATTCGCTGTCGAGCTGGTGGGCAAATTCATGCAGCACGACATTGTGGCCATCGCTCCAGTCGGCCGCACCGCGCTGCACGTGATCCCAGGCCAGCACCACTCGGCCATCGCCCCAGGATTCGCCCAATAAACCATTCGCCGATGGCGTCACCACGCCGCCCGGTCCCACTTCATCGCGCGTGACGATGAATTCCGTCGGATACACGAGGATGGTGTCGAGTTCCGGATACACCTGCGTCTGGCGGTTCAGCAGCAGCAAGCAAGCCTGTCCCGCGATGGTATAGCGCATCTCGTCCGTGATCTCCAGGCCGCCGCAACCGACGAATTTCTTCTGATACAGGAATTGCACGACGAGGCGGCGCAACTGCTCCTGCAGCGGGGCCGGCATGCGCGGATACACGGGGATATTCTTTTCCAGCACGGCCAGGCCTTCGGCCGGCAAGGGCCTGGACAGCGCCCGCTTCAGGCGCCAGCGGGGAAACCACAGCGACAAGACGATGGCGGCCGTGACGAGGGCGATCCACAGCAGCGGGTTCATGCGGCGGCCCGCTGCAGGACAATCAGGCCAATGGGGCAAAGGGACACGGCGTAGGCAGACAAGGACTAGCTCCTTCAAGTGAACCCGCGTCGCGGGCAACAGTCCAGCCCACATGGGGATGCTTGCAGTCTTTTCAATCAGACTACGTGAAACGGCCTGCGCCAACGCCAAAAGCCGGGGCGTAACCCGGCTTTCATTACAAGCTCACAACGCCTGACTAAACCGTCAGGTGTTACTCGGCCGACTTTTGCTGTGGCGCACCGAACAAGGCGGCGACGAGCGGATCGCGCGTCACGGGACCGCGGTTGACGCGGATGGCGTAATGCGTGTCATCGGCCAGGATGTGGAAGTGACGGCCGCTGCCTGCCATGCTTTGCTCGCGCAAGCCTGGACGGTCCTTGCGCGGTGGCGCACCTTCGCGTTTTGGCTGGACGATGGCGGCCAGGAAGGCGCGCACGCGCTCAGGATCTGGCGTCAGCTGGTACACTGCCTTGCCCAGGTAGGTGGCGGTGCCTTCGATGTAGCGGGCCAGTTCGATCACGCCCGCTTCGCGCAGGTCGCGGATGTATTTGCGGGCGCCCGATGGCGAAAACTTGAGGAACCAGGCGATTTCGTCAGCCAGCATCTCGTGCAGCGACAATTCGCCGATCAGCTTTTGCATGTTTTCGATGCGGCGCAGAGTGGCCGACGTCGAACGCACGCGCTCGATCGGTGCCATGGAAATGGGGTTCATGCGTTCCGGGGGGATGGGTGCTGCGCGTTCTACCATTTGCGAGCCTTTTTCGGGGCTACGAAGTTCCTGGTGCGCTGCCTTTAATTCGCTCTTCACGTGAGACTGAGTCATTGCATGCATTTGAATACTCCTTTTAAACAGATTGCCGGTAGCCCGAATTGTTAAGTTCTTGGCAATTTTTATACCAGAACACCACGAATCCTGAGCGTCTGGGCACAGAATGCCCGTATCGGCGGCTACGGTCTGTGCGTTAACGAACATTAGAAGCAAGAAAGTGAAAAATATTGCCCTACCGAATCATTTCTCGCATGGCATCTAAAAATGACATCTAAAAATCCCTGCATGAATACCGTGTGCTCCCATTCGTGGCGCAAAGTGAAATAGCGAACAGAAGCGCAAGCGCCATTGCAATAAATTCAAGCTTCGCGCGCGGCGCCTGCCGCCCGCATCGCGATCCTTCGACTCTTGCAAAGGAAACATCATGAAAATACCTGCCCTGTTGGCCGCCGCCTTGCTCGTCAGCCTGTCCGCCTGTAAAAAACCGGCCGAGGCGCCCCTGCCCGAAACGGCGCCCAATCCCAGTTCCGCGCCACAAGTAATGCCGGCCCCCGTCACGCCAGCCACGCCAGACACAGGCCCTGGCAGCACGACGCCGCCTGCGCCGCTGACCGATCCCGCCACGGCGCCCGCCCTGCCACCGGCCACGGCGCCGAAGTAAGCCCGGCAGACGGAGCTATCCATCAGGCGCCCGCGCGGCGCCGCCCCTACTCCACGGGGGAGTTACGCGTTGCCAGCCTGTTTGCAACGCGTTTTTTTACGATTGGAGTCGGCCGCGCCCTGAAGGTTCACCGGCATGCGGCCCCGCCAGCCCACCTCGAAGCGGCCACCGGAAATGCGGCTATCCGCACAGCCTTTCCCCTCGCCGTGCGGAAAAGCGGAATCCTGCCATTTCCCATTTTCAATGGATTCAAATTAAACCTTTATAAACAATCACTTGCAATAAACGCCAAAATGCGCTCCACTGGCACGGAAGATGCTTTTATATTTTCATAACCGCCATCAGAGCGGCAGCCTGACCCACTATATAAAACCATCTACCTTTTGGAGACAACAGCATGGCACGCACCTTCCGCATCTCGTCCTTCCTGAACACCAAGGCACTGACCGTGGCCGTCGCACTGGCCGCGCAATTCCCGCTGGCCGTCCACGCGGCCGATCTGGTTCGCTTGGGCAACCTGAAATTCGCCCATTACGGCGCCGTCGCCTACATGAAGGAAATCGCGCCGAAATACGATTTGAAAATTGAAGAGCGCATCTTCGCCAAGGGCCTCGACATCGTGCCAGCCATGATCGCCGGCGAAATCGACGTGTCCGCCAGTGCGCTGGAAGCGGCCATCACGGGCCGCGCCACGGGCTTGCCCGTGTACCTGGTGGGCGGCTTCGCCAAGGGCGGCGTGCAGATCGTCGGCCGTCCCGACCTGAACATCAAGGGCATCGCCGACCTGAAAGGCAAGAAAGTCGGCGTCACGCGTGGCGGCCCGCAGGAAATCCTGCTGTTTGCCGAACTGACCAAGGCCAAGCTGACCTGGTCCGACAAGCCGGGCAAGGACGTGCAGATCCTGTACATGGGCTACCCTGACTTGAACCAGGCCTTGCTGACCAAGGACATCGACGTCATGAGCCAGTCCGAGCCATATTCCACCCAGGCGATCCACAAGAAATACGGCGCGGCCATCCTCAAGCCTTACGACACGCCGCTGGGCGAGCCTGTGCGCGCGCTCGTGATGACGGAAAAAATGTACAAGGAAAAGCCGGCCGTGGCCCAGCGCTTCATGGATTGCTTCGTCGCTGCCACGCGCGCCTTCCTGGCCGACCCGAAACTGGCGGAAAAATACGTGCGCGAATCGATGTTCAAGAACCAGATCACCTCCGACGATTACCGCGACGCCATCGACAACGCCATCTTCACGGAAGACATCACGCAAAGCCACGTGCAGCTGACCACCGACTACATGGTGAAATTCGGCGTGGGCCGCATGGCCAAAGCGCCTGCCGCCAAGGATTGGGTCAAGCTGGATCTGCTGGAAAAAGCCAAGAAGTCCTACGCACCACGCTAACCACGACCTCGCTAATCTGAAAGTCTCACGATGAATATTCAAATGATGAAACGCTTCGCGCACGGCGCCGCCGTGCCCGTCGCCGTGCTGCTGCTGTGGCAAGCCATGTCGACGTTTGGCTGGATCAACCCGCAAATCCTGCCCTCGCCCGTCGCCGTGGTCGTGAAATGGTATGAATACCTGATCCCCATGGAAGCGTACACGCCCGAAGCGGGCAATTACCTGGTGTGGATGTTCTCCGGCGAACTGCCGCATGACGCCTGGGCCAGCCTGTCGCGCGTGCTGGGCGGCTTCGCCATCGGCGCCGGCCTGGCCTTGCCGCTGGGCTTGCTGATGGGCACCAACAAGACCATCTATAAACTGTTCGACCCGCTGGTGCAGGTGCTGCGCCCGATTCCGCCGATCGCCTACATCCCGCTGGCAATTTTGTGGTTCGGCCTGGGCAACCCGCCCGCCTTCTTCCTGATCAGCATCGGTTCCTTCTTCCCCGTGCTGATGAATACCATCGCCGGCGTGCGCCAGGTCGACGGTATCTACATTCGCGCCGCGCGCAACCTGGGCGCCAGCCAGATGACCATGTTCCGCCGCGTCATCCTGCCGGCGGCCACGCCGTATATCCTGGCCGGCGCACGCATCGGCATGGGCACGGCCTTCATCGTCGTGATCGTGGCCGAAATGATCGCCGTGAATAGCGGCCTCGGCTTCCGCATCCTCGAAGCGCGCGAGTACTTCTGGTCCGACAAGATTATCGCCGGCATGTTTACCATCGGCCTGTTCGGCCTGGCCATCGATATCGCCATGAATGCCCTGAATAATCATTTGCTGCAGTGGCACCGCGGCCTGGAACACTGAGAGGAACGGCCATGACCACGATCAATATCAATGCAGTCAACAAAATCTTCACCACGGGCGGCGCGGACGTTATCGCCCTGAAGGACATCAACCTGGAAATCGCCAGCGGCGAGTTCATCTGCCTGCTGGGACCGTCCGGCTGCGGCAAGTCGACCCTGTTGAACGCCATCGCCGGCTTTTCGCAGCCGACGTCGGGCCAGATCCTGGCCGGCGGCAAGCTGATCACCGAGCCAGGCCCCGACCGCGGCATGGTATTCCAGGAATACGCGCTGTTCCCCTGGATGACCATCGAGAGCAATATCGCGTTCGGCCTGGAAATCGCCGGCAAGACGCCAGCCGAGATCAAGGAGCGGGTCGACATGCTGCTGAGCATGCTGGGCTTGACGGAATTCCGTGCCCGCTACCCGAAAGACTTGTCGGGCGGCATGCGCCAGCGCGTGGCGATTGCCCGCGTGCTGGCCCTCGATTCGCCGATCATGCTGATGGATGAGCCGTTCGGTGCGCTGGACGCCTTGACGCGGCGCAACCTGCAAGATGAATTGCTGAAAATCTGGAAAGTCTTCGGCACCACCATCGTGTTCGTCACGCACTCGATCGAGGAATCGATCTACCTGGCCGACCGCACCATCGTCATGACCTACCGTCCCGGCACCATCAAGCGCGACGTGGCCATCGACCTGCCCCGCCCGCGCGACCCGAGCGACCCCGAGTTCAACCGCCTGAAACGCATGCTGGGCGAGATGGTGATGGAAGAGCAGCAAAGGCATCATAACGCCGAGACGATGGCGAGTA
>NZ_JABXFH010000071.1:0-18997 GCF_013372745.1 Janthinobacterium sp. BJB401 | reverse complement strand
CTTAGACCCCAAAAAAGGCCGGGGTGGGACCCTGAGGGTCCGACCCCAGAATTGCCAGGTGTTGGGTTAAAAATAAAAGGAGACAACATGACCGCCAGACTACAAGGCAAAATCGCGCTGCTCACCGCCGCCGGCCAGGGCATCGGCCGCGCCACGGCTGAAGCGTTCGTGCGCGAAGGCGCCACCGTGATCGCCACCGATATCAACCAGGCCCAGCTCGACGCCTTGAAGGAAGCGACGGGCTGCGCCATCCGCCGGCTCGACGTGACCGATGGCGCGGCCATCACCGCGCTGGCCGACGAGATCGGCCCCGTCGATATCCTGTTCAACTGCGCCGGCTTCGTCGACGGCGGCACCATCCTCGACTGCGACGATGCGGCGTGGGACCGTTCCTTTGACATCAATGCGCGTTCCATGTACCGGCTGATGCGCGCCGTGCTGCCCGGCATGCTGGCCAGGGGCGCCGGCTCCATCGTCAATATGTCGTCGGTGGCGTCGAGCGTGAAGGGCGCGCCGAACCGTTTTATCTACGGCACCTCGAAGGCGGCCGTGGTGGGCATGACGAAATCGGTGGCGGCGGACTTCGTCACGCGCGGCATCCGCTGCAATGCGATCTGCCCCGGCACCATCGAGTCGCCGTCGCTGAAGGAACGCATTGCGGCGCAGGCGGCAGCGACGGGCGTGAGCATCGATGAAGTGCAGGCGGCGTTTGTCGCCCGCCAGCCGATGGGCAGAGTGGGCAGGGCAGAGGAAATCGCCGCGCTGGCCGTCTACCTGGCTTCCGATGAATCCGCTTTTACCACCGGCATGGTCCATGTGATCGACGGTGGCTGGTCAAACTAATTACAACGACGAGAGACACACATGAAACTGATGCGTTATGGCGCCAAGGGCGCTGAAAAACCTGCACTGATCGATGCCAACGGCGCCGTGCGCGACCTGTCCGGCGTGCTACCTGACATTACCGGCGCAACCCTGGGCAAGGATGGCCTGGCGACCCTGGCCGCCCTTGATATCGCCAGCCTGCCGGTGGTGGCGAATCCCGGCCGCATCGCGCCGCCGTGGAAGGGCGTGGGCAAGTTTTTGTGCGTGGGCCTGAACTATGCCGACCATGCGGCCGAATCGGGCATGGCCGTGCCGGCTGAACCGGTGCTGTTCATGAAGGCCACCAGCGCCATCATCGGCGCCAACGATGCCGTGGTGATGCCGCAGGACTCGAAGAAAAGCGACTGGGAAGTGGAGCTGGGCGTGGTGATCGGCACCACCGCGCGCTATGTGAGCGAAGCCGATGCGCTGTCGCACGTGGCCGGTTATTGCGTGGTGAACGATTTGTCCGAACGCGAATACCAACTGGAGCGCGGCGGCCAGTGGGACAAGGGCAAGGGCTGCGATACCTTCGGTCCGATCGGTCCCTGGCTGGTCACAAGCGACGAAGTGGCGGACCCGCAAAACCTGGGCCTGTGGCTGGAAGTGAACGGCAAGCGCGTCCAGGACGGCAATACCAGAACCATGGTCTTCGGCGTGGCCAATCTGGTCAGCTACATCAGCCGTTTCATGACCTTGTACCCGGGCGACATCATCAGCACCGGCACGCCGCCGGGCGTGGGCATGGGGCAGAAGCCGTCGGCCGTGTACCTGAAGCCGGGCGACACCATGCGCCTGGGGATCAGCGGCCTCGGTGAACAGAGCCAGACCGTGCATGCCTGGAATCCGCAACTGATCGACGGTTAAACCAGTAGCAGACCGGCGCGCCGCCAAGATGCTCAGACATCGGCGCGCCGGCCTATGGCAGTGGAGTGGAGGAGACACACCATGAATCAATCCGAAGAGATACTGGCGCTGAACAAGGTCAGCAAGCGCTTTCCCGGCGTGCTGGCGTTAGATAACGTCAGTTTCAGTTTGCGCCGCGGCGAAGCGCATGCGCTGTGCGGTGAAAACGGCGCCGGCAAGTCCACCCTGATGAAGGTGATGAGCGGCGTGTACCAGGCCGACGAGGGAGAACTCGTCTACAAGGGCAAGGTGTGCAGTTTTTCCTGCAGCGTGGATGCGGAGGCGGCCGGCATCGCCATCATCCACCAGGAACTGAACCTGATCCCGCACCTGAGCGTGGCCGAGAATATTTTTCTGGCGCGCGAACCGGTGCGCGGCATTTTCATCGACCGCAAGAAGATGCGTGCCGATGCGCAGGCGCTGCTGGACCGGTTGAAGTTGCGCATCGACCCGCGCCAGCTGGTGAAAAACCTGTCCTGTGCGCAGCAGCAGATGGTGGAAATCGCCAAGGCGCTGTCGCTCAATACGGAAGTGCTGATCATGGACGAGCCCACGTCCTCGCTGACGGAAAGCGAGACGGGCCAGCTGTTCGACATCATCAATGAACTCAAGCGCAATGGCGTGAGCGTGGTCTACATCTCGCACCGGCTCGAAGAGATGCAGCACATCATCGACAGGGTGACGGTGCTGCGCGACGGGAAATTCGTCTGCACCGACGATTTTGCCAGCACGAGCCTGGACACCATCGTGGCCAAGATGGTGGGCCGCACCCTCGATGAAAAATTTCCCGACCGCGTCTCGACGCCGACGGATGACGTGCTGCTGCGCGTGACCGATTTGCACCGCAAGGATGTCTTCGGCCCGCTGAGCTTTGATTTGCGGCGCGGCGAGATCCTCGGCTTTTCCGGCCTGATGGGGGCGGGGCGCACGGAAGTGGCGCGCGCCATCTTTGGCGCCGATCCCCTCACCAGCGGCGCGATCCACCTGGGCGACGTGGCGGTGACCATCGACAGTCCCATCGACGCCATCGGCCACGGCATCGCCTACCTGTCGGAAGACCGCAAGAGCCACGGCCTGGCGATCCGCATGTCGGTGGCCGCCAACCTGACCCTGACGAATGTGTCGGGGCTGGCGAACCGTTTCGGCTTCATCGATTTCGCCAGGGAAGAGGCGGTGGCGCAGCAGTACATCGCGGCGCTGGGCATCAAGACGCCGACCTCGAAGCAGATCGCGCGCAACCTCTCGGGCGGCAACCAGCAAAAGATCGTCATCAGCAAATGGCTGTACCGCGAATCGAAAATCATCTTCTTCGACGAACCCACGCGCGGCATCGACGTGGGGGCCAAGTTCGCCATCTACCAGCTGCTCGACAAGCTGGCGTCGGAAGGCATCGGCGTGGTGCTGATCACGTCCGAGCTGCCCGAGATCATGGGCATGACGGACCGTGTGGCCGTGTTCCATGAAGGGCGTATCAGCGGCATCGTCAACACGCGCGAGTCGTCGCAGGAAGAGATCATGCAGCTCGCATCGGGCCGCCAGGCAGCAATGCATTAACATCAGAAAGCCACAAGAAAATGAACAAAGAACTGATCCAAAAATTCGCCGCGCTGGGCAGCCTGTCGCTGTTGCTGCTCGTGTTTTCCCTGACCAGCAACGCCTTTTTCTCCGTCAGCAACGGCATGAGCGTGGCCTTGCAAGTGACGTCGATCGCCTACTTGGGCATTGCCGCCACCTGCGTCATCATCACGGGCGGCATCGACTTGAGTTCCGGCTCCGTGCTGGCGCTGGCCGGCGTGGCCGCCGCGCTGCTGGTGAAAAGCGGCGTGCCCGTGCCGGTGGCCATGCTGGGCGGCGTCGTGGTGGGCGCCATGTGCGGCGCCGTCAACGGCTTTTGCATCACGCAACTGAAGCTGCCTCCGTTCATCGCCACCCTGGGCATGATGCTGATCGCGCGCGGCCTGGCGCTGCAGGTGACGGGTGCGCGCGCCATTTCCGGCCTGGGCGAGTCGTTCGGCGAACTCGGTAACGGCGTGCTGTGGCGCATCGAGCGGGACACGGGCGGCACCTTTCCCGAAGTCGTGTTTCCCGGCATTCCGTATCCGGTGGTGCTGATGGTGGTAATCGCCGTGGCCGTGTCCATCATGCTCAGCCGCACCACCTTTGGCCGGCATATCTATGCCGTCGGCTCGAATGCGGAGGCGGCGCGCCTGTCGGGCGTGAAGGTGGGCCGCGTGACCCTGCTGGTGTACACCTTGTCCGGCGCCTTGTCGGGCCTGACGGGTTGCGTGCTGATGTCGCGCCTCGTGACGGCGCAGCCGAACGAGGGCGTGATGTACGAACTCGATGCGATCGCCAGCGCCGTGATCGGCGGCGCCTCGCTGATCGGCGGCATCGGCACCATTTCCGGCACCGTCATCGGTTCCTTCGTCATCGGCATCCTGCGCAATGGCTTGAACATGAATGGGGTATCGAGCTTTATCCAGCAAATCATTATCGGACTGGTCATCTTGCTGACCGTCTGGATCGATCAGAAGCGCAACCGCGCCTGAAGCAGCAAGCAGCACGCATGAAGTCAATCTACTAAATCTATAATTACATGAGGACGACAATGAACACCATCAAAGCCATGTCGCTGGGTCTGTTGACCGCAGCATTTGCCCTGAGCTCCAGCGCCGCCTTCGCCGCCCCGGGCGAGATCGCCGTGATCGTCAAGACGACCAATTCCAACTACTGGCAAAACGTGAAAAAGGGCGCCACGGCCAGCGCCGCGGACGCCAAGGGCTACAGCCTGACCTTCCAGGGACCGGCTTCGGAATCGGCCATCGCCGACCAGGTCAGCATGGTGGAAAATGCCGTCACGCGCAAAGTGGCCGGCATCGTGCTGGCCGCGTCGGACCCGGACGCGCTGGTGCCGGCCCTGAAGAAGGCGTGGGAAGCGAAGATTCCCGTCGTGCTGATCGATTCGCTGGTGGCCGACAGCGGCAAGCGCTATTACCAGTCCTTCCTGTCGACCGACAATGAAGCGGCCGGCGAGCAAAGCGCCAAGGCACTTATTTCGCAGGTCGGCAAGACGGGCAAGATCGCCGTGATGTCGTATGTGGCGGGCGCCGGATCCGAGACGGGCAGGGTGGGCGGCTTCAAGCGCTATATCGAAAAGAACTCGCAGCTGCAGATCGTCGGCACGTATTACTCGCAGTCGCAGATGGCCACGGCGCTGAACCAGACGACCGACGTGCTGGCTTCGAATCCGGACTTGAAAGGCATCTTCGGCGCCAACGAGCCGACGGCCGTGGGCATGGGCCGCGCCATCGCGCAGGCGGGCAAGGCCGGCAAGGTGATCGCCGTGGGCTTCGATGGCAATGAAGACTTGAAAAACTTCGTCAAGGACGGCACCCTGTACGCGACCGCCGTGCAAGGTTCGTACTCGATGGGCGCACTGGGCGTGAAAACCCTCGTCAGCCTGATCGAAGGCAAGAAGGTCGCGCCGTTCGTCAACACGGGCGTGGTGATCGTCACCAAGGCCAATGTCGAACTGCCTGAAGCGAAGAACGTTTTGTATTGAGTTTCATATTGCGTATCAGCTGATCGTCAGGCGCTGCTTCAATTCCTTGAGCAGCGTGCCGGTCTTGGCGGTGAGCTGGCGCGCCAGCGGCCATGCCAGTGAAAGCGGCAAGCCTGGCGTGGCGCAGGCCGGCAGTACTTCGACGATGGCGCCGCTGGTCAGGTGCTCCTGCACCAGCCAGGTCGCCTGCTGCGCGATGCCCAGACCCGCCAGCACGGCGGCCGTCTGCGCCTCGGCATCGCCCACCGTCAGGCGCGGATGGACCGCGCGCCGTTCCACCCCGTCCTCGCCGGCAAACAGCCATGGCGCCGCCGTGCCGTCGCCGCGGCCATAGGCGATGCAGTCGTGGCCATCGAGATCCGCGATGGCCACCGGCGTGCCGCGCCGCGCCAGGTAGGCGGGCGCCGCGCAAAAGATCAGGCGCTCTTCGCCCAAGGGCATTTGCCCCAGCGTTGACGGCCAGCTGCCCGGCGCACCGATGCGCACGGCGATATCGATGCGCTCTTCGAACAGGTCGGCAAAGCGGTCGCTGAAGCTGATCGACGGTTGCAGCTGCGGATATTTTTCGCACAGGTCGATCAGCGCCGGCATCACGCGCATGCGGCCATACGAAGCGGGCACGCCGATGCGTACCTTGCCTGCCAGTTCGCCATCCTGCTCGGCCAGCACGTTTTCCGCATCGACCAGTTCCTGCAGCACGCGCTTGCAGGTGGCGTAGTAGGCCTGCCCCGCGCTGCTCAATTGCAAGCGCCGCGTGCTGCGCTCGAACAGGATCACGCCCAGGCGCGCTTCCAAGCGCGCCACGCTCTTGCTCACGGCCGAGCTGCTCAGGTGCAGCCGTGCGGACGCTTTGGTGAAACTGCCGGCGTCGGCGGTGGCAAGAAAAGGCGCGATGCCTTTCAAATGTTCGGACATGATTGCAGAATATTTTTCACGAATAAGGTGAAATACTATCGCGGATAAGAATTTCTGTCCGCTATATCATGGTTTCTTACACAGGCATGGGAGTACGCATGAACAAGCACGCATTGATTATCGGCGCCAGCGGCGTTATCGGCAGCAATCTGGCCACGCACTTGCTGGCGCAGGGCTGGCAGGTGACGGGCGTCTCGCGCGGCCGCACGCCCGTGCCTGCCGGCTGCGCATGCCTGCCGCTCGATGCCACGGATGGCGCGGCGGTCAGCGCCGCCCTGGCGGGCATTGATGCCAGCCACGTCTTTTTCACGGCCTGGGCACGCCAGGCGAATGAACAGGAAAACATCCGCGTCAATGGCGCCATGGTCGCCAATGTGCTGGCCGCCCTGGGGCCCACCGGCCACTTGCGCCATGCGGCCCTGGTGACTGGCCTCAAGCATTACCTGGGACCGTTCGATGCGTATGGCAAGGGAGCCGTGCCCGTCACGCCGTTCCGCGAAGAGCAGGGGCGCCAGGACGTGGAGAACTTTTACTATGCGCAGGAAGACCGGCTGTTCGACGCGGCCGCGCGGTATGGCTTTACGTGGAGCGTGCACCGCCCGCACACCATCATCGGCTACGCGCTGGGCAATGCCATGAACATGGGCCTGACCCTGGCCGTGTACGCGACTCTGTGCAAGGCCAGCGGCGCGCCGTTTGTCTTTCCCGGTTCAAGCGCGCAGTGGCACGGCCTGTCCGACATGACGGACGCGGGCCAGATCGCGCGCCATCTGGCGTGGGCGGCCGGCAGCCCTTGCGCGCGCAACGAAGACTTCAATATCGTCAATGGCGACGTGTTCCGCTGGAAGTGGCTGTGGCCGCGCCTGGCCGCGTACTTCGGCGTCGAGGCGGCCGATCTGCCCGAGGCGATGGCGCCGCTGGCCGGCCGCATGCAGGATGCGCCCGCGCAGTGGCGCGCCATCGCGCAGCAGCACGGCCTGGTGGAGCTTGACGTCGGCCGTCTCGCTTCCTGGTGGCATACGGATGCCGACCTGGGGCGGCCGATGGAAGTGATGACGGACATGGGCAAGAGCCGCAAGGCGGGTTTTCTCGATTACCAGGATACGCAGGATGCCTTCTTTAATTTGTTCGAGAAATTGAAGGCGGAGCGCGTCATTCCCCGCTGACCTGGTCGCGGCCAAGCACGTTGTCGGCTTACGCCGTTCCGGCTAAGCCGACCTGCCGGGCCATCGTGGCAGTGCGTAGGTCGGCTTAGCGCGCAAGCGCGTAAGCCGACATCCCCACTGCTATTCGGGCTTGCGCCGCTCCTGCGCCCGCAGCCATTCCAGCCCTGGGCGGTCAACGCGAAATTGCAGCAGCCGCCCTTGCACCACTTCCGTCACGTAAGCCGTGCGGCCATCGGGGCCGCCGAAGGTGATGTTGCTGGGCTTGGCGCCTGGCACGCTGATCTCGCGCAGGATGCGCCCCTGCGGCGACAGTTTGACCACCGTGCCCTTGCCGTAGCGCGTCACGTACAGATTGCCGTCGATATCCACGCGCATGCCGTCCATGCCGAAATCGTCGAACTTGATCAGCAATCGCTTGCCGCTCAGGCTGCCATTGGCGGCGATGTCATACATCCAGATATTGCGCTGCACGCTTTCATTCACATACAAGATCTTGCCGTCCGGGCTCACTTCAATGCCGTTGGCCGTGCCCATGGTGTCGAGCGCCAGGGTCACCGTGCCGTCTTGCGCGATGCGCCACACGCGGCCCGTGTTTTCCTTCCAGTTCGGGTCGCTTGCATACAGCACGTCGTCGGCCGTGATGGCGATGTCGTTCGGCTGCGTCATGCGCGGTTCGCGCGCGTGGATGGTCAGCGCGCGCGTGGCCGGGTCGACCAGGTAAATCGTGTGCTCCATGTAGTCGGCCAGATACATCTGCCCACGGCTGCCGAAGCGGATGCCGTTGGCGATACTGGTGCCGGGCAGGGTCAGATACACCTCGCCAGTGCCGCCGGGGCTGACCTTTCCGATGGTTTGCTGGCGCGCAAAGTTGACGGCATAGATATTGCCATCCGCATCCACGGCCGGACCCTCGATACCCTTGGTGAAGGAATGCGCGGGCGTGAGCGTGGTGGCGAGGAACAGCGTTTCGTGCGCGGGCTGGCTGGCGCAGGCGGACAGGCTGGCCAGCGCGGCGGCCAGCACGGCCGTGCGCAGCGATGGCAGGGCATATCGGGATTGGTGCATCAGTGTTCTCTGTATGGCAAAGGTGGCGTATGTTACCCGACGCGCGCCAGCCGGGGCGCCTGGCTAGGCCGCCACCACGACCAGGTCGGGGAAGTCGTCCTGCCAGCCGTCCCACTCGTCTTGCAGATGGGCGTGCATGCCGGCGCTCTCTTGCGCCTGCTCAAACGTGTCCGCGCTGGCCAGCAGGAAGCGGGCGATGGCGCGCAGGGTGGCCGGGTCGGCCTCGATGGTCACGTCGGAACAGCGTTTGGGGCGTTCTGCGGCTTCGTCTTGCAGATAGCAGTGCAGCGATAAATGTGTAGTCATGAGGTTCAGTTGTTGATGTAGGCGCCCAGCATGGCGTGTGCGTTCAGTGCGGCGCGGGCCGCTTCCAATTCCCCTGGCTGCAGGTGCCAGAAGATCCAGCCGGCATGCTCTTCGCAGCGGCCATGGGCTTGCATCGCACCGCGCAGGGCTTGCCGGCGCTCGGGCGGCAGCGCGTCCAGTCGGGCTTGCGTAAAACCATTGATGGGATAGACATCGCGCAGGTGCGCATCTTGCAGCCCGCGCCGCTTGATGGCGGCCCAGTTATTTGCGGGGCAAGGAATGCCAAAGGTCATCGGATGGGCCTCGTCGAGCTGCCGGTAGCCGAGTGCGTAGCCAGTGCCATAGCCCTGCGTTTCAGCGTAGCAGTAGATATACTCGCAATGCTCGAACAGACCGGGTATGGCCCGCGCAGCGTCGAACAAGGGCGCCAGCGCAAGCTTGCTGGCGCGTATGGCCAGCACGAACAACGAGCCCGATGAATACACGACAAGCGCGTCGCAGTTGGTGGTCTCGTCGGCTTCGTCGGGCGGCACGATGCGCGGTGAAAACAGCTCGATGCTGTCGGTCTCTGGCGCAAACAGCATCTTCTCGTAATTTCGCTGTGAGAACTTGACGACCTTGCCGCGCTTGTTGCCATAGCGCTCGACGGGTTCGCCGATGTGTGCGAACCAGGCGAACAGCTGGGCGCTTGCTGCGGCGGCGATGAAGGGGCTATCTTTCTTGAATTCGCCTACCAGGAAGTGATAATGATCCATGTGTCGTCAGAGTAAATGGGCAACGTGCATGATGCCATGTGCCGGCAGCTGGCGCTAGCGTGCGCACCGCAGGGATGGCGTCGGACGGGCGGGATGGAAAAAGATGCGCGACTGGACGGCGCAATGGCCGGGTTGAGGCGTATGATGGAAATACGGATGTGGTTGCCGCAAGGCAGTGCGACCGGCATGGACCCCACATCTTGCAGGTTTTTTTCGTGGTTTTGGCAGCAATGACAACGAGGAGACATCATGGATAAACCCGAATTCATCCTGGCCGCCAAGGCCATGGAAACGCTGGAGATGTATCAAACCTTTTACGGCCACTCCAGCGAATACCAGGCGCACCAGCAGGAAGTATTGAAACTGCTGCGCCACAAGGGCGCCTCCCTGCTCGTGTCTGAGCATGGTCCGGCGAAGTTCCTGCTGGCCTTTGCCGATGCGCTGGAGGTGGCCAGCTTGCCGGGGGAATATGTGCCGTTGAGCCGGCGGTAGGGGCTTGTGAGCCTGGTGCCGTTTGACGGTGCCAGGCAACAGGCGACCTGGCAAATCGATCCACCTATGCTTTTTCCATTGCGCAGATTAAAGCCGAAGTGGCATACATAGGCGTCGTGATTCAGGGTGCACGAGACACTTTCCTTGTCGCGCTGCCGATAGCCTTTCTCCAAACTGCAGCGCTCTTTCGAGTCCGGAGCCATGGAGTCAAACATGTCCTTTGCCACGGTCCCGGTGACCATGAAAGAAATCTTGCGCTCATGCGGTGTGGGCGGCTGTTGCTCGCCCAAGGTATTCGAATAGATCAGATAAGAACCCTTGAACGGTTGGTATTCGCCCCAGTCGCTGTTGCCAGCAGCATAAACCAGTGAAAACACGGTGAGGGCGCCGAACGCCATAGCCCACAGTTTCTTCATGTCAGGTACTCAGTTCCAGGTGAAAGTGATGGTCGTGATTCTTGAATGGCGTCACGAGAGGAATGCCGGTATCGTTAAACAGCACCGTGCGCACACTGGCATGGGCGCGAAAAAGTGCGATGAGCTTTGCCGTCGCGGCTTGAGCGTATTCTTTGTTGTACCAATATACTGGAATGGGCAGGCCATCTTTGCGCAATGGAGGAATGTCCACCTCCAGTCCGCACTTGGTGGGGAAGTTGGCATTGTTTCGTATTCCTTTCCACCGGGAATTGCGGTATCGCAAACAATAGCGAGCTGGAACCGGATACTCCGACGCCATGGCGGTAACTTTTTTATATCGTGTTTGTGACGATGTGTGAGTATGTTGCCACCTATTTGGTGCACACTTTGCCGCATATCAAACCGGGAGTGTACCCATGACCAGGTCACGCAGCTTGCCGCCACGTTTGCTGGGAGCAGGCTTCCGTGGCTTTTCCCTGCTGCCGCTGGCGATCTCATTTGTCGTGCTGGTGTGCCTGTCGCTGCTGGCGATCCAGCTGTGGATGACCTTGCGCGCACGCGAAGTGCAACTCGATGAAGCGGGGCGCGAAAGCGCCAACCTGGCGCAATCTGTTGCGCAGCATGCTTATGACACCATCAAGGAAGCCGATACGGTGCTGGTCGGCCTGGTGGAGCGCGTGGAAACCGATGGTGTTTCCGATTCTGAACTGGCCCGCATGCACAAATTGCTGGTGAGCCGTGTCGCCGAGCTGCGTCAGTTACACGGCATCTTCATCTATGCCAGGGATGGCAGCTGGCTCGTGAATTCTCAGAAAACGCTGTTGAGCAATCTGAATAATTCCGATCGCGATTATTTCCATTACCATCGAACGCATGCTGATCGGGGGCCGTATGTCGGTCCTCCCGTGCGCAGCAAATCGACGGGACACTGGATAGTCACGGTGTCGCGGCGTATCAATATGCCTGACGGAAGTTTTGGCGGCGTGGCGCTGGCGACCATCGACATGAATTATTTCAGGCTGTTTTATGAACGTTTCTCAATAGGAAAAAAGGGCGCCATTTTCATCGCGAATGGAAAGGGCATTCTTTTATTGAGAAGGCCGTTCGATGAAAGTTTGTTGGGGCGCGATCTTTCGCAGTTTCCCTTATTTCATGATTATTTGCCCAAAAGTCCCGTTGGCACGGCAGTGATCAAGTCGCGAGTCGATGGCGTGACGCGTATCAATAGCTATCGAAGAGTCGAGGAATATCCGCTGGTCGTCTCTGCCGCATTATCGCAGGATGAAGTACTCGCCGAGTGGCGTCTCGACATGATTTTGCAGAACGCGGTGGGTGGCGTATTGGTATTGCTGATTGCGTTCATCGGATACCGCGTGGTGCGGCAGATCGATTTGCGGGTCAAGAGCGAAGCGGGACTGGTCGAGGCGCATAATGAACTGGAATTAGTCAATGAAACACTGGCCCGTCTTGCCAGCCAGGATGGACTGACGGGGCTGGGAAACCGGCGCCACTTCGATCAGTCGCTGCTTGCCGAGTTTAGCCGTGCGCAGCGTGAGAAAAGCGCTCTGGCACTGGTGTTGATCGATGTCGACTTCTTCAAGCAATACAACGATATCTATGGCCATGTGGCTGGCGACGAGTGCCTGAGAAAAATCGGCAAAGTGGTTGGCTACAGCATGCGCAGGCCGGGGGATCTTGCGGGGCGCTACGGTGGCGAGGAATTGGTCATTTTATTGCCTGGGACGGATTTGCCTGGCGCTTTGGCGGTGGCGGAAGGCGTCCGGCAAGCAGTGCAATCGCTGGGAGTCGAGCATAGTGGCAATCCCCTTGGCGTGGTGACGGCCAGCGTCGGCGTGGCGGCTTTCATGCCGACGCACCTGGAAAACCAGGCGGTCGAGTTGGTTGAGCTCGCTGACAAGGCACTCTACAAGGCCAAGGCATCGGGAAGAAATCAGGTCTGTTACGAATCGTCTTGCGAGCCTGCCGAGCAGGCCGTGACTGCTTTTGCATTTCGATAGCCATTTTTGAAGGTGGAGGAACGGGCCGTACTTGTCGCTACTGCTCGCCGGCGCACTGAGGCAGGCCTTCGTTTTGTCCGCGCCAGGCAGAGCCCGGTTTAGCAGATTGCTCCATACGTGCCTTTTCCCGTACGCAGGTCGAGTCCGAAATAGCATTCGTATGCTGCCCCTTTTGTATGAACGCAGGTAATATCTCCTCTGCGCCGCTCCCGGTAATCCGCTGAGGAGCTGCAGGCCTGCTCCTGTTGCACATCGGGGCCGAGCTGGGCAAACAGTTCCCGTGCCAATTCCCCTTTGACCATGATTGCCACTTTCCGGTCGTTTCGCGTGGGCGGCAGCATGTCGGACAGCGTTCCGCCATAGATCTGATAGTCACCACGCAATGGCCTTGGCTCGCCAGTCCACTCCCGCTGCTTGTCGGCCGCATGTGCCGTTGAGAATAGAGTGAGCGCCATGGCGCAGCATGCAAGCCGAGTATTCATCCATGCTCCCTGATTTCAATATGAAGATGGTCGTCGTGCCCTTGCAGAGAGCGGACGCGCCCACCGGCAATTGTTTTTTGCACCTCGCCATCGTTAAAGAAGACCTTGGTGACCATGGGATGCTGCAAAAACAGTCGTATCAATTGGATGGTGGCGTTTCGGTCATACACGTCATCAAAGCGTGACACGCGTGCGGACTGGCCTTCCAGCCTGTCCTTCCGCATGGGGCGTATATCCATTTCAAGGCCTTTCCGGTGGCTCACATGCTTGTCGTACCCTAACCCTTCCGCGATACTGATATTCCCGATGCCAAATTTCCGATCATCAATTGCCTGCCATTCACGTTCGATGTAAAAGATCAGGGATAGCAAGCTGGGGTGCGCATATTGGGCCATATGGCCGGAATGTGGCAGCCGGTGCAGATTGCCATAGACGTAATACCCGGCACCTTCCGGAGCCTGGGGCAGGATAAAAAAACCGCGCTTATCCCTGGGCTGAACTTCAAGCATGGTCAACTCCGCTAGGCGCAACGGTGGGGGAGTTGGCATTGTTTCGTATTCCTTTCCACCGGGAATTGCGGTATCGCAAACAATGGCGAGCTGGAGCGGGGTTTGCCCGTTGCTCTCGGTGGCGCGTGGACCAGCCTTGTCCATGTACAATCGGCAACATACGGATCGACGTATCCGCCCCTTCACTGCGGAGTACGCTTGAGCGTGACACAAATATTGCAAACCTGGCTGCAGGCCTGGCGGGAAGCCTTTACGTGCGTCGGCCTGGGACTGCGCGATGCGCGTCATGCGGGGCTGTGGTGGCGCTCCGCGCTGTGGTGCATGGCGGTCGTGGCGCTGTGGCTGGGACTGTATAGCTGCTTCGGCCGTTTTTTTGTCGAGCTGAGCGCCATGCTGGCGCTGATATCCGTTACCGGTTTGCTGGGGCTGGGCGTGATGGATGGCGTCGGGACACTGGCCAACGGGCCTGCCACGCTTTCGCAGATGGGCAATATCGCTGGCGGCCTGGGCAGTGCCGCCAAAGCTCTGTTGTCGATCGGCCAGATCGCCCTGGCCTTGCTGGCGTTGGCTGGCTTTTTCTATGTGATGGTTTTTATCATCGGCGCCATCGGCACGGCGCGCTTGCCGTTGCGCTGGCTGTTGCTGGAGCGCGCCAAGGCTGTGGCGGCGCGCCGCTATGCCGCATGGCAGACGCCGGCTGGCCTGGATGCATCCTCCGCCCGCCCTGTGTGGCGGCGGCGCCTGTTGCTGCTGTTTTCCCTGCTGATTCCGGTGTGGGCCATGTGCGTGCTGATTTCGTACTTGCTGGCCTGGAATGTCCAGATGGTCTACGGCGCGGCGGCTGAAAAGGTGCTCGGCGCGGAACAGCAAGCGGCGTTGCGCCGCGAACAGCGTCCGGCGATTTTTGCCCTGGGATTGCTGTTGTGTTTGCTGATGCTCGTACCAGTCCTCAATTTACTGGTGCCAGCCTTGCTGTGCAGCAGTGTTTGCCATTTGCAGCGCCGCGGCTGGCGCGCAACGGGGTCACCAATCAAGGTGGAGTGAACAAGGAGTGAACAATGAGTGAACACGCAAGACGCGGCACCCTGGAGCGCGCGATTGAAATTGCCGCCGCCACCCATGCGGGCCAGACGGACAAGGGCGGCGCGCCGTACATACTGCACCCCTTGCGCGTCATGCTGCGCGTCGCGCCCGGTGCTCAGCAGATCGTCGCCGTGCTGCATGACGTGGTGGAAGACAGCGATGGAAAAATCACCTTCGACGACCTGGCGCGCGAAGGATTTTCCCGGGAAGTCATCGACGGCGTGCGCGCCGTGACCAAGATCGACGGCGAGTCCTACGAAGCGTTCATCGCCCGCGCGGCCTTGGACCCGGTCGGCAAGGCCGTCAAGCTGGCGGATCTGGCCGAGAATAGCGATTTGTCGAGGATAGATGGGCCGACGCAGAAGGATCTGGAGCGGGTGGAGAAGTATCGGCGGGCGATGGAATATTTAAGGGGTGAGGTTTTTTAACTTCGAAATGGCGCAACGCCATCGCTTCAACTGGCAACAAGTCCACCAACGTATGGATATTTGATTCTTCGCAATGCTCAGAAAATGCATAGCGGCAAGAATTATCGAGCGCAGATTTCTTTGCGAGCGCTACGGCACGACGACCATTTCCATGTCACGATCAAGTAGCAAGGCAGATGATATGAAACGCCTTCTCGTTGTTTTTCTTCTTCTTGTTTTGGCTACGGCCATTGCCCAATCCGCTCCCAAATGGTTATTTTCTTACCAGTCATTCAAAGGCCGCTATGCGATTTATGGCGGAAGCCTGAGCGATCCGCAGCCGCCAACCAGGAAAGACAAGCGCATCGCGTTCTGGATCGACGGCAAGGCGGCGAAACAGCTATTTGATGCGATGGGGCCCGACTTGCGCAACGCGTGCGGCGTGGATGGCGAATATCGATTGCGCCAGCGGGCGGAAGTGAGCTGCTCCTACCATCCCCGTGATGGCCATTATTGCGACTTTGGCTTTGATCTGCTGACGGGGCGCAGCATCGGCGGCTCCATATGCTGAGGCGCGCCAGCCTGCTAGGCGTCACGCTACTGTGCCTGCTGTTGGCGCACCAGGCTCGGGCCGTATGGGAGTTTGCAGAGAGGAATTTTTCAGCTTCGTACGCGATCTATGGCGGATATCTTGACGAAGCCGTCGCCCCGGTTGCGGGCGATACCAAAGTCGCGTTTCGATTGACGGGAGCCGCTGCCAGAGACATGTTCGACGCCATGGGACCGGATTTGCCCAATGGCTGTCCCGATGCACAAATACGCGTTCGCCATCGTGACATGCTGCTGTGCCGATATCGGCCAAAGGATGGCCACCACTGCGATTTTGGCTTTGATTTGTCGACGGGATTGAGTATCGGAGGAGCGGTTGGTGGGGCGGTGTGTGACGAGTAGTGGAGGCGGCGGTGACCTTCAAGAGTCACCGGGTACGACCAAGCGCCTTGCGGATGGCCTGCTCGACGGGGCGGTCTATCAGCGCCAGGACGATGACCACGGCAGCGGTAACAATCAGTCCCTCCAGTAAGGCAGGATCCGGAAAAAGTCGCTGATTGGCGATGGCGGCAGGTACCGTTGCACGCTTCCAGAGAAGCAGCAGCAGGGCGGCGCCAGCGGCGAGCAGCATGGCTGGCCGACGATGGTGCAAGCGGGCGATTTGCCCCATCAGCAGCAACGCGATACCCCACGCAAAAGGATAGGCGCCGTGGTCGAACAGGATCATGCGCTCGTCATAGTAGACGCCGGTGTACCACGCAAAACGGGAGAAGCCGAAAAGACCATAGACGACGAGGGCCACAGCCAGCACGAGGAAACTGGAGGAAAGCAGGCGCGCAATTTTCATGGTTGGGATTTCTTTGTCAATGCGTCGAGATCGCTCCCGGCCAGGTGGCCCTTCTGCGTGGTTACTTTGATGATCTTGCCTTTGCTTAATATGGCTCGCTGGCCATGTATTTTTCTTACCGCCGCTCTTTATGTTAGGGTTGGCCTGGTCGGCGTGACCGATAACAACGGAAGCAAACTTGAACGAGGCTAATTACGAGGCAATGGACGCGTGATGAGGAAGCGTGTTATTGGAAAGTTGGCAGACCATTACCATCATTCCAATTTCTGCCATGTCCGTTTCGAAGGGGATTTCACCGCGTTCTTGAAAACCGAGGCTTGCGTAGAAGCGCCGAGCACTTGAATTGGTCTTGAGTACATCGAGCCATACCAAGCTCTCCCCGCGCTTTAGCGCCAGGTCGTAAATGTAGCTTAAAAGCTGTTTTCCATAGCCACGCCCGGCCTCGGATTTGAGGAAGTATATCTTTTGGAGCTCCAAGCCCACCTCACCGATTATTGGCACCGGCTTCGACAAGTTGACCTTGGAAAATCCTACGACTTTGCCGCCTTCGTCGGAAGCAACAAGCCAGACTTGGTTTAATGAATTCAGCGAACGTTCAAGCGCGCTGGGCGAAAAATCTTGGTCTAGGAAATCCGATATTCCATCAGAGGACCAAATTTCAGAAAAATGCTCTCGATAGGTCTGACAGCCAATTTCACGCAGAGTACTCAGGTCAGCGGTTCTGGCTTCACGAATATTAATCATATTATTTCGATCTAGTGAGAGGGGATGCAATGCAGGACGACCTTGTAAATTGCTTCATTCCATCTATCGACGAAAATTCATTGCTTATTTGAAAATTTTCGTGAGTGAAGGGACATTCCCCTGGGATTTAAATCGTGGCATATACCCGATGATCCGCAGGCGAAAGCGGGAAAGCCGATTAGCGCTCTGAATCGCCTCCAGCACCTTAAGACCGCGATTCTCCACGCGGGAATTTATACCGTACCAGCAGCGTTGGCCCTTTGCCGCCGGATGGCGTCAGCAGTATCTCGTCACCGGGCTGCATCTCCTCATACATCACCGTGCAACAGGTCGGCATCGAGTGGCCGCGCGCGGGATAAACACCAACATCGGTGTGCAAGGTTGCAGCGCGTACGTCCACGCTGGTCTTGCCGGCCTTTCCTTCTTCTTGCAGCAGCTTGCGCAGTGCGGTGACGAAGTCCCCTTTGCTGAGTCTGACAGGTGCCTGGGTGGCTTGCGGGCGAGCGGTTGCGTCGTTTTTCATGGCAGTTTCTTTCATTGAGTACATGGCCGCCACTATATCATTGGCTCCTGATGTTGCATGGCAGTCAGGCGGTAGATTTCATCGTTAGAGACCGAACACAATTTCCGCTTGTGATCCCGTCGCCTGATCTGCATCCGCAAGGGGTAAGAGGCAGGTTGAGCTAGTCCGGCATTCGTGCACGGCCTGAGCGGCTGATGTTGTTGCTAGGAAAAACCGCCTGCGGCGCAAAAGCTAGTCAGAGGAATCGGAGAGGGTTGCGCTTGCAAGCGCAACCCGGTTTTGCGGCGCCGAGCTGCGCTCGCCGAAGTCCCGCAAAACCCCCGCGTCCGTACCGGACGCGGATGCGATGCCCGCGTTCTGCATGCACCGAATAAATAAAAAGGGCCTCCCCGCCAAAACGGGGAAGCCCTTTTTATTTATTCGGTGGTGGAGACGGCGGGAATCGAATCTACCGTAAACTTGGATTTTTTAGGCATCTTGAAGGTTTTGCTGGTAAAAACTAGACAATCAGCTAGATACTGGACCAATAGGCGAGAGTCTGGAAATTAGTTGATACATTACAATGTGTGTATTTGTTTTTCCTAGAATATGCTATCTTCCACTCCGATTGCTTGCTACGTGAGCCTATTTTAATCGTGAGTTTTGGTTTGTGTCGATATCTAAAAATTGTAGTGATGCTGCTATATTGTTATTAATTAATGGAATTTCCTCATGAAAATTGATTTTGTCACCGAGAAAGATTTTGATGGGTTAGAAGCAGAAAACTTCAACCCTCTTTACACTGAAGTTACCACGACTTGTCCGGGAATTATAGGGCAGACTCTTTGGGAGAAAATACTAAAAATTCATAATTTGCAACATTTTGGAGACGGTCCGACTATGGTTGCAAATATGAATCAAGCAATCTCTATTTGGAATCAGAGCGAGCCAAATGATGAGGCAACTATAAAGGCCGCATATGGAGTGTAGTTTTTGCGGGACGGCTGACTATTTTAATAAGTATGGCTAAAGTCTTGGAGATCCACCGTCTTTTTTGGGTTGAAATGACGGAGGCTTATTGTTGCTATTTAACGTCATCTCTCAAACAACCTGTCATCGAACTAACGATTGAGTCTGCACAAGCTTGAAGTCATCTGTTAGCGACATATCCGCTGCCAAGTTGATGATTTCGACCAAGCAGTCACCGAAGTCCTCTGGCGCTTTGTCCCTCAAGAACAGTGAAGGATCACAGTGTTCGTGTGGTACGAGATCGGTATCGATCAGCGGGAAACTGATCGATACAGGGGCTTTGTTTATACTATGAACCGTTGCTTCACCTAAGATCATTAGTGGCCCGAAGCTAGTTGGTTCGGAGCTCATAATTCCTGTCGGTAGCCGACGCTGCCCTT
>NZ_JABXFH010000070.1:0-19967 GCF_013372745.1 Janthinobacterium sp. BJB401 | reverse complement strand
CCGCGCCGCCTTTGCCGCCGACGCCCAGTTCTGCCTGGACGCGCTGGCCGAGCTGGAACAGGCCGCCGATAGCCGCCTGGGCAAGGATAGTCCGGGCTTTTCGCTGGCGCGCGAGGCGCTGCAGGCGATGCAGCTGGCCCTGCCCGCCGCGGCCGTCGCCATCCCTGCCGCCAGCGTCGCCGCCGCACCGGTGCCGGCTGGCGGCCTGGCGGCACCGGCCGCCGTGCCGGCGCTGCCGCCGGCGGCGCCCGGAGAGTTGCAAAGCCGCGCCCAGGCGCTGGCGCAGCTGCGCCAGGTGGCGCAGTACTTCCGCCAGACGGAGCCGCACAGCCCCGTCTCGTACTTCGCCGACAAGGCCGCCAACGCGGGCGAACAGAATTTGCACGAATGGCTGCGCGGCGTGGTCAAGGACGGCGCCTCGCTGGCCCACATCGAGGAGCTGCTGGGCATCGCGCCCGGCAGCGGCCACTGAAGCGGCTTGCCGCCTATTTGATCGTATACCGGAACTGGCGCTGCTTGCCGGCGCTGGCCTTGATACGGCTGATGCCCTGCCCTTCGGCCATGCGCGCCAGCACGGCTTCGGCGATTTCCGGCAGCAGGCTGCCATTGAGGATATTGTCGACATTGCGCGCGCCCGAATCGACTTCGGTGCAGCGCGCCAGCACCGCCTCGACCAGCGCCTCGTCGTAGATAAACTCGGCCTGGTGATTGGCGGCGATGCGCGCGGCGATGCGGCCCAGCTTCAGGCCGATGATACTGGCCAGCACATCGTCGCCGAGCGGATAAAAGGGGATCACCTTCAGGCGCCCCAGGAACGCGGGCTTGAAGACCTTCAGCAACTGCGGGCGGATGGCCAGCTCCAGCTGCTCCGGCGTCGGCAGCTGCTCTGGCGGCAGGTTCAGGCACGCCTGCATCATGCTGGCCGACGCCACGTTCGAGGTCAGGATGATGATGGTATTCTTGAAATCGATCTCGCGTCCCTCGGCATCGTCCATCACGCCCTTGTCGAAGACCTGGAAGAACAGCTCCATGACATCGGAATGCGCCTTTTCCACCTCGTCGAGCAGCAGCACGCTGTACGGATTGCGGCGCACGGCCTCGGTCAGCACGCCACCCTCGCCATAGCCGACATAGCCGGGCGGCGAACCCTTCAAGCCCGACACGCTGTGGGCTTCCTGGTATTCGCTCATGTTGATGGAAATGAGCTTGCGCTCGCCGCCATACAGCACGTCGGCCAGCGCCAGCGCCGTTTCCGTCTTGCCGATGCCGGACGGGCCGACGAACAGGAACACGCCCTTCGGCTTGTCCGGGTCGTCCAGGTTGGCGCGCGCCGTGCGCACGCGCTGCGCCACGGCCTCGATCGCGTGGGGCTGGCCCAGCACGCGTTCCTGCAGCAAATCCTTCAGCCGCAGCACCGTCTTGAGTTCATCCTTGACCATCTTGCCCAGCGGGATGCCGGTCCAGCCGGCGACGATTTCCGCCACCACGTGGCCGTCGACCTGCACCGGCACCAGCGGCGTCTCGCCCTGCAGCGACGCCAGTTCGGCCTGCAGCGCCAGCAGCTCGCGCCCCTGGCCCGCGTCGGCCGGCGTGCCCTCCTCGAGCTGGCGGCGGATCGCCTGGATCTGTTCCGACAGCGCCTTTTCGCTGTCCCAGCGCGCGGCCAGCTGCGCGTGTTCCTGCGTGGCGGCGCCGCGTTCGGTGTCGAGCAGCTGCAGCCGCGCGCCGTGGCGCGCGCCGCCGCTCTCCTCGCGCGCCAGGGCCGAGGCTTCCGCATCGATGCGCTCGCGCCGGCGCGCCACGCTGTCGAGCAGGGCCGGCGTGGCGCTCTGCCCCAGCGCCACCCTGGCGCAAGCCGTATCGAGCACGCTGATGGCCTTGTCCGGCAACTGGCGGCCGGCGATGTAGCGGTGCGACAGGCGCACGGCTTCGGTGATCGCCTCGTCGAAGATGCGCACCTTGAAATGCTGTTCCATCAGCGGCGCCATGCCGCGCAACATGGCGCACGCCAGCTCTTCGCTCGGTTCCTCGATCTTGACGACCTGGAAGCGGCGCGCCAGCGCGGCATCCTTTTCAAAATATTTTTTGTATTCGCCCCAGGTGGTGGCGGCGATGGTGCGCAGCTCGCCGCGCGCCAGCGCCGGTTTCAGCAGGTTCGCCGCATCGTTCTGGCCGGCGCTGCCGCCGGCGCCGATCATCGTGTGCGCCTCGTCGATGAAGAGGATGATGGCGTGCGCGCTCTTGCCCACTTCGGCGATGACGTTTTTCAGGCGGTTCTCGAACTCGCCCTTGACGCTGGCGCCGGCCTGCAGCAGGCCCATGTCCAGCGTGTGGATTTCCACACCCTGCAAAATGTCGGGCACGTCGCCCTGCACGATGCGCAGCGCCAGGCCCTCCACCACGGCCGTCTTGCCGACGCCCGCCTCGCCCGTCAGGATGGGATTGTTCTGGCGCCGCCGCATCAGGATGTCGATCGCCTGGCGGATTTCCATGTCGCGCCCGATCACGGGATCGACCTTGCCGGCGCGCGCGCGGGCCGTCAGGTTGACGGTGAACTGGTCCAGCGCCGGCGTTTTCGACGCCGCCGCACCGGCCAGTTCCCCCACGGGATCGCCGCCGGCGTCGCCCGCGTCCTCCTGCCCCGTCGCCGCCTCGCCGGCTTCCTGCGACCCCTCGGTCAGCTTGTCGAGCCCGTGCTTGATCTCGTCGAGCTTGAATTCGTGGAACAGCGCCGAGCCCCGGTAGGCCAGCTGCGCCAGTTCCGGCTCGGTCAGCAGCGCCTGCAGCAGGTGGCCGCTGCGGATGCTCACCTGCCGCCCGGCGCGCAAATCGAGCGAAGCGATCAGCCAGGCATGCTCGAACAGCTTGGGCAGGCGCACGGAAAACACGGGCGTGCGCGTGTTGCCCGTCTGCAGGCGCGCCACTTCGGCGCGCAAATCCGCTTCCAGCATGCTCACGCTGACGCCGCTCCTGCGGGCAATCAGCACGAAATCGCTGCGCGGCTGCTCCAGCAGCGCGAGGAAGACGTGCTCCAGGTCGACTTCATACTGCCCCAGGCCGACGCAAAGACTGGCCGCCCGCGTGGCGGCCGTGCGGCAGGTGTCGTTCAACTTGCTGATCAGGGTTTTCAGGTTGATGCTCATGGGGCGGCGGTCCTTGTCGGGTAATGGTTGGCGAAATCGGTGGAGAAGCGCGAGCTCAGGCCGGCGCATGCAATTCATAGCGGACATCGGCGCGGTCGCGCGCCTCGCCGCCGGTGATCAGGAAGCTGTCCCAGCCCAGCCGCCCGCCGCTGCGCGGCACCGTCAGCGCAATGCCCTGCACGTCGGCGGCGCGCAGCACCAGCTGCACTTCGTATTCCAGGCACAAGCCGGTGAACATGGCGAGCATCTTCTCGAGCGCAAGGGCGGCCGCGCCGCCAGGCAGGAAGGCGTCGAAGTGGCAGCGGGCCAGCGGGCCGATGGTCAGCCGCAGGCGCAGGTCGCGCTGCCAGACGCGCGCGCCGACCATGGCGGTGGCGCCCAGCAGGGCGTTGCTGCCGCCCAAGGTGCTTTGCTGCTCGCGCGGCACGTCGTACCAGCAGCCGACAAACTGGCTGACGGCGATGCGCTGCCCGAAATACTCGGACAGCACCTGGCCGATCAGCACGGCCGACGGCGGCCGGTGGCGCATGGCGGCGGCAAAGTAGCCCACCGATTCATCGAGCACGCCGGCGCCGTCCCCCGCCAGGCGTTGGCGCAGCGAGGCGTTGCCCAGCCCCGCCAGCGACAGCAGCAGCGGCAGGAACTGGTCCTTGCCGTCGAGCTGGTATTTGAGCTCCAGCCGGTACTTGCGCCACGCTTCATAGAACAGGGCCAGGGCGCGGTTCGAAAACGTGTCGAGGAAGGCGCGCGGCCCCTCGTCCTTTTCATACAGCTGGTGCGTGGCGATGCGTTCCGTATAGTGCAGCGGCAGCGCGCCGGCGACGCCGAGAAAGCCCATGAAGGCCGGCGTGACACGCACGTATTTCAGCTGCCCGCCGCACAGCGCCGAGCCCAGGGCGCTGGCGTCCGTGGACAGTTCGCGCGGTTCCGGCGCCAGCGCCTCGATCTGGCTGGGGGCGAAGTCGAGCGAAACGGAATTCTGGAAGCGCAGGAAGCTGGCCACCGCATCGTCGTGCGGCAAGCCATTGCGCCTGAGCCAAAGCTCCAGCATGCGTACCGCCTGGAAGTACTGGAAGCGGCAAGGCTGGGCAAACAGGCGCTCGATTACACTAGGCTGGAATCGCCGCTGCGTGGTTTGCATCGCCACAGCTCCTCTCCTGATTTTTTTGCCAGCACCACCAGTTGCGTGAAGCTGTTAGCATGCACATACAAGCCCAGGAAGCACTCGATCACATGCGCAAAGGCGTGGATGCCGCTGCCGACGAAGGCCTCTTCGTCTATCGTCAGCCGCACTTCGACGCCGCGCACCAGGCAGGCGAAGGGATTGCCCGGCAGCCAGGCATTGACGGCCTGGTGGGCGATGGCCGTGATGCCGCGGATTTGCCGCTGCGAAGTGGCCGAGCGCGGCAAGTCGTACAGGGTCAGCATTTCCTGGAACGCTTCCAGGCCGCTGCCGGCCAGCGACAGGTGATTCAGCGCCAGATGCGAAATCAAGCGCCAGTGGGCGCCCCGTCCCCGTTCGAAACGGTGCGACTCGCTGGGTTTGCGCAGCAGGCTGATGCTGCGCACGCTGGAGCCGCCTTCGAGGAACAGGTCGCCGCCGTGCAAGCCGTAGGTCAGCTGCGCCGGCAAGTCGCGGTTGGTGCAGCTCAGCTCCAGGCTGAGCGTGTCCGTTTCCACCGCGGCCGGATCGAAATCGATGTCGACGATCGAGATCTGCGTCTCGTAGCCGGGACTCTTGCCGGCGAGGATCTCGTCGCGCCGCATGACCCAGTAATGGCCATCCCTGGCCGGGGTCTCGCCATGGCGCAGCGAATAGAAGGGACGAAATTCCACCACGGATTCGCCCTGCGGCGTCTGCCGCACCAGCTTGACCGAGTCGATCGACTGCACCTCGAACGCATAGGCGCGGCGCGCATCGGCCAGCACGGGATAACTGGCGGCCGTGTGCGTGAGCCGGATAGGCTCGCCGCGCTGGCGGAACAGGTTGACCACCGGCGTGCAGCCTAGCAGCAGATTGTGCGTGTTCATCGTCCCCAGCAGGCGCGCCGTGTTCGAATCGGTGCGCAAGCCGCTCAGCGCCAGGTGCAAGGTGATGCGGCGGCAGCCGGACGGCAGCGCGGCGCACAGCGCGCCGAGGTCGATGTCGAAGAAATTGAATTTTTCGGGAAAGCAGAAATACTCGGTCAGCAGCCGGTAGGCCGGATGCGAGCGGGCGGAAAACGGGATCAGCGCATCGTCCTCGGCAAAGCCGGCGCTGCGCACCGGAATGCCGTCGAGCGCGACCCAGCTGCCGCTGCCGTCCGCCTCGGCGTAGGCCTTCACGGTGCGCATGAACAGGGCGTCGCGCAGCGCCGCGCAAAACGAGGGCTGGCCATCGATGAACACGCGCAGCGACGCCAGTCCCAGCTGGCCCGGCGACAGCTGCGCGGCGCTCGACTCGATGGTGATGCGCACGCCCGAGGTGGCATTCGCCGGCAGCAGCACCTGTTCCGGCGCCTCGATGATGGCGGAAAAAGCCGCGTGCGTGAGCGCCAGCGGCGCCACCGTCACGGGGTAGGCCGTACGAAAGGTGCAGGCCACGCCCTTCACGGGGCGCGTCGTCAGCTCCGTGCCGCGGGCGATTTCCGCCGGCGCCGTCAGCTGCGCCGCGGCGGCGGCGTAATCCATGCGCGCGATCGAGCACGAGGGAAAAGGCCGCAGGTAATGGGGATACAGCACTTCGAACAGCGCTTCGGTAAATTCGGGATAATCGTCGTCGATGCGCTTCGAGATGCGCGAATTGAGCAGCGCGAACGACTGGATCATGCGCTCGATGTGCGGGTCTTCGCACACTTCGCCGCCCATCAGCAGGCGACCGGCGATCTTCGGGTAGCGCTCGGAAAACTCGCGCGAATAGCGGCGCAGGAAACCCAGTTCGCGCTCGTAATAGGGCAGCAATTCGTCCAAGCTCAGGCTCCCGTGGACGCGGCGCGGCGTCCCTTGCTGATCGTGTAATGCAGGCTGGAAGGCTGCAGGATGGCGTCGAAGCTGACCGGTTCGTGCGCCGCATGCACCACCAGCAGCGCGCTGATGGCGAAATTGAGGCGGTTGATCGAGCCTTCCTCGATTTCCAGCGATGCGCGTACCTGGCGCAAGCGCGGCTCGTGGCGGGCGATGGCCTTTTCCAGGCACTGGCAGATATAGGCGCGGTCGTCCGTGCTCGACAGGCTAAGCCCGGCGAAATCGTTCAAGCCGTACGTGATGATCGACTTGCCGCATTCGGGAAAGGGTTTGAGCAGCGCCTCGGGCAGCACGGCGCGCGTGTTGAGCAGCGCTTCGAGATCGCGCGCCACGGTGTCTTTCAAGTCCTCGAGCGAAAGGCGCGAGACGGTGCCGCTGGAGGCGCCGTGCACGGGCGTATCCATCAGGCGGTCGAACAGGCCCGGCGTAAAACCTTTCATGGGTTTCCCGTTTCATGGCTGGCGTGGACGCCGCTGCCGGCGGCCAGGAAAGCCAGCGGCGGCAGCGCGCCGCTGGCGTACGCGGTCAGGTACGATCAGGCCGTCTTGTTGGCCGACAGATCCCAGCCGCCGGAGGTGTTGCCGCCCGAACCGCCGCCCACTTTTTGCTGGGTGTATTTCCACTTGACCTTGGAGTACTTGAGCGCCAGGTCTTCGCCGAGTATGTCGCCCGCGGCCACCGATGGCGCCACGCTGCTGATCATCACGTTCTCGAGTTCGATTTCGAAGTACTTGATGCGCTCGCCCTGGCCATCGGCGCGCAGGAACTCGAGCTTGGCTTTCGGGATGGTCTTGCCCGAGGAGCAAGTCTGCAGCAGCAAGGGACTGGCGAGATCGGCCATCTTGGCGATGACGATATCCTTGTGCTCGGTACGTTCGGCGGTATGGCCGCCGCCCGTCGAGGCGGTCGCCGATTTGGGTTGCAACACCTGCCACTGGACCGACTTGCATTCGATCCAATCTTTGTGGCTGTTATCCGTGGATTCGCCTTTGATGCCATCAATTTGCAAGTATACGTCGATTGCCATGTCATTCCTTTCAAGGGTGTGAAGAAAAATACATTACGATTTGGTCGACTGCGGAAGCTCCGCGACCAAACGGAGTGAAACGGACAATTCGTCCAGCTGGAAATGCGGACGCAAAAAGGACACGGCGCGGTACACGCCGGGCCGGCCCGGCACTTCCGCCACCTGCACCGAGGCTTCGCGCAGCGGAAACTGGGCTTTCTGTTCCTGGCTGGCGTTATCGTCGAGCAGCACGTACTGCGTCAGCCAGCGGTTGAGGAAATCTTCCACGTTGGAGGCGGCGGCAAAGCTGCCGATCTTGTCGCGCATCATGGCCTTCATGTAGTGGGCGATGCGCGACACGGCGAAGATGTATTGCAGCTGCGCCGACAGCACGGCGTTCGCGTTGGCGGCGTCGGTATTGTATTTTTTCGCCTTCTGCGCCGACTGGGCGCCGAAAAACGCGGCATAGTCCGTGTTCTTGCAGTGCACGAGGGAGATGAAGCCCAGGTCGCTCAATTCCTTTTCGCGGCGGTCCGTGATGGCGATCTCGGTCGGGCATTTCAGCGCCACCTCGCCCTCGTCCGTCTTGAAGGTATGCGTCGGCAAGTCTTCCACCAGGCCGCCACCCTCCACGCCGCGGATCGCCGCGCACCAGCCGTAATCCTCGAAGGCGGCCGTCAGCTTGGTGCCGAACGCGTAGGCGGCATTGCACCACAGGTATTTCTGATGGTCGGTGCCGTCGACGTCCTCGACGAAATTGAAGCCGTCGACGGTGGCGCCATCGAGCGGATTGAACGGCAGCCGGCCCAGGAAGCGGGGCAAGGTCAGGCCCACGTAGCGCGAGTCTTCCGATTCGCGCAGGGATTTCCACTTTGCATACTCGACCGTGTCAAATACCTTGGCCAGGTCGCGCGGCTTGCCCAGGTCGCTGTAGCTTTCCAGACCAAACAGTTCCGGCGACGCGGACGAGATGAACGGCGCGTGCGCGGCGGCGGCCACATGCGACATCTGTTCGATGAAATACATGTCTTCCGGCTGGCGGCTGAATTCGAAGTCGCCCAGCAAGGTGCCGAACGGCGCTCCGCCGAAGGTGCCGAATTCCTCTTCGTAGACCTTCTTGAACATGGTCGACTGGTCGAACTCCAGCGCGCTCTGGAAATCCTTCACCAGTTCGCGCTTGGTCGCGTTCATCAGCTTGATTTTCAGGTTCGTGCCGGTGGCCGTGTTCTTCACCAGGTAATGCAGGCCCGTCCAGCTGCTTTCCAGCTTCTGGAATTCGGGCGCGTGCATGATGGCGCTGAGCTGCGCGGAAATGAGCTGGTCCAGTTCGGCCACGCGGGCGTCGATGGTGGCGGCCAGGTTGTTCGATACCACCACCGTGCCATCCATGACCTGGCTCACCAGTTCGGAAATCAGATCCTTGGCGCGGGCGTGTTCGACGCTGGACTTGGCCACCTTGCTCTGCTCGACGATCTGGTCGAGCAAATCGATTTCGGCGGCGCCGGCGGCGCTCAATGCGGGGGTCAGTTGTGCGGACATATCAATCTTTCCTGACGTGCGAATGTTGTTCCAGCTGGGCCAGTTTTTCCGTGCTGTTGAGCACGTCATTCAGGATGTCTTCCAGCTTGTCGTTGCCGGCCAGCTTGTTGCGCAGGTCGGCCAGCTTGGTGCGCGCCTCGAGCAGCTTGCGCAGCGGCTCGACCTGCCCGACCACCGCTTCCGGGCGGAAATCGGCGATCGAGCGGAATTTCAGTTCAACGCCGAACTGGTCGCCGCCGGCGCCCAGTTCATTCGGCACGCGGAAGGTGGCGCGCGGCTCGATGCCCTTCATCACTTCATCGAAATTATCGCGGTCGATATCGACGAACTTGCGGTCCTTCAGGCGCTTCTGTTCGAGTTCGGAATTGCCGCCGAAATCGCCGACCACGCCGACCACGAAGGGCAGCTCCTTGTTTTCGATGGCGTCGCCGATCTCGACGTCATACGTCATCTGCACGCGTGGCGGGCGTACCTTTTGCAAGCGCTTCTGCACACTATCTTTCTTCGACATGACATCCCCTTCCAAATATTGGCGGCATCGGCGATGCGCCTGTTGAACTGCGGCGTAGCTGTGCCTGGCTGACTACTTCAGGGCATTGAATGGATTGGCGCTGCCCTCGTCGGCAGTGCGCTTGCTTGGCTGCTTGCGCGATTGGCGCACGGGCGGCTTGTCCGGCGGCGGCACCAGCACGGTTTCGCCGAGGCTCTCGCGCAGCAGCTTGGCCAGATCCTGCGATTCCGCGCGCAGCGGACCGGACAGGTTGTTCTGACGGCTCAGGTCAGCCAGCGCCCGCGTCGACAGGCGCAGTCCGCTGATGGCGATCACGCTGTTGGCCAGCTTGTCGGCAGGATCGCGCACCAGCACTTCCTGGGCGTTGAGGATGGCTTCGCCATACTGGCCGGCATCGTAGCGGCTTTGCGCCATGCGCACCCAGGGCTGCTTGTCGGCGGGCGCGGCGGCTGCGGCCTCCTGCCACAGCGCCAGCGCCGCCGCCTTGTTGCCCGTGTCCACGGCCTGCGTGGCCTTGGCCATCAGCTCCTCCAGCGTCGGCGGCGCCGCGGCGGGCGGCGCTTTGGCCACCGGCGCCGTACTGCAGGCGCTGAGGGCAAAAGCACAGGCGATTACTGCAAGCGTGCGTAGCGAAACCGAGCGTGTCATGTTGGGCTTTCCTTCAAAAAAGAAGACTGTTTGGCGGACTGAAAAGTTGCTTTTTATAGTTGCTAATTATCTATTTTTCGGAGCGTAGCATGATTTGAAAAAATACTGCGTTCAATAGAAAATACGCGAAAACTCACACTACTCACGCCAAAAACGTACAGTACGCGCCATTATTCAAGATAATGTTAAGGTTCTTGCAGTTGCGAAAAAAGCACCACCTTGCGCGATGCGAAGCATGATTTTCAGTCGCTGCCGCGCCTCACTGTGTCTGGCATAGAGGGCAATCCATGAGCATGGCAAACAAATTGTTATGGGGCGAAGGGCTGTTCCTGCGGCCCCAGCATTTCCAGCAGCAAGACCAGTACCACGAGCAGCGCCTGCACGAAAGCGTCAAGGCGCTGCATCCGTATGCGTGGGGCGTGAACCAGTTGCAGATCGACCGCGATGCGCTGGCCAACAACAGCTTGCGCCTGCTGGAACTGTCGCTGGTCTTCCAGGACGGCGAAATCTACAACGCCGCCGGGAGCGATGAACTGCCCGACGCGCTCGACCTGGGCAACGTGCCGTCGTCCTTGCAATCGGTGACCTTTCACGCCGCCTTGCCGGCGTTCAAGCCATTCGGCGGCAACTTCGCCGCCAGCGGCCAGCCCAACAACGCGGCGCGCTATGCCCAGGCCAATCTGAGCACGCCGGACCTGTACACCCAGGCCGCGCAGGCCGAACTGACCTACCTGAAAAAAACCCTGCGCCTGGTCGCCGATGCCGAACCGCGCGATTCCTACGTCAGCTTCCCCCTGCTGCGCCTGCGGCGCCTGTCGACGGGCGGCTTCGAGCAGGATCCGGCCTTCGTGCCGCCCAGCCTGTCCATCCGCAGCGCGCCCCTGCTGTTCCTGCAGCTGCGCCGCCTGATCGACGCGCTGCAAGCCAAGGTCAACGCGCTGTATGGGCATCACCGCGAGCCGAGCAAGAGCGTGATCGAGTTCCGCTCCGGCGACATGTCCTCGTTCTGGCTGCTGCATACGGCCAGCGCGGCCTACGCCTCGCTCAGCCATTATTTCCATCATCCGGCCCTGCATCCGGAGCGGCTGTACGAACAGCTGCTGGGCCTGGCGGGCGGCCTGATGACCTTTTCAAGAAGCCATGCGCTGGCCGACCTGCCGCCGTACCGGCATGCCGATCCCGGTCCCGCGTTCGCCCAGCTGCACGCCATGATCCGCGAATTGCTCGACACCGTGATCTCGTCGAAATACTTCGCCATCGCGCTGACGGAAACCAAACCGTCCTACCATCACGGCAAGCTCGACTCGGAAAAGATCGATGCCAAGACGGCGTTCTACCTGGGCGTGTCGGCCGACATGGCCGGCGTGGAACTGGTCGACGTGGTGCCGCTGCGCTTCAAGGTGGGCGCACCGGACGACGTGGAAAAATTCGTGCTCTCCGCCCTGCCCGGAGTGCGCCTGCAGCATGCGCCGCAGGTGCCGGCCGCCGTGCCGGTGCGCCCCGACATGTTTTACTTCACCATCGAGGCCAAGGGGCAGATGTACGAACGCATGCTGCAGGCGCAGTCGCTGCTGGTGTATGTCCCGTCCGGCATGCGTGAACTGAAACTCGAACTTGTCGCCGTCACTTCCTGAGGTCCAACGATGCACTCCAGCGCTACCCCTTCCCTGATGTCCGGCGGCCAGGCCGCCTATGCCTCCAGCATGGCTGCCGGTCCCGGCACCGAACACACCTTGATGGACTTGATGTACGACGGCTTTTACGCCCTCTTCATGCTGAAGAACGGCAGCGGGCCGCAAGACAATGCCGATTTCATCAGCAAGATGACGCACTTCCTCGATGAGTTCAGCCGCGGCGCGAAAAAACAGGGCGCGTCGGCGGACGACATCGACGCCGCAAAATATGCGTTCTGCGCGGCCGTCGATGAAATCATCCTGCGCTCGCCCTACAGCATCCGCGACGAATGGGCGCGCCGGCCCTTGCAGCTGGTGCTCTTCGGCGACCAGCTGGCCGGCGAAAACTTCTTCATCCGTCTTGAAGCGCTGCGCGCGCGCGGCAGCGCGCACCTGCAGGCGCTCGAAGTCTTCCACATGTGCCTGCTGCTGGGTTTCCAGGGCCGCTACATCCTCGAAGGCCCGGAAAAACTCAACTACCTGACGGCGCGCCTGGGCGACGAAATCGCCCAGATGAAGGGCAAGAAAACCGGCTTCGCCCCGCATGCGGAGCGGCCCGACCAGATCATCCACAAGCTGCGCAACAACGTGCCGGTCTGGGTGCTGTGTTCGGTGTTCGCCCTGATCTGCGCCATGGGCTACCTGGGGCTGCGCACCATGCTGGCCAAACAGACGCAAGCGCAGATCAATGCCTACAACGACATCGTCAAGCTGGCGCCGCGCGTGGCTAACCTGAGCATTACCCTGCCGTGATGGGCGGCGCACAAGCAAGTCCCGCAGCGACGGGCCAGTTCGGCACAGGCCTGAGCCAGCATGCGCGGCTCATCACTCTGGCCACGGCGCAGCAGTCCGGGCAGCCGGAATCGCTGATGGCGGAACAGTTCGAGGGCCGCGAGGCCGTCAATGAACTGTTCCGCTTCGAGGTCGACGCCCTGAGCACCGCGGCCAGCCTGGACCTGGCTTCCTTCATCGGCGAGGAAATGACGCTGTGCCTGCTGCAGCCCGACGGCAGCCAGCGCGCCTGGCACGGCATCTGCACCGATTGCGCCTGGATCGGCGCCGACGGCGGCGTGGCGCGCTACCGGCTGCGCCTCGAGCCGGCCCTGGCCCTGCTGCAGCTGCGCCGCGACAGTTATATTTTCCAGGACAAGAACGCACGCGACATCGTCACCGAGCTGCTGGCCGACTACCCGCAGCTGCGCTTCGAATTCGACGTCAGCCAGGCCTTGGCCACGCGCGCCATCTGTACCCAGTACCGCGAAAGCGACTTCGAATTCTTCACGCGCCTGCTGGCGGCGGAAGGCCTGAGCTGGCGCTTCGAGCACGACCAGCCCGGCGGCGCGCAGGAAGGCGGCGATGGCAACGCGCAGGCCAGGCACAAGCTGGTGATCTTCGACAGCAAAGCCACCGCGCCGCAGACGCCGGGCGGCGCCGACATGCGCTTTCACGGCGTGCGCGCCACCGATACGGACGACGCCATCGACCGCTTCGGCGCGCGCCGCCAGGTGCGGTCGAATGCCGTCAGCATCAGCAGCTGGCATCCGGAACAGGTGACGGCGCCCGCCGCCGAGCAGGTTTCCAGCCTGGAGGCGGGACAATTGCCGCAGCTGGCCGTGTATGACGGCGCTGGCGAACGCCGGCACGCCGACCGCGCGGCGGCCGGGCCGCACAGCGAGCGCATGCTGCAAGCGCTAGAACTGGACAACAAGCAGTTCGACGGCGCCGGCGCCGTGCGCCGCCTGGCCGCCGGCCACGCCATGCGCCTGCTGCAGCACGAACAGCATGCCGATGGCGCCAACGCCTTCACCGTGCTGTGGGCCGAACACCAGGCGCGCAACAATGCGGGAACAGCCGGCGCCGGCCTGGGCGGCATGCTGTCGACGCTGGCCAAGAAGGCCGGCCTGGGCGGCGTGGCCGACTGGATCGCCGGCCAGATCGAACCGGGCACCTACCGCAACCGCTTCGGCTGCGTGCGCACCAGCGTGGCCATCGTGCCGCGCGCCACCGCCGCGCGCGCGCCGGCCGTGGCGCTGGGCCCGCAGACGGCGCTGGTGGTGGGGCTGGCCGACAGCGTGGCCACCACGGGCCGCGACCACCAGGTGCGCATCCAGTTCGCCTGGCAGCGCGGCAGCGCCGCCAATCCGGGCGGCCTGGCGCACAATACCGACGCGCAGGGCAACGCGCCCGGCAACGAGGCCTCCGGCGCCTGGGTGCGCGTGGCCGAAGCGCTGGCCGGCCCGAACTGGGGTTCGCAATTCACGCCGCGCCTCGGCACGGAAGTGCTGGTCGACTTCATCGAAGGCGACATGGACCGCCCGCTGGTCGTCGCCCAGCTCTACACGGGCAGCGACACGCCGCCGTATGCGGCCGGCGAGGATTCGGGCGTCAACCACGCGGGCGTCCTGTCGGGCATGCACAGCCACAATTTCGACGGCGCCGGCTACAACCAGTGGGTACTCGACGATACCCAGGGCCAGCTGCGCACCCGGCTCGCTTCGAGCAGCGCCGCCACCGAGCTCAATCTGGGCTACCTGGTGCAGCAAGGCGCCAGCTCGGCGCAACGGGGCAGCTACCGCGGCAGCGGCTTTGAACTGCGCACCGATGCCTGGGCCATGCTGCGCGCCGGCGAAGGCATGCTGATCTCGACCACGGCGCGCGCGCGCCAGGGCGCCGGCGTGACCTCGAGCCAGCTCGACACGAAGGAAGCGCTGGCCCTGCTGCGCGGCGCCTGTGAACTGAGCAAGACGGTGGCGACGTCGGCTAGCCAGCAAAACGCCCTCGTCAGCAAGGATGCGAACCAGGCACAGCTGGACATGGCGACGCAGATCGACCCGCAACAGGATGGCAAGTACCAGGCCGCTGTCGGCGGCCAGGAAGCCAGCAAGGCGGGCAGCGGCACGCGCGCGCCCGATGCGGCGCAGCCCGTGGAACGCTACGCCCAGCCGCTGGTGGTGATGGAGTCGCCCAGCAGCATCAACTGGGCCACGCCCGCGTCGACCGTGCTGTTCGCGGGCCAGCAGCTGCACTGGACGGCGCAGGCCGACCTGCACATGACGGCTGGCCAGACGGTCGCCTCGGTGGCGGCCAACGCGGCCACGCTGTTCAGCCAGGAAGGCGGCATCAAGGCCGTCGCGGGCAACGGCCCCGTCTCGCTCGAAGCGCATACCGACCAGCTGGAAATCCTCGCCGATCAAGCCATCACGGTGATCTCCGTGAGCGACAGCATCGACATCAAGGCCAACCAGAAAATCGTCCTGCAGGCGGGACAATCGTCGATCACGCTCGAAGGCGGCGACATCACCTTCCGCTGCCCCGGTCATTTTACGGTCAAGGGCGGGCAGCATGTCTTCAACGGCGGCGCCAGCGTCGCCGCCGGCCTGCCGCCGTTGCCCGACAGCCGCTTGAAACTGTTCGACGAAGGCTTCGTGCTGAAAGACCGCGACACGGGCGAACTGATGCCGCGCCAGCCGTACCGCGTCAAGCGCGCTGACGGCAGCATCGAAACGGGCATGACGGACGCCAGGGGCTTGACCCACATCGTGGCGGCTGCCGCCGTCGAGCTACTGGTGATCGAACTGCTCAAATCGCCGGGCGAGTTGCCCGAGACACCGGACAGCCCTGTGCCCGCACCCGCGCCAGATACGCGCGCCAAGGCGCCCGCGCCCGGCACGACGGCCAAGGCGCCGCCCAAGCCCGAGCCAAAATTCAAGGAAACGGGTACGTCGAGCACCAGCCCCGTCGACAACAAGCAGCGCAAGGAAGTGCTGATCAAGCGCCCCGCCTGCTGGATCGCCGACTACGAAAAGGAGATCGATGTCTCCAGCGTGCCGCGCTACAACAATACTTTCGGCACCAATGGCGCGCCGCATAATTATTTCGACACCGTGCGCTACAAGATCTACGTGCCCGTCAAGTCGAATACCAGCATCATCGCCGAATTGCGCGTCAAGGTGGTGACGGTGCTGTCGGCCGAAGACCAGGCGCTGGAAGCGCGCGAGAAGGGCACCCCACAGGCCGCCACGCGGGCCAAGCAGCGCGCCGCCGTCATCAAGTACGTCAAGGAAGTCGCCAGGACGGGCCTGGAACAGCACTGGAACAATAAATTCCGCATGGAGATCGTCGATCCGGAATGCGGCACGCGCATCCTGCCCATCGTCTACCGCGTGGAGTACGTGGAAAGCAGGGAGCACTACACCATGCAGATCCACAAACGCTACGACCGTGAAGGCGTGACCGGCACCGTGATCGACGTATCGATGGCCACCAACGGGCAAACCCATGCGCATGAATTCGGCCATTGCTATGGCATACCGGACGAATATTCCTATGTCGACGGCGATGACGAAACCGTCAAGTACATGAAGCCCGACGGCAGCTGGGATGCGCCCGTGCCGGCCCTGGCGGACGGCGCGGAACCGGACCCGGCAGTTGCCAACATCATGAGTGCCTACGGCTCCGTGATTGTCCTCAAGCGGCACGGCTGGCAAATCGCCATCGAAGTACAAGAATTGCTGCGGGCGAAAATAGGACGGAAAATCAAATGCGATATCATCCTCAATGGCTCGTAACCGGGCTGTTTGCAACCTCCCTACACCTCACAGGACACGCCATGCCGAACGACGTACTTTCCGTTAGCGCCCATTGCCTCGACAATCCGACCTGCATTTTCACGGGCAGCGACATGCGCATCGAGGTCGTCATCAAAAATACCGGCAGCGCGGCCGTCGGCTATCCGCTCGACTACATCCAGCAGCGCGGCCCCAACCTGCGCCTGGTCGACAACGTGAGCGAACAAAGCCAGGTCCTGAAGACGGGCCTGGCGAACCATGCGCTCAAGCGTGCCTTTACCACCATCGCGCCGGGCCAGTCGATTGCGCTGCAAAGCATCATCAAGCATACGGAGCTGCTGCTGTTCCGCAAGGAATTCGTCGACGTGACGGCCGAAATCGGCGTCTCGGCGGGGATCCGGATCGGCGGCGGCGCCGCATCTGACGCTGGCGAGGAAACGTTGCCGTTCAAGGGCGGGACGAGCTTGAAGATTATTGGCAGGGATACGCTGGAGCGGGAGGCGAAGCGGTGATTTTGGCCGCTACGGCTTGAGATGAGGGGACGGCGCGGGCCGCTGCGCGGCCAGCGGGGCCGCGCGGGGCGCGGCAGAATGGCGATTCGGATAGCCTCGCGCCCCTTAGGGCGCTCCGTCTTCGAATCCCACCGTTCCGTCCAGACAAATAAAAAAGCCTCCCGCAGGGGAGGCTTTTTTATTTGATTCTGGCGGAGACGGTGGGATTCGAACCCACGATACAGGTATAAGCCGTATGCATCCTTAGCAGGGATGTGCCTTCGGCCACTCGGCCACGTCTCCTAGCTGATTACTCAACTATGTCTCTGTAGCTAACTGCGCTGCAGCGACGAACGTCATAATATCGACTGCCCCCCCTTTGGTCAAGGGCGTGGGGCAATTTTTTTGGATATTTAAGCTTTTTCCAGCTCGAACGCCTTATGCAGCGCGCGCACGGCCAGTTCCATGTACTTTTCATCGATCAGCACGGAGATCTTGATCTCGGAAGTGGAGATCATCATGATGTTGATGCCCTCTTCCGACAGGGTGCGGAACATTTGCGAGGCGACACCAACGTGGCTGCGCATGCCCACGCCGACGACGGACAGTTTCGACACTTTCGCGTCGCCCGTGATGCTGGCCGCGCCCAGCGATTCGCGGTTCGCTTCCAGCACGGCCAAGGCGCGCGTGTACTCGCCGCGCGAGACGGTGAAGGTGAAGTCCGTTTTACCGTCGACCGACTGATTCTGTATGATCATGTCGACCTCGATGTTCGCATCCGCCACCGGTCCCAGGATGTGGTACGCCACGCCTGGACGGTCGGGTACGCCGAGCACGGTGATTTTGGCTTCATCGCGGTTGAAGGCGATGCCGGAGATGACTGCTTGTTCCATGTTTGTATCTTCCTCAAACGAAATCAGGGTGCCTGAATTGGCTTCTATTTCCAGCGGCAACATCGGGTCGGTCAGCGACGACAGCACGCGCGTGGGCACGCGGTAGTTGCCGGCGAATTCCACCGAACGCGTTTGCAGCACTTTGGAACCCAGCGAAGCCAGTTCCAGCATTTCTTCAAAGGTGATGGTCTTCAGGCGGCGCGCCTCGGAGACCACGCGCGGGTCGGTCGTGTAGACGCCGTCGACGTCCGTGAAGATCAGGCATTCGGCCGCCTTCATGGCGGCGGCGATCGCCACTGCCGAGGTGTCCGAACCGCCGCGGCCCAGGGTCGCGATGTTGTCGTGTTCGTCGACACCCTGGAAACCGGTAATGATGACAATCTTGCCCGCATCGAGGTCACGTTTGACTTTTTCGTCATCGATCGACTGGATGCGTGCCTTGGTAAAGGCGGAATCGGTCTTGATCGCGACTTGCCAGCCAGCATAGGATACGGCTTGTTTGCCGATCGCCAGCAGTGCCATCGACAATAGGCCGACGGACACTTGTTCGCCTGTCGAGGCGATCATGTCAAGTTCACGGGGATCGGGTTGATCCATGATTTCCTTGGCCAGTCCAATCAGGCGGTTCGTTTCGCCCGACATGGCGGATGGCACCACCACGATTTGATGCCCAGCGTCGTGCCACTTGGCAACGCGCTTGGCGACATTCTTGATACGGTCAGTCGAGCCCATCGACGTACCGCCATATTTGTGGACGATTAAAGCCATAAGAGTGAAGTTTCCGCTCAAGAAGAATAAAAAAGGAGGGCTTTACTCTACATGCCGCAATGCAAAATAACAAGCTAAAAAGCGCATTAGCTCATACCGATTGCGCATATGGAAATAACCAATCCATGCAGTCCAGCTGGCTTGGGCAGCCGCTTGGCGGCCACCCCGAGAGTGGCCGTGGCGGCTGGCCCTACGCTCAGCAGGAGACCCAGCGCAAGGCGACACGGGGACGGTCCAGCAGACTCAGGCAATGGCAATCGAGGCCGATACCGGCCGCGAACAGCAATTGTTGCGCCGCACAGACAAGGGGCAGCCGTGCGCGCTCCCAGGCGGGCACGTCGAACGCCTGGTAGTGGCATTTCAAGCTCTTGGTGGGGCGGTTCAAGGCCAGTTTCAGGCGCTCGCCACCCTGGCGGAAGTCTATCGTCAAGGTTTGAGATTGCAGCCAGGCAATATCGATACCTTGGCCGCCCTCTTCCACCGCATCGAAATGCAGCACGCCGCCATACGCGGGAAAGGCCAGGCTGGCTTCGCCTTGCCAGCTAAATTGCTGGCTGGCCTTTTCCAGGCCGGGAATGCCCGCGTCGTCACGCTCGCGCATGCCGGCAAGGTCATCGAGCTTCGGCGTCAGATATAAACGGTCGCGGTGGCGCCGCACGTGGCATTCGGGGTGCGTGACCAGCAATTGCGCATCGGGCCGCGCTTCCAGCAACTGCGCCAGCATTTCCGCCAGCCACGCCGTCGACGGCATGCGCAAGCCGCGCGTGCCGAACCAGTGGCGCAGCAGGTTGTAGCAGCGGTCCGCGCTCAACTCGCGCAATTTCGCCAGCTCGATGCAGTCGCCGTCGAGGCACGCCGCCAGATCCTGCGTCGCCAGTTCCGTCAGCAGGCGCTGCGCCGATTGCGCATGCTGGGCGCTGCGGGCGAAGCGCTCCTGGAAACCGGGAAACGCCTGCGCCAGCACGGGCATCACCTGATGCCGCAAGGCATTGCGGGCGAAGCGGGGATCGTCGTTCGATTCATCGTGGATGTGCGCGATCGCATGTTTTTCCACGTAGCTTTCCAGCTGTTTGCGCGACACGGGCAGCAAGGGGCGCGCCATCACCAGGTCAGGGTTGCCCAGCAACTCGGGCGCACTGTTGGCGCCATCCATGCCCGACAAGCCCGCCGTGCCGGAGCCGCGCAGCAATTGCAGCAGCACCGTCTCGGCCTGGTCATCCTGGTGGTGGGCCGTGAGCAGCAGGCGCACGCCGTGCGCGGCGCACAGTTCGCCCAGGGCCGCGTAACGGCGCTTGCGGGCCGCCTCTTCCGTGCCCGTCTTCGCATTCTTTCCCAGGGTGACACGGCGTGCCTCGAAGGCAATCCCCATGCCTGCGCACAATTGCTCGCAGTGCGCCAGCCAGGCATCCGCATTCGGGCTCAGGCCGTGATGCACGTGGAAGGCGTGCAAGGCCATGCCATGCTCTTGCGCCCAGGCATGCGCCAGGTGCAGCAGGGCCGAGGAATCGAGGCCGCCGCTCAGGGCGATGCCGACCGTCTCGCCGGTTTGTGGTCCGCAGGTTGCCAGCGCGCTGGCGAAGATATCGGCGACGGTGGCGGTTTGTTGCTTTTTCAATCAGGACTCCGGGAATGCAAAGAGGGACAGGCTGCTAAACGGATGATGTCGTTTAGCGGACTGTCCCTGGTGTCGTTTTAACCCAAGACCTTGAAAAGCCGGGGTAAGC
>NZ_JABXFH010000007.1:0-163189 GCF_013372745.1 Janthinobacterium sp. BJB401 | reverse complement strand
GACGCCACCATTGCAAGCTCGCAAAGCCACCGCCATGGCGGTTTTTTTATGCGTGCACCGCATCCAAATAGCGCTCCCGTGCGTAGATGGCTATGCCAACACTTGATTTGTCACCACGCGCAAAGGGAAAGCCATGCAGCATTACAGCAAAAAGACGGATCCCATGGACCAGCGCCTGTATCTGGCCCAGCGTATCGACCTGGCCGATGCGCGTTTGCAGCGCTTGCACGATGCGGCCGAGCGGGAACGCTGTGCGCAATGGATCACGGCCTGGGCCGTGGCGGCGGGTGCCGACGCGCCGCGCGGCATGAAGCTGCGCATCCGTGGCGAATTCATCTTGCTGTAGCAAGCAAAAAGCCCCGCCGGGCATGGCGCCGGGCGGGGCTGTTCAGTTCGTACTGCGGCCAGTTGGCCTAGTCGCGGTACTGCTCGGGCGTCGTGTCGCCATCGGCGATTTCATACCACATCGCATTGAGCACGGCGAAGGTCGCCGCCAGCGGAAGACCCAGTATCCAGGCGAAATACCACATAGTTATATCCTTTCGTAAATTCTTAGTAGGCGTGACCACTGTCGTCTTCGATGGCTTTGCCGTCAACCTTACCCCACAGCACTTTATACACCCACGTCGTGTACGCCACGATGAGGGGAATGAAAACGGCCGTGACGACCAGCATGATGAACAGGGTCATGTGGCTGGACGAGGAATCCCACACCGTCAGGCTGGCGCGCGGGTCGATCGACGAAGGCAGGATGAACGGGAACATGGCCGCGCCCACGCCGAGGATGATGCCGGCGATGGCCGCCGCGCTGGCCAGCAAGGCCGGTACTTCGCGGCGCGCGCGCTGGAAGGCGAAGGCCAGCAGCGGGCCAAGCAGACCCAGTGCAGGGGCGATCCAGGTCCACGGATGGGCTGCAAAGTTGAGGAACCAGGCGCCCACGTGCACTTGCGCCGTTTTCAGCATCGGGTTCGACGGACCGTCGACGACGACGGCGCTGGTGACGCGGTAGCCATCGACCCACAGCCACAGGGCCACGCCGGCGGCCGCATACAGCACGACGGTGGCGATGGCCGCCACACTGCCGTAGCGGCGCGCCCGTTCGGCCACGGCACCGTCCGTCTTCAGCTGCAGCCAGGTGGCGCCGTGCATCACCAGCATGGCCACCGAGACGAGGCCGCACAGCAGCGCGAACGGGTTGAGCAGCGCAAAGAAGGTGCCGTCATAGAAGATGTGCATGTCTGACGAGAAACGGAACGGCACGCCTTGCAGCACGTTGCCAATCGCCACGCCGCAGATCAGGGCCGGCACGAAGCCGCCCACGAACAGGGCCGCGTCCCAGCGGGCGCGCCAGCGCGGATCTTCGCGCTTGCTGCGGAATTTGAACGCCACGGGACGCACGATCAGCGCCACCAGGATGACGAACATGGCCAGGTAAAAGCCCGAGAACGAGACGGCGTACAGTTGCGGCCAGGCGGCAAAGATGGCACCGCCGCCAAGGATCAGCCATACCTGGTTGCCTTCCCACACGGGACCGATACTGTTGATGACGACCCTGCGTTCCAGGTCCGTCTTGCCGACGAAGGGCAGCAAAATACCCGTGCCCAGATCGAAGCCGTCCGTGATGGCAAAGCCCACCAGCAGGATGCCGATCAGCAGCCACCAGATCAGGCGCAGGGTTTCATACGAAATCATTTCATGCAAAATCATGGTCTGGCCCTCCTCAGGCGCGTTGAGTATGAATGGCTGCGGCCGCAGGCGCGGGGGCCGGCGCCTTCTCTTCCGGCCCCTTGCGGATGGCCTTGAGCATGAGCTTCATTTCGATAATCAGCAGCACGGTGTAGATGGCGGCAAAGCCGGCAATCGTGATCAAGAGGGTCGAAGCGCCCAGGTTGGAGACGGCCACGGCCGTCGGCAGCACGCCTTCGATGACCCACGGCTGGCGGCCCACTTCAGCCACGATCCAGCCCGCCTCAATCGCCACCCACGGCAGCGGGATGGCGAACACGGCCAGCTTCAGCAGCCAGCGGTGCTTGTCCAGGGTGCGGCGCGTCGACAGCACGAAGAACGTGCCAGTCAGCAAGATAAAGAACATGCCCAGGCCCACCATCACGCGGAAGGACCAGAACAAGGGCCCCACGGGCGGCACGGTATCGAGCGCGGCCTTGCGTATCTGCTCGGGCGTGGCCTGGCGCGGATCGTCGACATAGCGTTTCAGCAGCAAGGCATAGCCCATGGACTGGCCTTTCGACTCGAACACGTCCTTCGCGTCCTGCGGCACGGGGGCGCCTGGCGCCACGCTGCGGATGGTTTGCAGCGCGTCATACGCCTTGATGCCGTCCTTGATCAGCAACTCGCCACGATCGACCAGCTGCTCGATGCCGGGGATTTCCGTCGACAGCGAACGCGTGCCGATCAAGCCCATCACCATCGGGATGTGCACGGCGTAATGCGTCTCGCGCGCTTTCGCGTCAGGGAAGCCGATGGCCGTGAAGGCGGCCGGGGCCGGCTCCGTGGTCCACATGGCCTCGATGGCGGCCAGCTTCATCTTTTGATGTTCGGACGACAGGTAGCCGCTTTCATCGCCCAGCACCACCACCGACAAGGTGGCGGCCAGGCCGAACGAGGCGGCCACCGTCATCGAACGCTTGGCCAGCTGCACGTGGCGGCCCTTCAGCAAGTACCAGGCGGAAATACCGAGCACGAAGATAGCCGCGGCCGTGTAACCGGCCGACACCGTGTGCACGAATTTCGCCTGCGCCACGGGGTTCGTCAGCACGGCGCCGAAATCCGTCACTTCCATGCGCATGGTTTGCGGATTGAAGGCCGCGCCGACGGGATTTTGCATCCAGCCGTTGGCGATCAAAATCCACAGGGCCGAGAAGTTCGAACCGATGGCCACCAGCCAGGTCGTGACCAGGTGGCCGCGCTTCGACAGCTTGTCCCAGCCGAAGAAGAACAGGCCGACGAAGGTCGCTTCCAGGAAGAAGGCCATCAAGCCCTCGATGGCCAGCGGCGCGCCGAAAATGTCGCCCACATAATGGCTGTAGTAGCTCCAGTTCATGCCGAACTGAAATTCCATGACGATGCCCGTCGCCACGCCCATGGCGAAGTTGATGCCGAACAAGACACCCCAGAACTTGGTCATGTCGCGCCAGATGGGGCGGTTCGTCATCACGTAAACCGTCTCCATGATGGCGAGGATCACTGACAGGCCTATCGTCAGCGGAACAAATATAAAGTGGTACAGAGCTGTCAGCGCGAACTGCAGTCTGGATAAAGCGACAATATCGAAGTCCATATGATTTCCTTGGTGTTTCCCTACTGTGTGTAAACTTGCTACTTTTCAAATACTGACCGCTTGCCCGTCAGTCCCCCCGCAAGCCCGCCATGGCTGCCTCGAAGGCTGGCGTGCCACGGCGCGCATCGCCCACGATGCGGCCATCGCGCAGGCTGACCAGCCGGTCCGCCAGCGCCGCTTCGCGCCGCAAGTGGGTGGCGATCAGCAAAGTACGTCCTTCGCTGCGCGCCCCCAGGCGCTGCAGGACGTCGATCGCGGTCTGCGCATTGAGCGCTTCCGTCGCTTCGTCCAGCAGCCACAAGGTCGATTCGTGCAGGAACAGCCGCGCCAGCGCCAATCGCCGCGCCTGGCCGCCCGACAAGCCCAGGCCGCCTTCGCCCAGCTTGGTGTCCAGGCCGTCCGCGAAGGACCGCACCTCGTCGTCCAGGCCGGCTGCCTGCAGCGCCGCCCACAGCTGCGCATCGCTGGCGTACGGGTCGGCCAGGCGCAGGTTGTCGCGCAAGCTGTCCTGGAACAATTCCGTCTTCTGCGTGAACAGGCAGGCGCGTCCCGCGTGGACACTGCCCGACAGCGGCGCCAGCTCGCGCGCGGCCAGGGCCAGCAAAGTGGACTTGCCCGCGCCGCTGGGGCCGATCAAGGCCACGCGCTCGCCATCGGCGATGTGCAGCGATACGTCATGCAAAATGGCAACATGGCTGCCCGCATGCGCGGCGCTCACGTGCTCCAGGCGCAAGCCCGGCGCGGCGTCGACGGGCGGCGTCACCACGTCGTCTCCAAGGCGCGGCGCCAGGCGGCGCATGGCCAGCAGCATGCGGCCCGCTTCCAGCGCGCCGCGGCGCAGTCCCGCGAATGGCTCCACGGCCGTCAGGGCGATCAGCAGGGCCAGGGCCGCCAGCGGCACGCTCATCGTTTGCTGCTGCACCAGCGCAGCCACGGCCAGCAGCACCCCCGCCAGGGTCGCGCTGCCCGCCACCCCATACGCGGCGCCGGCGGCAGTTTCCAGGCGCAGCAGGGCGAAATCGGCTTGCGCCAGCGACCGGTCGATCTGCCCCAGCGCCGCGCACTGGGCGTCGATGCGGCCCGCCATCACGAGGTCCGTCTGGCCCGCCACCAGGTCGATGGTGCCGGAACGCAGTTTTTCGATGGCGCGTGTACGCACGATGGCGGGACGGCGGGCGCGTTGCGCCACGACCCAGCTGATGCCGCCGCCGGCGGCCAGCAGCCACACGGCCAGGCCCAGGCCCAGCTGCCACCGCATCACGCCCAGCGCCACGCCGGCCAGCAAGGCTACGCACAAGGCCGTGAAGGCAGGCACCAGCAGGCGCAAATACAACGATTCGAGCGCGTCGATATCTGCCGTCAGGCGGAACAGCAGCTTGGCGGGCTGGCGCAGCAGCCGGCTGGCCGCTTCCGGGTGCGACCAGCCACGGAACAGCCGCACGCGGATGCTGGCCAGCGCGGCGAACGTGGCGTCGTGCGTGACGAGGCGTTCCGCATAGCGCGAACCCGTGCGGCCGATGGCCAGCAGGCGGATGCCGGCCGACGGGCCGAAGACGTCGAACAGGATCGCCGTCGACGCATGCAGACCGGCAATCGAGGTGGCCGTGATAAACCAGCCGGACAAGCCCAATAAGGCCATGCCGGACACCGCCGTCAGGGCCGCCAGCAAGGCGCCGCCGATCAGCTTGCCGGGCTGGGCCAGCAGCAATTGCCGCAGCACGGGGTTCGATATGAGGGAAGTTTTCATGCCTGCTGCTCCTGCGCCAGGGCTAGGGCATCGACCTGCACCGTGCGCTGCAGGCGGCCAGCCAGCACGGGGTCGTGCGTGGCGACGATCATCGTCTTGCCTTGCGCCAGTGCCAGCAAGGCGTCCGTGACGCGCGCCGCCGTTTCGCTGTCCAGGTGCGCCGTCGGTTCATCGACCAGCAGCAAGTCGGCATGCGGATGCAGGGCCACGCGGGCCAGCGCCAGACGCACGGCTTCGCCGCCGGACAAGCCCTGGCCGCCATCGCTGAGCATGACGGCCGGCTGCGCCTGCGCCACGGCAGCCAGGTCGGCCAGGTGCAGCGCCTGCGTCACTTGCGCGGCGCTGGCGCCCGTGCGGCCCAGGGTCACGTTCTGGCTGACGGAGGCGGCAAACACGTGCGGGCGTTGGCCCATCCAGGCCATGCGCTGGCGCAAGGTATTGACGGTACTGTCGGTCAGGCGCACGCCGCCGATGCGGATGTCTCCGCCGCTGGCGGGCAGCAAGCCGGCCAGCAGCGACAGCAAGGTGGTCTTGCCGGTGCCGCTGGCGCCCAGCAGGGCCACGTGTTCACCGGCACGCACCGTCAGGTCGAAGCCGTCGAACACGGGCGCTTCGCCAGGGTGGGCAAAGCGCAGTTGATGGATGTCGATAGCGGGCGGCGGCGCCACGGCCATGGCGGCGGCGGAGACGACGGCAGACAGGACCTCCGCGCCGGGCAGCGGCACGCCGTCGGCCGCCAGGTCGTGCAGGCCGGCCAGGCCCGCTTCGCCGGCCGCCTTGTCGTGCCAGACGGCGGCCAGTTCGCGCAGCGGTTCGAAAAACGCGGGCGCCAGCAGCAGGATGAACAGGCCCTGCCCCAAGGTCAGTTCCCGGCCCCAGGTGCCGAAATTGATGCTGCCCAGCAAGGAGAAACCGATGAAGGCCGCCACCATGGCCACGCCCAGCGCGGAAAACAGTTCCAGCACGGCCGACGACAAAAAGGCGATGCGCAGCACCACCATCGTGCGCCGGCGCACGGATTGCGACGAGGCGTCCAGCCGTTCGGCCGTGGCATCGACGGCGTCGAGCGCGCGCAGGGTGGCCAGGCCGCGCAGGCGGTCCAATAGAAAGGCGTTCATGCTGCCCATTTCCACCATCTGCGCGCGGCTGGCCGCTTGCGCGCCCATGCCGACCAGGGCCATGAAGACGGGAATCAGGGGCGCGGCGATCAGCAGGATCAAGGCGGCGATCCACGACAGCGGCGTCACCACGGCAAGGATCACGAGCGGCACCAGCATGACTTTCCAGCGCGCGGGCTTGTAGCGCACCAGATACGGCACGATGGCTTCGGCCTGTTCGGCGATGACGCTGGCCGCCTGGCCCGACTGCGCACGCTGGCGGTCCAGCGGCGAACGGCGCGCCAGCGCTTGCGCCACTTGCGCGCGCAAGGTGGACAGGTGCACGCGCGCCGCCGCATACATGCGCCGCGCGCCCCACGCTTCGCAGCCGGCCCGCAGCACGCCCAGCAGCAGCACGCCAGCGGCAGGCAGCAAGGCAGCGCGCCACGCTGCACCGTCCAGCATGGCTTGCACGGCCCAGGCCAGCAAGGCCGCTTGGGGCAGCCACAACAAGGCGGCGCCGCCCTGCGCCAGGCTGGCGGCACGGGGAAGAATAAAGCGGGGCAAAGACAGTGGCGTGGTCGGCATCTCTATACTTTTTGAGTTTTCAGAATTTTCTGTAAATTCGATATTTTGTATAATACTGCGAAACATGACATATATCAATTGACCCTGCGGGTGTGGCGTGAAAAAATTCAGATAATTATGAAAACTCAACATATCCAAATGACGCCGCTGATCCTGACCTTCGTCAGCCATTTCGGCGAGATGGGCAGCCGCTGGGGCTTTAACCGCACGGTGGGGCAAGTGTACGCCTTGTTGTTTGTCGCGGAGCACCCTTTACACGCGGATGAAATCGCGGAACACCTGAGTTTTTCGCGCTCGAACGTGAGCATCGGCCTGAAGGAATTGCAGGGCTGGGGCTTGATACGCCAGTCGCGCATTCCCGGCGACCGGCGCGAGTATTTTTCCTCGCTGGGCGATGTGTGGCAAATCTTCCGCGTGGTGGCCGCCGAGCGCCGCCGCCGCGAAGTGGCCCCTACCCTGACGGTGCTGCGCGAATCGCTGCTGGCGCCGGCCACGGAACCCGTCGACCAGTATGCGCAGGAGCGCATGCGCGAAATGTATGAATTGGTCGACCTGGCCAACACCTGGTTCGACGACTTGCAGCGCCTGTCGCCCGAATCGATGGCGCAGCTGATGAAAATGGGCGCCAAGGTGCAAAAATTGCTCAACGCCAAGGATCGCCTGTTTGGCGTCAGCAATAACAGCGACTGAAACCCGCCTCCCCTCTTCCCACTCAAGGCGTTGCCAGCACAAGCTGGCACGCCTTGTCACGCCATGTCTATTCCCGCATAGGCCCTCGCCAGCACAGCCATACATAGCCGTATGCGATGTTGTCAAGCATGCCAATAGTATTATTTAAATTGTATTAATTTATATCAAGACTAAGCTTGCATATGCGTACTCACGCAAAGGCGACCGGGCGACAAGTCGACCTCCCTGACCGGACGGCGCGCACCCTGAAGCAGTGAAATGCCTGCAATAAAACCAAAGGGGATTTTCATGAAAAGCATAACAAGCATTGCCATACGGACATCCATACTGGCCGCCCTTGCGGCCTTGATGGGCATGGCACAGGCAGCTACATGGATCGACGTGGGACCGGCCAGCGGTTTCAGCATCGAAGGCAGCACCGTCACTTACTCGCCGTCGCCAGCCACCATGGTGAAATACTATGACGACAATCTCGTGCCGCAGAGTCCAGCCAACATCCAGAGCCAAATCAACAGCGTTTTCGGCATCAGCCTGGGTGCGGCCGTCTCATTTTGCGACAATGCCACTTCGGGCTGTACCGCCGGCACCACGGCAGGCGCCAGCGGCGGGGGGAATTCCTTCACGAGTGCGGCGGACTATGATTACCTGGCCATCCATTTCGGCCAGGGCGAACTGGTCTTCCAATGGGCAGCGCCCGTCGCAGCCGGCACGACCTTCACGGTAGAGGGCTTGCCCAAGGACCTGAGCAATTACCGCGCCTATGTTTCCGCCATCCCTGAACCGGAAACCTATGCCATGCTGCTCGCCGGCCTGGGCCTGCTCGGCATCCTGGCGCGCCGCCGCCAGGCAAAATAAGAGCATCGGGCAAGACCCGCAACACGGCGCCGGCGCATCCATGTTTACAGCGCGCTTGCGCCGCGCCGCCCACTCTTTACACCACCTTTATGCCGCTCCCGCTATGCTGGCCGACATCATCAGCCATCGTTGCGAGGGAGTTCACATGCATGAAACACCATTCCAGCCGCGCGCGCGCGACCTGGTCCGCCGGCATTTGCCTGCGCGCGAACGGCTGCGCCTGGCACGCCTGGCGAGCAAGAAAATGCTGTCGGTGTTGTCTGCGCTGCTGTGCGCCGTGCCGCTGCTGTATTTGCTGAGCGTGGTGCTGTTTGCGCAGCCTTAGGGCCGCGTGCTGATAGACAGGAAAGAGAGAAGATGCGGCCGCATGGCGCAAGCCGTGGCCAGTATGAAACTGGTCCGCCCAGAGGGAATCGAACCCCCATTCACGGTTTAGAAGACCGTTGTCCTATCCGTTGAACGATGGGCGGAGAGGTGCAGTATTTTAGTCCATGCGCGCCAGCAATGAAATGCCAGCGCGGAATAGAAAACGGGCTGTCATTTCTGACAGCCCGCTTATGACTTTGGTCGGAGTACAAGGATTCGAACCTTGGACCCCCTGGTCCCAAACCAGGTGCGCTACCGGGCTGCGCCACACTCCGAAGACAAGATAATAACGCCCCCACCCAATTTCGTCAATTGCCATAGACGAATTAGATGGAAATAACTATCGGCGCCTGCCCTTACACACCCACTTTATCGGCGATGCGGCGCGCCATGCTTTCAGCGTTCGCTTTATCCTTCGCTTCCACCATCACGCGGATCAGCGGTTCCGTGCCCGAAGCGCGGATCAGCACGCGGCCTGTGTCGCCCAATTCGGCCTCGACCAGTTCTTTCTCGGCCACCATGGCGGCATTTTTCTGCCAGTCGAAACCGGGCGCCACGCGCAGGTTGATCAGGGTTTGCGGGAACAGCACCAGTTCGGCCAGGCATTGCTGCAGGCTCTGTCCGCTGCGCTTGAGCGCGGACAATACTTGCAGCGCGGAGACGATGCCGTCACCCGTCGTGTGCTTGTCCAGGCACAGCAAATGGCCGGAGCCTTCGCCGCCCAGTATCCAGCCCTTTTCCTTCATGACTTCCAGCACGTAGCGGTCGCCCACCTTGGCGCGCGCAAAGCCGATGCCCTGCTGCTTGAACAGCACTTCCAGCGCCATGTTGGTCATCAAGGTGCCGACGGCACCGGCCACGGGGCCTGTTGCCAGGCGGTCCTTGACCATGACGTACAACAGTTCGTCGCCGTTATACAGGCGGCCCGTGGCGTCGCACATGATCAGGCGGTCGGCGTCGCCATCGAGGGCGATGCCCAGGTCCGCGCCGTGCTCGACGACGGCTTCGGCCATGGCCTTGGTTGCCGTGGCGCCGAAGCCCGCATTGATGTTGAAACCGTCGGGCTTGTTGCCGATGGCGATGACTTCCGCGCCCAGCTCATGGAACACGTGCGGCGCGATATGGTAGGCGGCGCCGTGTGCGCAATCGACGACGATCTTCAGGCCGCGCAGATCCAGCTCGTTCGGGAAGGTGCCCTTGCAAAATTCGATGTAGCGGCCCTGGGCATCGTCCAGGCGCTTGGCGCGGCCCAGCTTTTCAGATGGCACGCAGGCCATCGGTTCGTCGAGCGCCGCTTCGATTTCCAGTTCCACGCTGTCGGGCAGCTTGGTGCCCTGGCCGGAAAAGAACTTGATGCCATTGTCATGGTAGGGATTGTGCGAAGCGGAAATGACGACGCCAGCCGACAGGCGCAGCGCCCGCGTCAGGTAAGCAATTGCCGGGGTCGGCATGGGGCCGGCCAGCATCACGTCCACGCCAGCGGCCGACAGGCCCGCCTCCAGCGCCGCTTCCAGCATGTAGCCGGAAATGCGCGTGTCCTTGCCGATCAGCACCGTCGGGCGCGTCTTGCCGCCTTGCGACTTGGCCAGCACCTTGCCGGCCGCATAGCCGAGGCGCATGACGAAATCGGGGGTGATCGGAGCCGTACCCACCAGGCCGCGGATGCCGTCGGTGCCAAAATATTTACGCGTCATAGTATTTCTCTTTTTGTTGTTTATGATAAATCTTACAGGCTCAGTGTGCCATGCGCCAGACCTTCAGTGCATCGACGGTTTCAGCTACATCATGCACACGGATAATTTCCGCACCTTGCGCTACCGCAGCAAGCGCACCGGCAACACTGCCGGCCAGGCGCTGCTCGACGGGACGGCCCGTGACGGCGCCGATCATCGATTTGCGCGACAGGCCGGCCAGCACCGGCAGGTCCAGCTCGCTGCGCAGCTGGCGCGTGGCGCGCAGCAAGGCATAGTTCTGCTCCACCGTCTTGCCAAAACCGAAACCGGGGTCAATGCACAGGCGTTCGCGGGCGATGCCGGCCGCCGTCATCGTGTCGATGCGTTCGCGCAAGAAGTCGATGACTTCGCGCACCACATCCTCGTACTGCGGCTGGGCTTGCATGGTTTCTGGCACGTTCTGCATGTGCATGATGCACAGCGCACAATCGCTGTCCCGCACGGCGTCGATGGCGCCTGGCGCGCGGAAACCGTTGATATCGTTGATCATGTCGGCGCCCGCCAGGATGGCTTCGCGCATCACTTCCGGTTTGTACGTGTCGACGGACAGGGGCTTGCCGCAATCGCGCAAGGCGTACAGCACCGGCATGACGCGCTGCAACTCGTCCTGCAGCGGCAGCGGCGGCGCGCCGGGACGGCTCGATTCGCCGCCGATGTCGATGATGTCGACGCCGTCAACCATCATCTGCTCGGCGCGCGAGATGGCAAACTCCAGGTGTTGATACTGGCCCGCATCGGAAAACGAGTCAGGCGTGATGTTCAGAATACCCATCACCAGCGCCTGCGTGCCGGACAGGTTGAAGCCGAAACGGCCGAATTGCAAATAGTGTCGCATGTGAATCTTTGTAGTCGTCAGGAAAAAACTGTCGCGGCAACGAAAAAGGGCAAGGATTGCTCCTTACCCTCGTTCTTGCCATACCCTTGCGCGCCGCCGGTCAGGGCGGCCGTTATCAGGCTGGTGCCGTCACGTTAGGCGAGATGCCGCCCGTGCCGCTGTCGCCCGCATTGCGGCGTGGCGGGATGACTTTCGGTGGACGCGGCTCCAGGCCGGCCATGATGTCATTGATTTGCTCCGCATCAATGGTTTCCCATTCCAGCAAGGCTTTGGTCATCATTTCGACCTTGTCGCGGTTACCTTCCAGCAAAGTACGCGCCAAAGCATATTGCTTGTCGAGAATGTTGCGGATTTCAGCATCGACCTTTTGCTGGGTCGCTTCCGAGATCGTCTTGGTGGCGCCACCGAAGAAACCTTCGTTTTCGCTGTCTTCGTAGACCATCACGCCCATGCTGTCGGACATGCCGAAGCGGGTCACCATGGAACGGGCCAGCTTGGTGGCGCGCGAGAAGTCGTTCGACGCACCCGTGGACATTTGCCCAACGAAAATCTCTTCGGCGATACGGCCACCGAACAGAATGGAAATTTCTTCCAGCATCTTGTCCTTGTAGGCGGACAGATTGTCGTGTTCCGGCAGCTGCCAGGTCAGGCCCAGGGCCCAGCCGCGCGGCATGATCGTCACTTTATGCACGGGATCAGCCTTCGGCAGCAGCTTGGCGACGACGGCGTGACCGGACTCATGGTAAGCCGTATTGCGACGCTCTTCCTCGCGGATGATCATCGATTTACGCTCGGGACCCATGTAGATCTTGTCTTTCGCGTCTTCGAAGTCGGCCATTTCCACCAGACGCTTGCTGCGGCGTGCCGCGAACAGGGCTGCCTCGTTGACCAGGTTGGCCAGGTCCGCGCCCGAGAAACCAGGGGTGCCGCGGGCCAGGATATCGGCTTTCACGTCGGTACCGATAGGCACTTTGCGCATGTGCACGTTCAAGATCTGCTCGCGGCCGCGGATGTCGGGCAAGCCGACGGACACCTGGCGGTCGAAACGGCCTGGACGCAGCAGAGCTTTGTCGAGCACGTCGGCGCGGTTGGTGGCGGCCACGACGATCACGCCGGAGTTCGCTTCAAAACCGTCCATCTCGACCAGCAACTGGTTCAAGGTCTGTTCGCGCTCGTCATTGCCGCCGCCCATGCCGGCACCACGGTGACGGCCGACAGCGTCGATCTCATCGATGAAGATGATGCACGGCGAATGCTTTTTCGCGTTTTCAAACATGTCGCGCACGCGGCTGGCGCCGACGCCGACGAACATTTCCACGAAGTCGGAACCGGAAATCGAGAAGAACGGCACCTTGGCTTCGCCGGCGATGGCGCGCGCCAGCAGGGTTTTACCCGTGCCCGGAGGACCAACCATCAGCACGCCGCGGGGAATGCGGCCGCCCAGTTTCTGGAATTTGCTCGGATCCTTGAGGAAGTCGACCACTTCGTTGACTTCTTCTTTCGCTTCGTCGCAACCGGCGACATCGGCGAAGGTGACGGTGTTGCTGGCTTCATCCATCATGCGCGCTTTCGACTTGCCGAACGAGAATGCCCCGCCCTTGCCGCCGCCCTGCATCTGACGCATGAAGAACACCCAGACGCCGATCAACAGCAGCATGGGGAACCAGGAAACAAAAATAGTTTGCAGGAAAGACGCTTCCTCAGGCGGACGCACATCGAAATGCACGCCATTGTCGCGCAGGTCGCCGATCAGGCCCTTGTCGAGGCTGGTGGCGGTGGTACGCACCTTGGTGTCGTCCATCAGCTTGGCGGTGATCGACGAACCTTCGATCACGACATCCTTGACGCGCTTGGCTTTGACTTCATCCAGCAAATCGGAATAAGCGATGGCCTTGCTGCCGCCTGTGGCGCCATGACTGTCGAATTGCTTGAACAGCATGAACAACAGCAGCAATACGACTACCCAGATGGCAGATTTGGAAAACATGTTATTCACGAAGACTCCTTGGATGCAGTGCGCATCTCTTTACCTATAGCTAGAAACACGATTTTACTCGCAATAAGCGGGCCGTGCCAAAGCCCGCCGATCCGTGCGCGCGAAAAAATCGCGTTCACGCAAAAAAATGCAGTATAAACAATTTAGGCTTTTATGCCATCAGACGCTACTGCACTTCTCGTTCCCATGTGCGGATTCCCGCTTAAATATCAAGGGCGGAATCATCTTCTTCCACGGCATTTTTCAGCGGATTCTTGATTCCACGGCCCATCAGGAAGATTTCCGACGATTTATCGCGGCTGGCCTTCGGCTTTTTCTGCACCACGACCTTGAATTCAGCGCGGAATTTCTCCACGATCTGGCTGAAACCCATGTCTTTGAAGCATTTCACCAGCAGCACGCCAGACGGCTTCAGGTGCAATTGCGAAAATTCGATGGCCAGGTCGATCAAGTGTTCCATGCGCGCGGCGTCCGCCGTGGCGATGCCCGACAGGTTCGGCGCCATGTCCGACAGGACCAGGTCGACCTTGCGGCCCTGCAACACCACTTCCAGCTGGCGCAGCACGCGCGCTTCGCGGAAGTCGCCCTGGATGAAGTGGAAATCGGCTATTGGCTCCATTTCCAGCATGTCCAGGCCAATCAGGGTACCATTGACCCCGCCGCCGTCCTTGCCGGCCAGCTTGCGCCGCGTGTACTGGGCCCAGCTGCCAGGAGTGCAACCAAGGTCGACAATCACCTGCCCAGGTTTGATCAGTTTTTCGTCTTCATCGATTTCTTTGAGCTTGTATGCTGCCCGGGCGCGGTAGCCCTCTTTTTGCGCCAACTTCACATATGGATCATTTATGTGGTCGTGCAACCAGTTTTTGTTTAATTTCTTCTTTGCCATTCGCGTAGAATACTGCTTTTAAGGGAATTACTAAATATTATTATGCTAAAACTTACACCCGTAGAGCGCAGCGCACTGCGCGCCGAAGCACACGCGCTGAAGCCTATCGTCATTATTGGCGAAGCGGGCTTGACACCTGCTGTCCTCAAAGAGATCGACCTTGGCCTGGATTCGCACGGTCTGATTAAAGTCCGCGTGTTCGGCGACGACCGCGAAGCCCGCGTCGGAATGTACGATACGATTTGCGGCAATCTCGGCGCCGCCCCGGTACAACATATTGGCAAACTGCTGGTAATCTACCGTCCGAAAAAAGAAGTGGTTAAGGAGAAGGTCAGCGCCGGCAAAGGCATGCGCGAAGTGACCATCGTCAAGGCCAGCGCCAGCGGCACCAAGCGCCCGAGCGTGACGAAAGTCATGATCAAGGGCAATGAGCGCGTTACCGAAGGCGGTTCCATCAAGCGTGCCAAGCCACGTCAGAAAAGCGCCAAGAAAAGCGCACTGGGCAGCAAGTAAGCCTGTCGTTCAGCAGCCGCAAGGCTGTTGAAACAAGAAGCGGAGCACGGGATCTTCCCTGCTCCGCTTTTTTATTACCATAAACCCAACAGCAAAGGCTGGGGTCAGACCCTGAGGGTCTGACCCCGGTTTTTTTGCTTCTCGGGTTAAAACAATTATTGCTGTTTCCAGATCAGCACGCCCGCCAGCAAGCTTTGCACGGCAAAGATCAGCGTCGACACGCCATGCAGCATGCCGAAACGGCTGCGCATGGCTTCGTCCATGATACCCGACGGGGCTTGCGCCTTGAGCTCGGCCATCAGCGGCGAAATGCCGAAATGGCTGAGCAGCGCGCACACCAGCATCGACAGCACCAGCGCGCCCAGCAGGCGCCGGCGCTTGAGTTCCAGCGCGCCGGGCGCCCATTGCAGCAAGGCCAGCAGTACCACAGCGCAGGCGATGGACAGCCAGGCTTCGGCGCGGAACATGCTGCCGGCGATATTACCCGCCAGTACTCTGTCGCTCAGGGTGCCGAACAAGGTCGGCGCCACGATGAAGCCGATGGTCCACAAGCTGCCGGCCCACAGGGTGGCAACGAGGATGCGCACGCGGGCGAGCATCAGATGTACAGTACTTCCAGGATTTCGTATTCGCGCGGGCCGGACGGCGCCTGCACTTCCACCACGTCGCCGGCATACTTGCCGATCAACGCGCGGGCGATCGGGGACGTCACGGAAACCTTGTTCTTTTTCAGGTCGGCTTCATCGAGGCCGACGATCTGGTACGTGACTTTCTGGCCCGATTCCAGGTCTTCCAGGTTCACCGTCGAGGCAAACACCACGCGGCCTTCCGCGTCGAGCGCGGTCGGGTCGATGATTTGCGCCGCACCCAGTTTGCCTTCGAGCTCGGCGATGCGGCCTTCGACGAAGGCCTGGCGTTCCTTGGCGGCATCGTACTCGGCGTTTTCCGACAAATCTCCGTGCGAACGCGCTTCGGCGATCGCATCGATGACGATGCGGCGTTCCTTGGTCTTCAAATGATGCAGCTCTTCCTTCAGAAGTTCTGCGCCGTATTTGGTCAATGGGACTGAGGTCATGTTATCTCTACTATCTGCTAGTTATCGGCGCCGTTGCAGTGTGTTGCCACGTTTAACGGCCTTACCAAGTGAAAACCACAGAGGCCGCGCGCTACTCTGCACGGAACTCTGTGGTTGATAAGCATGCAGTGTACCGCCTAACGGCGGTCACTGCAAATGGCGCGCGGACTACGCTTGCTGCAGGGTCTTGTGCAGGCCTTGCAAATCGTACACACGCAGCTCATCGAGGTGGCGGATGCCTTCGACGGCCGCTTCCGCGCCGGCGATGGTGGTGTAGGTCGTCACGCGCGACGCCAGGGCCGACGTGCGGATGGCCCGCGAATCGACGATGGCGCTGCGCTTTTCTTCCACGGTGTTGATCACCAGCACGATTTCATGGTTCTTGATCATGTCGACCACGTGCGGACGGCCTTCGATCACCTTGTTCACTGGCGTGACGGCGATGCCGGCGGCAGCGATCACGGCGGCGGTACCCTTGGTGGCGACCACGGTGAAACCGGACTCGACCAAATCACGCGCCACTTGCACGGCGCGCGGCTTGTCCGACGCTTTCACGCTGATGAAGACCTTGCCCGATTTTGGCAGGTTCACGCCGGCGCCCAGCTGCGATTTTACAAATGCTTCGCCGAAGGTCAGGCCCACGCCCATGACTTCGCCCGTCGATTTCATTTCAGGGCCGAGGATGGTGTCCACGCCAGGGAACTTGACGAACGGGAACACGGCTTCCTTGACGCTGAAGTATGGCGGCACGACTTCCTGCGTGATGCCTTGCGAGGCCAGCGACTGGCCGACCATGCAGCGCGCGGCAATCTTCGCCAGTTGCAGACCGGTGGCTTTCGAAACGAAAGGCACGGTGCGCGACGCGCGTGGATTGACTTCCAGCACGAAGACGACGTCTTTCATTTCGCCGTCGATCTCTTGCTTCTGGATCGCGAACTGCACGTTCATCAGGCCGACCACATTCAAACCCTTGGCCATCAGCGCCGTCTGGCGTTTCAGTTCATCAATGGTTTCTTGCGACAGCGAGTATGGTGGCAGCGAGCAAGCCGAGTCGCCCGAGTGGACGCCAGCCTGTTCGATGTGTTCCATCACGCCGCCGATGAACGTCGTTTCGCCGTCGGAGATGCAATCGACGTCGCACTCGATGGCGTCGTTCAGGAAGCGGTCCAGCAACACTGGCGAATCGTGCGAGACCTTGACGGCTTCGCGCATGTAGCGCTCGAGGTCGCGTTGCTCGTGGACGATTTCCATGGCGCGGCCGCCCAGCACGTACGATGGACGCACGACCAGCGGGTAGCCGATTTCCTGCGCCAGCGCCAGAGCGTCGGCTTCCGTGCGCGCGGTGCGGTTAGGCGGCTGGCGCAGTTCCAGCTTGTGCAGCATTTGCTGGAAACGCTCGCGGTCTTCGGCCGCGTCGATCATGTCGGGCGAGGTGCCGATGATCGGCACGCCATTCGCTTCCAGGTCCAGCGCCAGTTTCAATGGCGTCTGGCCGCCGTACTGCACGATCACGCCGACCGGTTTTTCGATGGCGACGATTTCCAGCACGTCTTCCAGGGTCAGCGACTCGAAGTACAGACGGTCGGAAGTGTCGTAGTCTGTCGAAACCGTTTCTGGGTTGCAATTGACCATGATGGTTTCGTAGCCATCTTCGCGCATGGCGAGGGCAGCGTGGACGCAGCAATAGTCAAACTCGATACCCTGGCCGATACGGTTCGGGCCACCGCCCAATACCATGATCTTTTTCTTGTCGGTCGGATTCGATTCGCACTCTTCGTCGTACGTGGAATACATGTACGCCGTATCGGTCGAGAATTCGGCCGCGCACGTGTCGACGCGCTTGTAGACAGGACGAATGTTCAGCGCATGGCGCTGCTGGCGCACGGCCGTGTCGGTCGTTTGCAGCAAAAAGCCCAGGCGGCGATCCGAGAAGCCCTTCTGTTTCAACTTGTACAGGGTGTTCTTGTCCAGGTTTTCCAGCTTCTGCGTATCGAGCCACAGTTCCAGGTCGACGATTTCCTTGATCTGGATCAGGAACCATGGGTCGATCTTGGTCAGATTATGCACTTCTTCCAAAGTAAAACCTTGGGCAAACGCATCACCCACGTACCAGATGCGCTCAGGACCAGGCTCGCCCAGTTCTTCCTCGATCTTTTCGCGGTCCTTGGTCTTCTCGTTCATGCCGTCCACGCCCACTTCCAGGCCGCGCAAGGCTTTCTGGAACGATTCCTGGAAGGTACGGCCAATCGCCATCACTTCGCCGACGGATTTCATCTGCGTCGTCAGGTGGTGGTCGGCGGTCGGGAACTTCTCGAACGTGAAACGGGGAATCTTCGTGACGACGTAATCGATCGACGGTTCGAACGAGGCCGGCGTGGCGCCGCCCGTGATTTCATTGCGCAGCTCGTCCAGGGTGAAACCGACGGCCAGCTTGGCAGCGATCTTGGCGATCGGGAAGCCCGTCGCTTTCGAGGCCAGGGCCGACGAACGCGATACGCGCGGATTCATCTCGATGACGATCATGCGGCCATCGACCGGGTTGATCGAAAATTGCACGTTCGAGCCACCGGTGTCGACGCCGATCTCGCGCAGCACTGCCAGCGAGGCATTGCGCATGATCTGGTATTCCTTGTCCGTCAGGGTTTGCGCTGGCGCCACCGTGATGGAGTCGCCCGTGTGCACGCCCATTGGATCGAGGTTTTCGATCGAGCAGATGATGATGCAGTTGTCCGCCTTGTCGCGCACCACTTCCATCTCGTACTCTTTCCAGCCCAGCAACGATTCTTCGATCAGCAACTCTTTCGTCGGCGACGCTTCCAGGCCGCGTTTGCAGATGGTTTCGAATTCTTCTTCGTTGTAGGCGATGCCGCCGCCGGAACCGCCCATGGTGAACGATGGACGGATGATGGTCGGGAAGCCCAGGGTGCGCTGCACGGCCCACGATTCTTCCATCGAGTGCGCCACGCCGGAACGGGCCGAACCGAGGCCGATCTTGGTCATCGCGTCCTTGAACTTGGAACGGTCTTCGGCCTTGTCGATGGCTTCCGGCGACGCGCCGATCAGCTCGACGTTGTATTTTTCCAGCACGCCATTGTTGAACAGGTCCAGCGCGCAGTTCAGCGCCGTCTGGCCACCCATCGTCGGCAGGATCGCGTCAGGACGCTCCTTGGCGATGATGCGCTCGACGACCGACCAGGTGATCGGTTCGATGTAGGTGACGTCGGCCATTTCCGGATCCGTCATGATGGTCGCAGGATTGCTGTTGACCAGGATGACTTTGTAGCCCTCTTCGCGCAGGGCCTTGCACGCTTGCGCGCCGGAATAATCGAATTCGCAGGCCTGGCCGATCACGATCGGGCCAGCGCCAATAATCAGAATACTTTTAATATCTAAACGTTTAGGCATTTTTCTTTTTCTCCTCCGCAGCCATCAGGTTGATGAAGCGGTCAAACAGGTAAGCAACATCCATCGGGCCCGGCGACGCTTCAGGGTGGCCCTGGAAGCAGAAGGCCGGCTTGTCCGTGCGGGCAAAGCCCTGCAGGGAACCGTCGAACAGCGATTCATGGGTCACGCGGCAGTTCGCGGGCAGAGTTGCCGCGTCGACTGCGAAACCGTGGTTTTGCGAGGTAATCAAAACCTGTTTCGTTTCCAGGTCTTGCACCGGGTGGTTGGCGCCGTGGTGGCCGAACTTCATCTTCAAGGTTTTCGCGCCGGAAGCCAAAGCCATGATCTGGTGACCGAGGCAGATGCCGAAGGTCGGGATGCCCTTCTCGATCAATTCCTTGGTGGCCGCGATGGCGTAGTCGCATGGTTCCGGGTCGCCAGGGCCGTTCGACAGGAAGATGCCGTCCGGGTTCAACGCCAGGGCGTCGGCGGCGGAAGCTTGCGCCGGCAGCACGGTGACTTTGCAGCCGCGTGCCGTCAGCATGCGCAGGATGTTGCGCTTGACGCCGTAGTCGAAGGCGACCACGTGGTATTTCGCGTCCGCATCGGCCAGCTGGCCGTAGCCTTGGCCCAAGGTCCATTCCGTTTCGCGGTATTCGTAGGCGTCCTTGCTTGAGACTACTTTAGCCAGGTCCATGCCGGCCAGGCCGGGGAAGGAGCGGGCCAGTTCCAGCGCTTGCGCGGCGGAAGGCTCGTTGCCTTGCGTGCCGACGAGGATGGCGCCGCCCTGCGCACCTTTTTCACGCAGGATGCGCGTGAGCTTGCGTGTATCGATGCCGGCGATGGCGACGATATTTTCAGCTTTGAGGTAGTCGGACAGGGAGAGGGTGGAACGGAAATTGGATGCCAGCAATGGCAGATCGCGGATGATGAGGCCAGCGGCGTGAACCTTGGAAGATTCGACATCTTCCGGATTGACGCCCGTATTGCCGATGTGCGGATAGGTCAGGGTGACCATCTGGCGGCAATAGCTTGGGTCGGTAAGGATTTCCTGATACCCGGTCATCGAGGTGTTGAAAACAACCTCGCCCGTGGTATGACCGGCGGCACCGATCGAAAAACCTTTAAAGATCGTTCCATCAGCAAGCGCTAATATGGCTGGAACGGCAGGGCCAGAAAAAAATGGCGGCAAGGGCAACTCCTGATAAAGTTACCGTAGCTGCGCCACGTCAGACCGACCGCCTAGTTACCCGAGCCAGATGCACTCAGGGTGTTTCAACGGTCATTTTGAATGAGGGGATGGGTAGTCGCTACGGTATATGTGTGATTGGCTAAACCTTTGAATTATAACCAAAAGGAAGCTTTTCCACAAGGAAGAAAATGCAGAAGGCCCGGCATTTTTTTGCGCAGCAACATAAATCCTGCGCCCCATGAAAAAAGCCGCCCGGCTTGCGCGGGGCGGCTTGCAAAGCAATACCGGTTACTACTTACACTAGCGCCGCAATGCCGGCCTTGGCGATTTGCGCGTCCTCGGCGGATTTCACGCCCGAGACACCGACGGCGCCCACATAGTGACCATCAAACACGATGGGCACGCCGCCTTCGAGCAAGCCGTCGATTTCCGGTGCGCTCAGGAACGACACGCGGCCGCCATTGATCATCTCTTCATAGATGCGCGATTCGCGGCGGCCCAGCGCGGCCGTCTTGGCTTTCGATGGGGCGATGTGCGACGAGATCGGCGCCACGCCATCCATGCGCTGCAGCCACAGCAGGTGGCCGCCGTCATCGACGATGGCGATCGTGACCGCCCAGTTATTCTTGACCGCTTCCGCTTCGGCGGCGGCAGCGATTTTCTTTACGTCGTCCAGGGTCAAAATCGGTTTCGATTGCATGGTGCATCCTTGTTATGTTGAAACAAAATTGTATACGAAATGCGCCGCGGCGCTATCCATCACTGCTCGCGTTTGGCTTTCAATTTTTGCTTGAGCTGCGCCATCACGGCAAAGGTCGCCTGCTCGCCCGCCAGGATGGCCTGGTTGCGGCTGTTGAAATCGTTGCCCTTCATGGTGCCCAGGCTGGGCTGGATCACCACGTCCGCATCTTTCAGCTCGAACTGGTTGATGCGCTGGCCCATGATGGCAAACGTCTGCATCAGCACTTCCATCGAGCTGATGGCCTTCTGCGTATCCGTTTGCGATGAAATATTCACGGCGATGATGAAATCGGCACCCATGTCGCGCGCAAAGCGCACGGGCACGGGAGCGACGAGGCCGCCATCGACATAAGTGTGGCCGGCAATCGTCACGGGCTGGAACACGCCCGGCACGGCCGACGAGGCGCGCACGGCCATGCCGGTGTTGCCGCGCTGGAACAGGATCGGCTGGCCATTTTTCAAATCGGTCGCCACCACGCCAAACGGTATCTTGAGTTTTTCCAGCGGCACGCCGCCGACAGCCTTGTTGACATAGCTTTGCAGCGCTTCGCCTTTCAGCACGCCGGACGACTTGCCGAACAGGGGCAAGGCCCAGTCGGAAATGGCCGCCTCGTCCATGTCGAACGCCATCTTTTGCAGGGCGAAGCCGGAGTTGCCCGCCGCATACATGGCGCCCACCACGCTGCCGGCGCTGGTGCCCGTGACGATGTCAGCCTGGATGCCCTGCGATTCGAGCGCCTTGATCACGCCGATATGCGCGAAACCGCGCGCCGCGCCGCCGCCCAGCGCCAGGCCGATCTTGATCTTGCGCGGCGTGACGACGGTGGGTTCCGGTGGCGTCAATACTTGTATCGGTTTCGGGGCGGTGGTATCGCAGCCGGCCAGCGCAAAGGCGGCCAGGGCAAGCAGGGTCAGGCGTTTAGGGAACATGGTGGAGAGGGAGAACCGCGCGCGGCAGTGGCAATAAAGGAGAGCCGATTGTAGCGCAAGCGGAGCCGCCCGCACTGAAGGTGGTCTTAAATGTTTAAAAATGACAATATTTCGAACCGTGCGCACCACGCCGGCTGCTAGACTGGCCCCTGGCTTCCCACCTCCCCCACTTCCATTGAGCGGCTTATGAAAACAGACCTGTTCCACCTCATCGCGCACCCATGCTTGCTCGTTGCAGCCCTGCTGGGTGCGGCCTGCGCCAACGCCGCCCCCGTCGCGGCGACGGAGCGCCAGGATAGCATCGCGGCAAGAATGGAGGGCTTTACTTGTACGGGGAACATACAAATTCCCAATGATACGGAGAAACACACGATTGAGCTCAGCTTCGACGCCCCCGACCAGCACGGCGCGCAAGGCACCCACCTGGTTGACGGGCGCGGCAAAGCCGGCAACTTTTACGGCTGCCGGCAAAACGGCGACAGCCTGTCTTGCACATACGACGCAGGGCCGGCCAGCGGCCCCCTGACCATGCGCTTTACCGGCAACTTGACGCAGGTAAAGGGCGAGTTTAATTCCCCTTTTGAAAATAGCGCCACCATGCAATTTTCCGCACGCTGCCAAAAATCGGCGCCGTAGCGGCGTCCAGTTTGCCGAAACGGTCGTGGGCGGCATGCACGAAAACCTGCAGAACTTGCTCAAGGAAATAGCATGAATCGACAAGCCCGCGTGACAATCGACTTGAGCGATATCAACACGCCGCGCCAGTTGCATGCGGCACTGGCAGCCGCGCTGGACTTTCCTTCCTTCTACGGCATGAACTGGGATGCCTTCCACGATGCCATCACGGGCCTGGTGGACATGCCGCAACAGCTGGAGCTGCGCGGCTGGCCAGCCTTCGCCGCACGCCTGCCCGGCGAAGCGGCCATCCTGGAGCGCATTCTGGCGCGCATGGCGCAGGACATGCCGGCCCAGGCGGCGCAGGTGCGCCATACCTGAGCCTGCGACATTTTCTATTTCGAATACCCCTGCTCATTGAACTGTCCCGCGTCCAGCGTGGCCCAGGCATGCTGTATGCCCCACCACATCAGATAGGCATTGCCGCCGCCGCGCGCGCGGAACCACGGTTTCACTGGGTCGATGGGCCGCACCTTGGCCGGCGGCAGTATCAATACACCAGTCGTCTGGCCGGCGTCGCCGGTGCCCGCCACCAGCACGTTCTGGCCAAAGTGATTCGCCTGCGCGATGCCCAGCGCCACGTTCGTCAGGGCCGTGGCGGCGCCCATTTCGCCCAGCAAGGCCGGTGTATTAAAGCTTTGCTGGAGGAAATCGAAGGCCGGCAATTCCATCGTCAAGGTTTGCGCCAAGTGGGCGATGCGGTCGGGCGACGCTGGCCGAGTGTTGTTCGCGTCGTGGATTACATAACCAATATCTACCTCGCTCTTGCGTCCATTTCCTGCCGCCTGCGCCAGCGTCGCCTGCCACGCCTGCACGGTGGGCGGCGGCAAGCCCTTTTCCGCCCTAAAAGCGCTGACCTGCCGCGTGGCCGGATAGCCTATCCACGCCAGCGCATCGCGCTCCGTTTTGTAATGGGGACCGGCCAGCACCAGCAAGACCATGTTTTCATTGATCTGCTCATCTTTCGGAAAACTGGGCGCATCCCAGCTCATCACCCACACCGTTTCCTTCGGATGCGCCTGCAGATAATCGAGGGCGGCGGCCAGGGAAATGAATCCGGCATTCGCGCCACCGGCCGTCACGCGCACATCGGGCGGGGTGGATTTGGTCCAGGAGTTGGGGAAATTCGGGTTGCCGATTGAAAAAGTACTTGTAATTTGCTTGCGCAAGTCTTCCCCGGCGAGAAGGGGATCAAACCGCTCTGCAGGCAAAGCGTACTCAACATGGATACCGGCCAGTTCATTCCAGCCTTTTTTGTGTTTGAAGTCGTGGGCGTTATAAAAATAGGTGGGATTGGAGAAATATACACCGTGAAAATTGCCTATCATTTCAAACAAATATTTTCCATGGAAATTAAAAAAAGTACCCTTTCCACCATTTGACGACGCTATGCCCGAAACAGATCTGACCTCAGAAAAAATGGCAGGATATTGTTCTACCATATCGTCTTTTTTATTTGGACGCACTTTCCCAAGAGTCCATAACAGTTGCCATTCCGTGGAATAATCCTGACGTTGCAGCGGATTCAACCATTGCACACCCACCACTTGCGCCATGAAGGGCTGGGCAATTACTTTTTCATTCTCACGGTCATCTTTGCTCGCCGGATGCGTCACGCATGCCGATAAAGCCAGGCCCGCCAGCAGTATCGCCAAGTTGCGAAAGGAAAAGAGAAGGTTCATTTTTCACCCTGGTCAGTTCATCGAAAACGCCATCTGGCGCGCCATTCCCATCGCCTACTTCGAATACCCCTGCTCATTGAATTGCCCAGCATCCAGAGTCGCCCAGGCATGACGGATGCCCCACCACATCAGATAGGCATTGCCGCCGCCGCGCGCGCGGAACCACGGTTTCACTGGGTCGATGGGCCGCACCTTGGCCGGCGGCAGTATCAATACACCAGTCGTCTGGCCGGCGTCGCCGGTGCCCGCCACCAGCACGTTCTGGCCAAAGTGATTCGCCTGCGCGATGCCCAGCGCCACGTTCGTCAGGGCCGTGGCGGCGCCCATTTCGCCCAGCAAGGCCGGTGTATTAAAGCTTTGCTGGAGGAAATCGAAGGCCGGCAATTCCATCGTCAAGGTTTGCGCCAAGTGGGCGATGCGGTCGGGCGACGCTGGCCGAGTGTTGTTCGCGTCGTGGATTACATAACCAATATCTACCTCGCTCTTGCGTCCATTTCCTGCCGCCTGCGCCAGCGTCGCCTGCCACGCCTGCACGGTGGGCGGCGGCAAGCCCTTTTCCGCCCTAAAAGCGCTGACCTGCCGCGTGGCCGGATAGCCTATCCACGCCAGCGCATCGCGCTCCGTTTTGTAATGGGGACCGGCCAGCACCAGCAAGACCATGTTTTCATTGATCTGCTCATCTTTCGGAAAACTGGGCGCATCCCAGCTCATCACCCACACCGTTTCCTTCGGATGCGCCTGCAGATAATCGAGGGCGGCGGCCAGGGAAATGAATCCGGCATTCGCGCCACCGGCCGTCACGCGCACGTCGGGCGGGGTGGATTTGGTCCAGGAGTTGGGGAAACTTGGATTGCCGATTGAAAACGTATCGATGATTTCCTCGCGCAGAACCTCGCCTGCCTGGATGGGGTCAATCCGCTCTGCAGGCACCGTGTATTCGACATGGATACCCGCAAGTTCATTCCAGCCTTTTTTGTGTTTGAAGTCGTGTGCGTTATAAAAATAGGTGGGATTGGAAAAATACATGCCATGAAATCTTGCGATCATTTGGATCACATATTTACGATGATAGCCTTTGAAAGTACCTGTCGATTTATATGATGATGCTATATCAGACACATATTTTAATTCCGAAAATTTCTCTGGATATAGCTCCAACATATCATCTCTCTTATTCGGTCGCACCTTCCCCATAGCCCATAATAATTGCCACTCTGTTGAATAATCCTGACGCTGAAGCGGATTCAACCATTGCAGTCCTACAACTTGTGCAATGAATGGCTTGCCGACATCAATCGTGTCAACTTTATTTTTATCTGCATTCAATTCCGGCTTGACGGCACAAGAAGATAGCCCTATCGACGCCATGATTGCCGCGAAAGAAAATACTACAGAAGAATTTTTAGCCATAGCATCAGCCTTTAATTTTGTTTGTAAAATTTCAAATCACCTATTTTCGCGCAGACTCTTAATTTTCTCTGGCATTGACCCCTCTGCCGACTTACTCCACTCCATAACAGCAACCTCTCTGTATCTTCCTTTTTTAATGTATCTATCCAACAATATAAGTTCCTCATCAATCTCGAAATACTCAAGAAACCGCCAATCCGCCATCGTCCGCAACTCCCGCAAATCCGTTTCCAGCAAATGACAGCAGCCCACGGCCACGTCATACGCCAGCGCCTTTCTGGAGTGTTCGCTGTTGGTCAGGATGGTGGAGTGATCGGTGGCATACGTGCCGACATTGCCAGCGAGTCCCGCCTGGATTTTCCGCTGGCGCCATGCCGTGTATTGCGCGCTCGCCGTCTCGGGATGGTCTTCTTCCGTGACTTGTTTGCCTTTCTCGACCTTGCCTTCGCGCTTGGCCATCATGCGCAAGGAAGCGTGGTATTCGTATTGCAGGGCAGCTTCGCTCGCCTCGTTGCCGCGCGCCGCATCGGTGCGCTGTTGTTCGCCATGCAGGCCACCGCGCGGTATCGACAGCTCTCGCTCGCCATGGAACGGGTCGCCCGCCGGATGGGCGGCATCCTTGTTGCGATTCCAGCCATGCGGATGCAGTCCCATGTCGAAACTGGGGCAGATCTCGCCAAACAACTTCGCCTGCGGAAAGAAGGTCTCCGGCAGGTCGGGCGCTTCCAGCGGGATTTTCCAGTACTTGTCGGGCGAGGCATTGATACGCTTGCGCATCAATGCGGTGGCCATGATGGCGATGGGCGCAAACGCCACGGTGAGTATCCGGAACAGCCAGTTCTCTTGCGCTTCCACCCCCTTTTCCACGCTATAGGTGGAAATCATGGAAGGCGGATTCCAGAAATGGTCGCTGCCAAAATCGATGGCAGGACGATGGTCGCCCCAGTAGTCGTACGCGCCTTTTACGCCGACGGGAAAACCCTCGGCAAACACGCGCTGGGTCAATATTCCCTCCCCGCCCGCTCTGGCGATTTCACCCGGATCGAGCTTGCCCTGGCGGTCTTTCTTCGGCAGGCCATTCTTGTCCAGCACAGGGCCGGCCAGGCCGCGCCAGCCGATGCCTTGCACCGTCAATGACGAAATCACCTGGTCGTGCGGATTGCAATACAGGGTCACGCGTCCCACGGTCGCGCCCCGCACGCCATAACTGTCAATATCGTGCTGCGCCTTGAACGGGTGGTGCGCACTGCTCATGGCCTGGTCGATTTTCCCGGCTGGCCATTGTGCGGCGCGCCGCTCGCCGATGAGGGCAAAGAAGGCCGCCAGCGTGTCAAAGCGCGCCGCGGCCGTCTGGCGGCCAGTGCTGCCGTCGGCCGCCGTCAGATTCGACGACGTCCAGTTCTCCGCCATATTGTCTTCCACCACGCTGTACGGCGGATTGCACAGGACATAATTGTCGGCAATGCAAGGCCACATCCTGCCTTGGGAGTCCGCCACCTTGGGCAGCCGCTCGCCCAGAAAGGCCGCCGCCATGCTGACCATATTGCCCTGGCTATGGCATACGATGGTGATCGGCACATCGGCCTGCTTTTTCCGGATGGCCTCGATCAGCCGGGCCAGCCGGTAGGCGGCTAGCACGAAATACGGTCTTGGCGGGCAGGCGTACACCTGCCTGTCATTGGTCGGGTTCATGTGCTGGATCTGCATCCACAGGAAAAGTTGATCCGACAAGCCTTCGCCCCACAAGTCCGGCAGGGAACTGCAGCCATTGGCGAACGGTCCGCCGCCCCAGTAATTCTGCTCGTTCAGGAAAATGCCGTCGCCATACGTCTGCAACTCGATATCATTGGCTGCGTAACCCCAGCGAAAGCGGATCACGGGCGAATAGCCATCGCCCTCCATGAAGGTTCTCGGTTTCATCAGGGGATTGATGAAGCCGTCGCGCGTCAGCTGCGGCAAATAGCGGGCCGGCGTCATGGCGATGCCCTCCTGGGCGCCGCGCCCGGCATCGTGTACGCGCCGGTGCAGGCGTGCATTCAATCCCGCGCACAGACCGGTTTCCGCCTCGTCATACCACTCGCCATCGGAGTTGACGCCATGCACGAAGATCATGATGCCCGGCAAAGGCAGGCGCGTGGTAATCGGCAGCGTGTCATGGTCGAAGCGCAGCAGGCCGTCTTTTTCGCCTATCTGCAGGTATTTGCTTTCATCGAAGGGCAAGGAACCCGCCTTGGGCTTGTGTACACTCATGCTTGACTCCCATTCATGACGCAGAAGGTGCAATATCGATGCTCAGTCGCGCGGCCTGAAAATACGCACCTTGAGTTTTTCCAGGCTGTCGCCCACGATGGCCGCGCCCTTGCCCTCGCTGTCGGCATCGACGACTTGCTGCGCGCCATCCTCGCGCTCGACAACGATCTTGACGCCACTGACGGGACTGCCATCGAGGCCGGAAAGCACCTGCGGCATGCGGCCCAGGTCGCCCTCGTCAAAGCTCGGCAGTTCAGCCTTGCTGCTGGCCGGCCCATTCCAGTGATGGCCGTCGGTCTTGATGGTCAGCGCACCCGGACCACCGAGTTCCACGCTGCCGCCCGCCAGTTTCAGATAGGCGCCGCCGGCCGTCATGAAGGTGATTTCATCCTGCGCCATGCCGATCAGGCGGGTATTCGCCGTCAATTTCAGGGCCTTGGCGGCGTTCAGCTGCATCTCGTCAAACTGGCTCTGCATGAGAAATTTGCCATGGTGCGCGATCTGGGCGATACCGCCCTTGTGGGCAAACACGGATACGCCATCGCCGGCCTGTACGCTGCAGCGCTGGCCCGCGATCACGTGCACGTGCTGCTGCGCCACCGTGTCGACATTCACGCCGGCGTAGCTGACGATGGTCTTCGGACTGCTCAGCGCCAGCCCCGCAGGCGCCGTCAGGCTGGCAGTGGGCGCCTCGGCAGCAGCGACCGCCTCTTGCAAGGCGGCGGCGGGCGCCACGTCGACCGGCAGCGCCTGATGCGCGCCAGCGTACTCGCCCAGCGATTTGAACAGGTTCAAACATTCCTGCATCAGGGCCACATGCTCCTCGGCCGATAACTGGCCGCCTGCGGCGTCGAGCCGCCGCCAGGCCGACAGCAGCAGTGCCTTGCCGCTGCGCACGGCGCCGCCATGATCGCTGCGCAACTCGAAACCATCGCCGCGCTGCCGTCCCGCGCCGCCTGCGCGCGGCTCGACGAGGAAGCCCAGGTTAAGCTCGGTGGCGGCGTGATCGCTGGCCAGCTGGGCACTGATCTGCCCGGGCGTATCGTCGAAACGCAGCTGATTGCCGCCCTGGCCGCGCACTTCACGGCTGCGCATGCCCGCCAGGTAGCGGTTGCCCGGCAGCGCGCCGCGCTTGCTGAGCGCCGGTGGCGGCGCCACGGCGTTGAACAATTGTCCCAGCACAATGGGCCGGTCAGGGTCGCCCGCCAAAAACCCGATCAGCACTTCCGACCCGACTCTCGGCAAGGCCAAGGTGCCGCACTGGTGCGCGCTGCCCTGTCCATCGCCAGCCCAGTTGCTGACGACGCGCAGCCAGGCCGTGTCGCGCTCCGTGTCCGAAGCGCCGGAACCTTGCGCATGCGCATGGTCGGCGGCGCGGGTGGCGGGAAAGCGCACCTTGATGCGCCCTTGCTCGTCGCAATGCACTTCTTCGCCGCTGGGCCCGACGACGATGGCGCTTTGCAGTTGCGGCTGGGGCACGTCGCGCTGCGGATCGAATGCGGGAACCAGGACCACGCTGGCGCGCACGCAACTGAAGCGCATGCGATAACGCGGCGTTTGTGGCCCGAATGCTTCTTGCCCCGGCCAAGCGCTGGCGGCGAACAGGCGCGCGATGCGCGGATCCAGGGCTTGCGGCAGATTGTTGCTGGCATGCACTTCCAATGCCGTGACCAGGAAACGCCGGCCATCCGGCCGATGCTGGTCGATCTCGGGATGACCTTCCAGGCTGAACTGCTGGCCCGCGCACATCGAACGCACCACGCCCTCGCCATGAAAACACTTGGTTTCCACATCGTGGCGCGCCATCGCCAGCAAACCCAGCTGTCGAAAATCCTCAGCATCATTGCCCAGGTGCGGCGTCGCCACAGAATAGTCGTCGAGGCTGGCGGCAAAGCTATTGCCGCTGGCACCCTGATCCGCCATCCCGCCAGCGTCCACCTGCATGAACTGGCGGTTGCGCGGCGCCGCATAATCCCAGCTGTGGTAGCCGGCACTGCCGGCTTGCAAGGTGCGCACGGCACCCCAGGCCGTGATGGTATCGCTCTCTTCGGTGGCGTCGGCGCGGTGGTAGCGGATCACGGGCGCCACATTCTCAGGCAGGCGGCCGCCATCATCGAACAGCAACAGGACGTGCGACGGCATGGCGTCGGACGCCCCGCTCTGCGCGGCGCCAGGCTGGATGACCCAGGAAATGCCGCGCCGCCGCAGCAGGCGCCGGATGAATGCGGCATCGGATTCATTGTGCTGCATGGTCAATTCACGGGCCGGAAAAGGACGGCCGGCCAGGGCCTGATCGATTTTGCAAGCAAACGTGGCGCCGATGATGGTGTTGCCTAGCCGCCATTCGGCAATCAGCAATTCGACGATCTCCAGCTCCGTCTTGCCACGAAAAACCCGCGTGTTGCGGCGCTTCTCCATCAAGGTCAGCGTATCGTGCAGCACCAGCTGGTAGGTGGCAAGGCCGCCATCGCTCAGCCCGGCGGAAGCCTGCGCGACGATGCCGCACACGCTGCGCAATTGCCCCATATCGGTGACAATTTGCAACTCCGCCGGGACACCGATGAACTGCTTGAGCGGCAAATGCGCATCGAGCGAGACGCAACGTATGGTGTACTCGAGGCTGGCGCAAATGGCTTCGCGGCCGTCTACCTGCTGCGGCAACAGGACATCGTCGTTGACGCCGTCCGCATACGCCAGCCGCAGGCGCAACGGACGGTTACTGGAGTTCAACTCCTTCGCCGCCAGCATGAACTGCATGAAGTCGTCCGCGCTATCCATTCACTCTCCCTGAATGCCGATACACATCGTCCCAAGCTCATCAGTATTCATACATTTACCAGCGGCCAGTTGCGGCGCATCAAGCGGCACCGGGAAATCGGATCTCATAGCGCATGGCGTCGCAGTCGCTGCCTGCCGCTCCCGCCAGCAAACGTGCTGCCTGCCCCAGGCGGGCTGCGCCCTGCTCCATCCTGGCCGTCAGGCTGCTGCCGCGCACATCGGCAGCGCGCAGGATCAAGCGGATTTCGTATTGCACGCAAGGCAGGCCAAACAGGCTCAACATGCTTTTCAACGCCATGGCGCCTGAGTTTCCAGGCAGAAAATCGTCGAACCGTGCCCGCGTCAAAGGGCCCAGGTACACGCGCACACGCAAATCCCGGCGCCGGCAGCGCGCACCGAGCATGGCGCCCTGCCCCAGGCTCACATTGCTGCGATCGAGCAGGGAATGCTCATCGCTTGGGCGCAAGTGCCAGGTGCTGATGAAGGACTCGATGCGCAAGGGCACACCGAAATAGTCGCCCAGCACACCGGCCATCAATTCGGCGCTGACGGGCCGCTGCCGCAGCGCCGCAGCGTAATAAGCGAGCGCTTCCGGCGGCAATGCGCCACTGCCAGCCTGGTGCGACGGCCAGGCGCCAGCCAGCGCCAGCTGCAGTGACAAGAACCCGGGGCGGCCGTCTGCGTCGACCTGGCACTCGATCCGGCTGCCGGCCCAGGCCTGATACAGCAGCACGGGAGCGCGTTGCGACAGGGCATCGAGAAATGCGCGCGCGCCCGCATTGCCCGTCGCCCGCTCCTGGCGCACCAGCCGCTCCGTATAGTGCAGGGGCAAGGTGCCGTTCACACCCAGTAAACCCGCGAAACTGGGGCGCAGGTGCAGGCGGCCATGCTCGCTGTCATGCCACACCGCCTCGATCTCGCAGGCGGGAAACACCAGGGCAACGCTATGATGGAAACGCACGCCATCGTGCAATGCGGAATCGGCGCACGCCCCCTGCCGGCATAGCCAGCGTTCGAGCAAGCGCACCGTCTGGAAGAAGCCGAAACGGTATGGCGCCTGGGACAACAGCGCGATTACGCCAGCGTCTGCTGGCCATTGCGGGGCAGGCATCGCAGCAACTCCTTCCCACTTTTGTGCGACATCAGGAGCAGGCGGCAATAGCTGTTCACATGCACATACATGCCCAGCACATGGTCGATCACTTGCGCAAAGACATGCAGGCCGCTGCCGACATACGCTTCTTCCTCCACGGTCAGCAAGACGTCGATGCCAAATACCAGCACACCGCCACTGGCGTCGGGCATCCAGGTACTGCTGGCGCGGTGCGTCATGGCCTTGATGCCTTGAATTTGCCGTTGCGACATCAAGGAAGCGGGCAAATCATGCAGCGCCAGCATTTCCTGAAACAAGGCCACACCATCGTCCAGCAAAGATTGATGATTCAAGGACAGCAATGCCAGCAAGCGGGCCTGCGCAGCCAGGTCGGCCTTGAAGCGATACGCCGGACTCGGCTGACGCAACAGGCGTACCGGCAAGGCGCCAGCCGCCCCCTCGTGCCGCAAGTCGCCACCGGGCGCGCCGAATGGCAATGCGCTCGGCAAATCGCGATTGCTGCACGTCAGGTCGACCGATACCGTCGCCATGCCGGCATGCGTATCGTCCTCGTCGCTGTCAACAAACGCCAGGCTGCTTTCGTAACCGGGATGGCTGAGCGCCCGCGCCTCATCGCGCCGCAACACCCAGTAGCGGCGCTTCGCTCCGCCAGCCTGCCCGTGGTGCATGGCATAAAACGGCTGGCAATGCGTGACCGTACTGGCATGCTCGCCCTGCCGCACCAGGCGCACGGCGTCGACACTATGGATGTCATACGCATGCGCATATTTATGTTCGGCGAGCAGCGGATACTCGCTGTGCGTTTGCGTCAGCCTGATCGGCGCTGCCGCCTGCTGGAACAGATTCATCACCGGCGTGCAGGCAAGCAGCAAATTTGTTGCCGATACGGAGCGCAGCAGACGTGCTGCGGCGCTGCTGGCAGCGATGTCCCGCAGGCCGAGGTGCAAGCTCCAGCGCTCGCATCCAGGCGGCAACAGTGGTGTGATCTGGCCGAGGTCGATATCAAAAAACTGGAACTTTTCAGGGCAGGCAAAGTATTCGGTCAGCAAACAATAGGCACGATGCGTGCCTGGCTTGCGCGGCAACAGCGCTTCCTCCGGCAAAAAACCGACGGCGCGCAGCGGCACTTGCGCCAGCGGCAAGCGCACGCCGCCGGCCTCGATCCAGGCATGCGCGGCATGCAGGAACAGGGCATCGCGCAAGGTGGCGGTGAGCGATGGCGTGCCGTCGATGAAGACGCGCAAGGCAGGCAAGGTCAATTGCTCCAGCGTGCCGGTGGCTGACGTGGACACGATATCGATGGCGAGCGCGGTCGATATGTCGGGGGGCAGATGAATCGCCGCCGTCACATCAATCATGGGAAGGAAACGCGCGCCGGCAAGGCTGAGCGGCGCCAGCACCACGTCATAGGCGGTGCGAAACTTGCAGACGACGCCCTGATACTGCGGTGCATGCATCAAGGTTCCACGCGGCAGGGTATCGATGCCGTCGCGCGCCTGGCCCAGTGCGCCACCGGCGTCCACATGGGCAATCGAACACGCGGGAAACGGCCGCAGGTAGTGCGGAAAATTTACTTCCAGCATGGACTCGGTGAAAACACGGCGTGCATCATCGATTTTCTTGGCCGTGCGGGCATTGCACAGGGCATACGCTTCAATCAGGCGTTCAATGTGCGGATCCTGGCAGTTGCTGCCCACGATACCCAGTGCGGCAGCGACACCAGGATAGCGCGCGGCAAATTCCTGCTGATGCGTACGCAACATGCCCAGTTCGAGTTCATAGTATTTCAGCAAAGATTCCATGCCGGCGACTCCCAAGCAGGACGGGCGACACACGTCGCCAGACGGAAACTGCATTATTCAACAATGATAAAAAAGTAAGTTGCGCAGGAACAATAAGTCCACCTGCGGCGTGGCAGCGTCGTCGTTCCCTGCTGAAATATGCTTGACAGCCCCGCCCGACTTCCCTTACATTGAGTGCATGTCCTCCTTCAAACATTCCTCCCCTTCCCTGCTGTCGCTATCGCGACTACTACCAGCACGCGCATAAGTTTGCCGCATTGCTTCGCCTGGCCACACGCCGGCGTGTTTCAAAAACCCTGGAAGGTTTGATGATGTTTGCACCATCCCCCGCTACACCCGTATTTTCTGACGCGACCGCCGCTGGCGCCGTTGCCGTCCTTTGCCTGCTAAAACTACCGATCGCTTGCCTGGCCTAGTGTTGCGTGGCCGCCCGGCAAGCTTGCGCCACAACCATTGATTTCCCCCTATCTTCAGGAGTACCCGATCATGATGTTGCAGAATCCAGCTTCCAAATACCGCGCCTTTCCTCCAGTTAAATTGACCGACCGTCAATGGCCGAACCAGATCATCAGCAAACCGCCGATCTGGATGAGCACCGACTTGCGCGACGGCAACCAGTCGCTGATCGAGCCGATGAGCGCGGAAAAGAAGCTGCGGTTCTTCGAGATGCTGATCGCCATCGGCCTGAAGGAAATCGAAGTGGGTTTCCCATCGGCATCGCAAACGGACTTCGATTTCGTGCGCAAGCTCGTCGATGAAGGCCGCATCCCGGACGACGTCACCATCATCGTGCTGACACAGTCGCGTGAAGAATTGATCCGCCGCACGGTGGAATCGGTCGTCGGCGCCAAGCGCGCCATCGTGCACCTGTACAACTCCGTGGCCCCCGTGTTCCGCAAGGTCGTGTTCGGCATGTCGCGCGAGGAAATCACGAACATCGCCACCACCGGCACCACCCTCGTGAAACAGCTGGTGGCCCAGCATCCGCAAACGGAATGGGGCTTTGAATACACGCCGGAATCGTTCTCGACGACGGAACTCGATTTCTCCAAGCATATCTGCGACGCCGTCAGCGCCATCTGGAAGCCGACGCCCGCCAACAAGATGATCATCAACCTGCCATCGACCGTGGAATGCAGCACGCCCAACGTGTATGCGGACCAGATCGAATGGATGTCGCGCAAGCTGGCGCGCCGCGATTCCATCATCATCAGCGTGCACCCGCATAACGACCGCGGCACGGCCGTCGCGTCGGCCGAGCTGGCCGTGATGGCGGGCGCCGACCGCGTGGAAGGCTGTTTGTTCGGCAATGGCGAGCGCACCGGCAACGTCGACCTGGTCACGTTGGCGATGAACTTGTACACGCAGGGCGTGCATCCGGGCCTGGATTTCTCCGACATCGACAGCGTGCGCAAGTGCGTGGAAGAGTGCAACCAGTTGCCCGTCCACCCGCGCCACCCGTATGCGGGCGACCTGGTCTTCACTGCCTTCTCCGGCTCGCACCAGGATGCGATCAAGAAAGGTTTTGCCAAACAACAACCGGACAGCATCTGGGAAGTGCCGTACTTGCCAATCGACCCGGCCGACCTGGGCCGCAGCTACGACGCCGTGATCCGCGTCAACAGCCAGTCCGGCAAGGGCGGCATGGCGTACTTGCTGGAACAGGAATACGGCCTGGTCTTGCCACGCCGCCTGCAGATCGAATTCTCGCGCGCCGTGCAAGCCGTGGCCGACGCCACGGGCCGCGAAATCGCCGCGCAGGATATCCATGACATCTTCCAGAAGGAATACCTGGAGCAGACGGCGCCGTACGCCTACGCCTCGCACCGCATGGTGGAAGACACGAGCAGCGACGAATCCGTGCAGATCGACATCAGCCTGTCGCACCGCCAGACGCCGCTGGCCCTGCAAGGCGGCGGCAATGGCCCCATCGACGCCTTCGTCAATGCGCTCGGTCTCGACATCAAGCTGATGGATTACCATGAACACTCGATCGGCTCCGGCGCCAACGCGCAAGCGGCTTGCTATGTGGAATTGCGCCTCGACAACGGCCCGACCCTGTTCGGCGCCGCCATCGACAGCAATATCGTCACCGCCTCGTTCAAGGCTGTCTTGTCGGCCGTGAACCGCCGCATCGGGCAGACGGACGCCGAAAAAACAACAGCGGCCGACGTGGCTGCCAGCGCCGCCTGAGTCTTTTCAGCGCGCTCCATAGGGAGAAAAAGCGGTACGGCTTGATCGCCGTGCCGCTTTTTCATTTCTATGAGGCAATTAGTAGTGCAAATCATGTATCGCCAGCCGTATAATCGTTTCATAACAAGACCACCGGAGACAGATCATTAGCTACCGAGGGAATCAGTATGAAATTGACGGACATGAAGATAGGCGTGCGCCTGGGCGCCGGTTTTGGCGTGGTGCTGCTGCTGATGGCAGTGCTGGTGGGCACGGGCCTGCTGCGCCTGGACAAGATCGGCGCGCTCAGCGAAGCCATCATCGAGAAAGACTGGGCCAAGGCCGACGCCATCGCCACGATCCGCAGCACCACGCGTTCGAACGCGGCACTGGTGCTGGAGCTGTTCATCCATGAAGATCCGGCCCGTGCCAACGCCATCCACGGCGAAATCGACGCCAACAAAGCCACCATCACCGATGCGCTGGCCATCCTCGACCGCCTGATCGTGCTGCCTGAAGGCAAGGAACTGCTGGCCACCCTGAAGCAGCAGCGCAAGGCTTATGTCGTGTCGTTCAGCCAGGCCGACAAGCTGCTGGTGGCGGGACAGCGCGCGGAAGCGGCCATGCACGTGCGCGACGATACCCTGCCCGCCCTGAACCAATTGCAACAATCCGTGAACCGCCTGAATGAAATCCAGCGCGGCGTGGTCGTGCATGGCGGCCAGCAGATCAAGCAGAATATTTCCGCGGCGAATGTACTGATGGCCAGCCTGGGCACGGCCGCGCTGCTGCTGGGCGTGCTCTTCGCCTGGCGGGTCACGCGCTCGATCACCACGCCGATCGCGTATGCCCTGCGCGTGGCGCAAGCCGTGGCAGGAGGCGACCTGAGCAGTAAAATCGTGGCCGACGGCAAGGATGAAGCGGGCCAGTTGCTGCAGGCCCTGCGCGACATGAATACCAACCTGGCCACCCTGGTGGGACAAGTGCGCGGTGGCACGGGCACGATCGCCGTGGCGTCGAGCCAGATCGCCAGCGGCAATGCCGACCTGTCGGCCCGCACGGAGGCGCAAGCCAGCGCGCTGGAAGAGACGGCTTCGTCGATGATCGAACTGACGGGCACCGTGCGCAGCAATAGCGACAATGCGCGCCAGGCCGACAGCCTGGCCCGCTCGGCGTCAAGCATCGCGCAGCGCGGCGGCTCGGCCATGGCGGAAGTGATCGGCACCATGGACGCCATCAATGCCTCGTCGCGCAAGATCGTCGACATCATCGCCGTCATCGATGGCATCGCCTTCCAGACGAATATCCTGGCCCTGAACGCGGCTGTCGAGGCAGCGCGTGCCGGCGAGCAAGGCCGTGGCTTTGCCGTCGTGGCCTCCGAAGTGCGCAACCTGGCACAACGCTCGGCGGCGGCGGCGAAGGAAATCAAGGAACTGATCGCCGACTCCGTCAGCCGGGTCGATCAAGGCGCGCAACTGGTCAGCCAGGCGGGCGCCACCATGGATGAAGTGGTGGCCAGCGTGGGCCGGGTCAGCGCCATCGTCGGTGAAATCAGCGTCGCCAACCACGAGCAAAGCGAAGGCATCGAGCAAATCAATGCGGCCATCATGCAGATGGATCAGACGACGCAGCAAAACGCGGCCCTCGTCGAGGAAGCCGCCGCGGCGGCGGCAGCCATGCATGAACAGGCGGGCGAACTGGAAACCCTCGTCAGCCAGTTCAAGCTGGAACAGAATGCCGGTGGCAAAGTGCCCTCACCTGCTGTCCCGCGCTTGCACTAAGTTGCTATTCCACCTGGCGTGCCAGGCGGATGCCCGTAAATTGCCAGCGCGCGCCGGCCGGGAAGAAATTGCGGTAGCTGGCGCGTGCATGGCCGGCCGGCGTGGCGCACGACGAGCCGCGCAGCACATACTGATTCAGCATGAACTTGCCGTTGTATTCGCCGAGCGCGCCGGGCGCCGGGCGGTAACCGGGATACGGCGCGTAGCTGCTGCTGGTCCACTGCCAGCAGTGGCCGAACATTTGCCGCAATCCCGTTCCCGGCGCGCCGGCGGCCGGATGCAGCTGGCCCACTTCCACGGCGACGCCTTGCGCCGCCACTTCCCACTCCGCTTCCGTCGGCAGGCGCGCGCCAGCCCAGTGCGCATAGGCATCCGCCTCGAACAGGGACAAATGCGTGGCCGGCGCATGCGGGTCGAGCGGACGCAAGCCAAATAAGGTGAATTCCTGCCAGTGGCCGGCATCATCGCGCTGCCAGTACAGCGGACATTGCAACTGCTGACTGCGCACCCAGTCCCAGCCTTCGGCCAGCCACAAATGCGCCGTGCGGTAGCCGCCCGCCTCGATGAAAGCGAGATAATCGCCATTCGTCACCAGCGCGCTGGCCAGTTCGAACGGCGCCACGTATTGCGGATGGCGCGGCAATTCATTGTCAAAGCAAAAACCATCGCCCGCATGGCCGATCTGCGCCAGGCCGCCGTCGAAGGCGAGCCAGGCCGTGGACTGCGCAGCTTGCGGCGCTGGCGGAGCGGCGTTATCAAGATAAGCGGGAAACAGGGCGCTCTGCGCCAGCAGGTGCTTGACGTCCGTCAACAGCAACTCCTGGTGCTGCTGCTCGTGTTCGAGGCCCAGCGCCAGCAGCATGGTCAGCCGTTCGCGCTCGCCGCGCGCCAGTTCGCCCGCCAGCAGACGCGCGATGCGCGCATCGACGTTGGCCCGGTAGGCGCGCACGACATCCATGCCGGGCCGCGTCAGCAAACCCCGCTGGGCGCGCGGGTGCTTTTCGCCCACGCCGTTGTAATAGGAATTGAACAGCACGCGGAAGGCCGGGTGGAACGGCGCGAACGCCGCTTCCATGCTTTCCAGGATAAACGTTTCGAAAAACCAGGTGGTATGCGCGAGGTGCCATTTCACGGGACTGGCGTCCGGCATCGACTGGGCGCCGCAATCCTCGTCGGACAGGGGTTCGGCCAGCAGCAGCGAATGTTGGCGCACCTTGTTGTAATGATCGATCAGCATCTGTTTCTTAGTCCCGGATCACTCTGGCGTAAATCACGGCAAACCACTGCTGCGGGTCCGTCCAGACTTGCACGGTGGAAAAACCCGCCTGCTCCAGCAAGCCGACGAAGGTGGCGCGCGTGTATTTGTAGCTGTCTTCCGTATGGATGCGCTCGCCCTTCGCGAAGCGCCGCTGGCCGCCTTTCCAATGGACAAGCTGTTCACTGCGCGCTTCCAGGTGCATCTCGACGCGGCGCTCGTCGGCATTGAAAAAGCCGTGGTGCTGCCAGGCGCGCACGTCGAAGTCGGCGCCGATCAGGCCGTTCACGTGGCGCAGCATGTTCAGGTTGAAGGCGGCCGTCACGCCCAAGGCGTCGTCATAGGCCGCGTCGAGGATGGCATCGTCCTTGATCAGGTCGACGCCGATCAGCAGGCCGCCGTCGCCGTCCGCATTCGCGCGCAGGCGGCGCAAAAAGGCGGTTGCTTGCTCAGGCGCAAAATTGCCGATCGACGAGCCGGGATAGAAGAATAATCGCCGCGCCTCGCGCACGCTGTCGGGCAAGTCCAGGCGGCTGGAGAAATCCAGGCCCAGGCCCGTCATTTCGATGTGCGGAAAGCGCTGCTGCAGCCGGCTCAGCGATTCGCTGAGGAAATCGTAAGAAATGTCCACGGCGACGTACTGGGCCGGGTGCAGAAGGGGGAACAGGCTGGCGGCCTTGGCGCAATTTCCCGCGCCCAGGTCGATCAGGGTGCTGCCCGGCCCTACGGCATGGGCGATCTCGGCGCCGTGGCGGGCGAAGATGGCCGCTTCCGTGCGCGTCGGGTAGTACTCGGGCAAGGCGCAAATGGCTTCGAACAGTTTCGAACCGAGCGCGTCGTACAGGTACTTGGGCGACGTCCAGGCATCGCGCGCCAGCAGGCCGCTGCTGATCTCGGCTATCGTGGCAGGAGTGGCGCTGGCCGCTTCTACGTTGCTGGCGGGATACAAATTAAACTGCTGTTGCGCAAGTGGCATGGTCATGGGCTGGCGTCGTCAATGTTAGGTTCACGAAGGGCTTGCACGGTCAGCCACCGGGCGCGCCGCCCCTGCCGTAGCGGTTTGCGGGCGCCTTGCCGATGACTTTTTTCCATCATAACGGAATCCGCGCAAGCCAGCCGTGCGGCAGGTAACTTAAGGTCAAACCGGCAGTGTGAACACAAAAGTGGTATTGCCAAGCAAAAAGCATAAGCCTGTCGTATACTACACATTGCCGGCCAAACAATCCGCGCCCCTTTGCAGTTCCCAGGCCCCCCTCTCCCCCGCGTGCCTCCCTTTACGATAGCCGTTATTAATCAAGATCAACCATGCTCGAATTGCGCCATCTGTCGAAGTCCTATGCCAACGCCCGTCCCGTGCTGGCCAACATTTCCTGCCGTTTCAAGGCCGGGGAATTCATCGCCATCATGGGCGACTCGGGCGTGGGCAAGTCGACACTGCTGAACCTGATCGCCGGCCTCGATACGCCCGACGCGGGTGCCGAAGCGCACCCTATCCTGGTGGACGGCATTGCCATGTCCAGCCTCGATGACGCCGCCGCGACCCGGCTGCGTCGCGCCCGCATGGGCTTTATTTTCCAGGCCTTCCACGTCTTGCCGCACCTGACCCTGCTGCAAAACGTGGCCCTGCCGCTGCTGCTCAACGGACTGCCCCAGGAGCGTGCCGCCAGCATGCTCGAGGCGGTCGGCCTGGGCGGACGCGGCGGCGACTTTCCGCAGCAATTGTCCGGCGGCGAAATGCAGCGCGTGGCCATCGCCCGCGCGCTCGTCCACAAGCCGGCGCTGGTGCTGGCCGACGAGCCCACGGGCAACCTCGACCCGGACACGGCGCACAGCATCCTGCAATTGCTGCGCGCCGAAATCAAGGCCAACGGCAGTTGCGCGATCATGGTCACGCATTCGCTGGCCGCCGCCGAAATGGCGGACCGGACCATGATTTTGACGAAAAGCGGATTACAAAATACAACAATCGTCAACCAAATTGATCAAACAATCAGTTAATTTAACTGACCATCTGTCACAAGTTTTGTTATCGTAGTATTATTTAAATCACTTGCCTGGTTATCAATGTTGTAACGCGAATGGTGTACTACGTCACCCGGACAGCCGTACTGCGATGACGAACTATAGCCGGGACCGCGTAAAGTGGTCTCGTCCCTTGCATAACCTGAAGGAGGAGTAAATGAACGTTCGGCAAAAGAAGCTGGAAATGATTGAAGCGATGAACCGGGCGCGTGCGCTCGAACCATCGAGTTTTGTGCCCAACAAGCTGCTCGATACCCTGATCGAGAAGCTGAACCTGAAAAATGATGCGGAACTGTGCCGTGTACTGGAGGTCCAGCCCCCCATCATCAGCAAGATTCGGCACGGCAAACTGTCGGTCGGTGCAACGATTTTATTGCGCATGCATGAAAAATCGGACATCACCATCCGCGAACTGAAGGAACTGTCCGCCACGCCAGTCCATTGATATACCCGCTGTTGTAATGCCATGCCAGGCACCCAGGTCCCCGGCGCCATGAACTTTTGCCATACAATTCGCGCAGTTCGCCCACCGCACCACAACCGGGCACGATAGCGAAGAGACCCAGCCCAAACCATGCTGACCGTTTCTCTGCCTTCCCGCTCCAGCCCTCCCCGCTTCTCCCCCTGTATTTCCACTCAAACTTGATCTGACACAACACGCATAGTCCGCGCAGGCATCAAGGTCAGCTTTTAACCAGCGATCCCAACCGCATGTCCAGCGATCCTCTTGCGCCGCCCGTGCTGCGCCTGACGCTCACGCGCGATCCCCTCGCCCATGCTGGCGACTGCCCCGCCGCGCCCGGCTGGCATGCCGACACCCACGTGCTGTCCGGCGCGCGCGGCATCGGCAGTTGCCGCATCGCCCTCGATATCGGCGCGGACGACGTGGTGCAACTGCTGCTGTGCGACGGCAGTTCGCTGCTCGCTGGCAGCCTGGACCTGCCACGCTACCTGGGGCCGGCCACCATCGCGCGCGACGGCGCCCCCGCCAGCATCGAAGTGGGGCTGGCCTTGCGTCCGCAGGCGGCGCGCCAGCCGCCCGGCGCCAGCCGCGACGGCCTGGGCGCCTGGATGCTGCGGGCCGTGCGCGTGTACCGCTGCGGCGCCGCCGCCATGACGGCCCTGGCGGCGGCGGGCGCCTTCCAGGACCGCCAGCTGGACCAGCGCCTGGGCCTGTACCGCTGCGGCATCGAGGCGGGCAGCATGACGGCCGTCGCCAGCCTGCCCGCCGGGCCGGAACCGGTGCTGCTGCTGTTGCACGGCACGGCCTCGTCGACCCAGCGCAGCTTTGCCGGCCTGTGGCGCAACGGCCTGGCGCCGCAACTGGCGGCGCAATACGGCAACCGCATCTACGGCTATGAGCACCGCAGCCTCAGCGACAGCCCCATCGAGAATGCGCTGACCCTCGTGCGCCAGTTGCCGCACGGCGCCGTGCTGCACCTCCTGAGCCATTCGCGCGGCGGCCTGGTGGGCGAATTGCTGGCGCGCGCGCAGCGCATCGACAGCCGCGGCGCCGTCGACCTGGCCGGCGACGGCCTGGAGCGCCTGAGCGAAAACACGGTGGGCGGCGAAGCGTTCAACAGCCACGATATCGACCACTTCACGGCGCAGGCGCGGCTGGGCGCACGCGCCGGCCACGACGCGGATGCGGCGCGCCTGCGCGCACTGAGCGTGGAACTCAAAACGCGCGCCATCCGCATCGCCCGCTTCGTGCGCGTGGCCTGCCCGGCGCGCGGCACCACCCTGATGTCGGGGCGGCTCGACCGCTGGGCCAGCGTGATGTTCAATCTGCTGCTGCACGGCGGCGTACCCGACGGCGCCATGGCTTTCCTGCTGGCCGTGGTGCGGCAGCGCTGCGACGCGCGCATCCTGCCGGGCCTCGAAGCGATGATGCCCGACTCGCCCCTGGTGGCGCTGCTCAACGCGCCCGACGTGCGCGTGGCCAGCCCGCTGCATGTGCTGGCCGGCGCGTGCAGCGGCGATGGCTTGCTGGGCTGGCTGGGCGACTGCCTCGACGACCAGCTGTACGGCGGGCAGAACGACCTGGTGGTCAATTGCGCCTCGATGGCCGGCGGCGCCACGCGCAGCACGCCGGTGCGGCAACTGCTGTTGCGCGGGCCGCACGCGCACCACCTGAACTACTTCGAGCGTGCGCCGTCGGGCCAGGCCGCCGTGCAGGCGCTCACTGGCGACGAGACGGCCTACCTGCCGCTATCCGGCATCGAGCACGGCCCGCTGGCGCGCGGCGGCGAAGTGCCGAAACGGCGCGCGCACGCACCGATCGTGCTGCTGCTGCCCGACATCATGGGCAGCCACCTGCAAGTGGGCAGCAACCGCATCTGGTTCGACCCCGTCAACCTCGTCGAAGGGCGCATCGAACGCCTGGCCGTGGGCCAGCCGCACATCGTCAGCGCCGGCTGGATCGAATCGTGCTACGAACCGTTTGCCCGTTTTCTCGCGCAAAGCCAGGAAGTGCGGCCCTTTACCTATGACTGGCGTCTGTCGCTGCAGCACTCCAGCAACGCCTTCCTGCCCGTGCTCGACGACGCCATGCGCGACGCGGAACAGCGCGGACAAGCGCTGCGCATCGTCGCCCACGGCATGGGCGGCCTGGTGGCGCGCCTGGCCCTGAAGGACCGCTGGCAGCGCTTCGGCGCCCTGCCCGGCAGCCGTTTGCTGCAGGTGGGCACGGCCAACCGCGGCACGCAGGCGATGGTGCAAGTGCTGCTGGGACGCGACCGGCTGGTGCAGATGCTGGCCTGCTGGATCGGCTGGAAGCACACGCGGCGCCAGTTCCTCGGCTTCGTGCGCGCCTTTCCCGGCGTGCTGGACATGCTGCCGTGGCCGCAGGCGGGCGGCATCGACTATTTCGATGCCGAGGCCTGGGCGCGGCTGGCCGCCGGCGATGTTCAAGCGGACCTGCCCGGCGGCTGGCAGGCGCCCGAAGCCCAGGCGCTGGCCGCGGCGCGCGCCACCGTGGCCCTGCTGGAAGCGGCCCCGCTCGACGCGCGCCATTGCAGCTACCTGGCCGGCTGCGCCGCCACGCCGGTGGCGCTGCGCCTGCGCGACGGCGGCATCGAGACGGCCTGGTCGCCCGACGGCGATGGGCGCACGCCCTGGCAAGGCGCGGTGCCGGACGGCGTGGCGGCCTGCTACCTGCCGGTGGCGCACGGCGACCTGCTGCTGCAAAAGGACTACTACCCGGCCATCGCGCAGCTGCTCGACAGCGGCCAGGCCGCCGCCCTGCCGCGCCACCCGCCGCACGCGCCCGGCGGCATACCGCCCCGCTTCCATCCATACGCTCCCGACGCCACGCCGCTGTACCCGCAGCCGCAGGAATTGCTCGATGCGGCCATCGGCGCCGCCGGCCCCGCCAGCGCGCCGGAGAGCCGCGCGCCGCAGCTGAGCCTATCCCTCATCCACGGCAGCATGGCCTCGGCCGACGCGCCCGTCATGAGCGGCTGCTACGCCTCCGAATCGCTGCGCGGCAGCATGAGCTTTCTCGACCGCCTGCTGGCCGGCAAGCTGCAGGAAATCCACGCGCTGGGGCGCTTTCCGCAGCGCCCCGACTCCGCCCTCGTGGTGCTGCAGCCCGACGCGGCGCGCCGGCCCGGCGGCGCCATCGTCATCGGCCTGGGCGCGCTGGGCGAACTGACGCCGGGCGAACTGGCGCGCGCCTTTGCCGGCGGCCTGCTCGAATACGCGTGCGTCTGCCTGCAGGTGCGCGCCGCCGGCCATGTGGCCGCGCCGCCGATGGGCGAACACGGCTTGCGCGTGGCCAGCCTGCTGTCCGGTTCCGGCTATGGCGGCTTGAGCATCGCCCTGTGCGCGCGCGCCCTGATCGACGGCGCGCGCAGCGCCAACCGGCGCCTGGAAGACGCAGGCATGGCGTGCCGCATCGGCCACATCGCCATCTACGAACAGTCCGAGGCGCGCGCCATCGCCGCCGCCGTGGCCATCGAACAGATCATGGCCGAGGCGCGCTACCAGGGCAGCTTCACGTTCGAACGGCGCATCCGCCACAGCCCCGGCGGCTACCGGCGCATCCTGCCCAGCCTGAGCGGCGACAATGGCTGGCGCCGCGTGCAGATCGTCGCCGCCGACCTGTCCGGCGCCTTGCGCTTCACCGTGCTGACGGACCGCGCCCACAACAGCGTCGACGAAGAGCCGAACCAGCGGCAAGCCGTCGATGGCCTGATCATGGATGCCACCGACAACACCACCGACCAGCCGGGCCTGTCGCGCGCCCTGTACGAACTGATGCTGCCCAATGGCCTGAAGGCGGCCATCCCCGAGATGCGCGGCCTGATCCTGGCCGTCGACCAGAGCGCCGCCATCTATCCGTGGGAACTGATGCGCGACGAGGCGGGCAGCGAGGAAAGCCCCCTGTCGACGCGCATCGGCATGGTGCGCCAGCTGGCCAGCCTGCGCGAGCAGCCGCCCGCCGTCAGCCCGCCCAGCAACAGCGTGCTGGTGATCGGCGACACCGATTCCGGCCTGCCCGAGCTGCCCGGCGCGCAAGCCGAGGCGCAGGACGTGGCGCGCATGTTCGGCGCGTACGGCTACCAGGTGCGCGAGCTGCTGCGCCCGCAGGCGCAGCGCGTGCTGGTGCACCTGTTCGACGAGCGCTATTTCGCCATCCACCTGGCCGGCCACGGCGAAGTGGCCGGTCCCGGCATCGCCCATACGGGCCTGGTGCTGGGACCGAAGACGCGCTTGACGGCGGCGCAGGTGGGTAAATTGAAGCGCGTGCCGCAATTCGTCTTCATCAATTGCTGCCACCTGGGCGACATGCGCCCGGACGCCATCGCGCCGTGGTCGAAACTGGCCGCCAGCCTGGCCACGGCCTTCATAGAAATGGGCTCGCAGGCGGTGATCGCGGCCGGCTGGCGCATCGACGACCAGGCGGCCAGCATCTTCGCGCACAGCTTTTATCACGCCATGCTGAGCGGCGAATACTTCGGCGACGCCGTGCGCCTGGCGCGCGAGGCGGCCTACCTGCAGTTCCCCGCCTCGAACACCTGGGGCGCCTACCAGGCGTATGGCGACGACCGCTACCGTTTTCCGAATACCCAGAGCCGCCCCTGGCAAGCGCCCGACTACCACTACCACGGCCATTTGCTGGCCGACCTGGAAACCCTGCACGCGCGCCTGGCGGGCGCCGATCCTGCGCGCCGCGCGGCCATCGAGGAAAAACTGGGCAGCATCGAGGAAGCCGTGCGCGCGCGCTTCTTCGGCTGCGCCGACATCCGCGAAAACATGGCCGCCGCGCGCGCCGGCCTCGGTGGCCTGGAGAACACCCTGCGCGCCATCGAACACTATCGGGCGGCGCACAGCGCGGCCGACGGCAAGGTGGGCTTGCGCGCGCTGGCGCACTGGGCGGAACTGGAAATACGCCAGGGCGCGGCCCTGTGCGGCCTCGATGCGGGCGCCGGCATCGAGGTGCCGGCCGTGCCCGAGCCGGCGCAGGGACGGCAGTTGCTGCAGGATGGAAAACAGCATATCGACCTGCTGGTGGCGCTGGCGCCCACGGCGCAGCGCCTGGCCCTGCTGGGACGCTACTGGGCCTTGCAGGCGCGCCTGGCCTGCACCGAAGGAAGCTCCGGCGCGCCGGCACTGCAGGCCATGACGGATGCCTGCCTGGCCGCGCTGGAAGAAGCGCGGCGGCGCAGCGGCGTGGCCGACTGCGACCTGATTTTCCAGGTGCTGGCGGGCGCCCTGCTGCTGAAAGCCCATGGCGACGGCGGCGCCTGGCGCGCGCTCGATCCGCAGCTGGGCGACTTGCGGCACGACGCCATCGCCTATGCGCGCCAGCGCCACGCGGACGAACACCGCGCCATCGACGCCGGCGCCCCCGTGCGCGCCGCCCTGCTGGCGGCCCTGTGGCAGGTGCCGGACGGCCAGCCTTTCGACGCGCCCGCGCGCGCCGCCTTCCTGGCCCTGTACCACGACGCCGTGCGGCGCCACGGCAGCATCGGCGAACCCGAAACGATCACGGCGCCGCTGCGCTTCCTGCTTGAACTGCTGCCGCCCGACAGCGCGGACACCGGCTTGCGCAGCGCCGTGCAGGCGCTGGCCAGCCAGTTGCAGGCCTCACTTCCCGGCGTCGGTCTTAGCCAGGCACCACACCGTAATGGCGCGCATAGCGCTCGTCCAGATTCGCCAGCGGCATCATCATGAACATGTCGGCGCTTTCGAAATCAGGATCCCAGGCCGGTTCGCCGCAAATCCACGCGCCCGAGCGCAGATAGCCCTTGATCAGCGGCGGCACCTGCGGCTTGTGCGCCGCTTCCACCTGGTGGATGGGGAAAGGCAGGTGCGGCGTGACGCGGTATTCGCTTGGCGCCATGTGCTTCTCGGCCAGCGCCTGGTACACGGCGACGGCGTTATGCCCGCCATCGGCCAGGCTGATGCTGGCGCAGCCGACCAGGTAGTCGCAGCGCTCGCGGCGCATGTACTCGGCCAGGCCAGACCACAGCAGCATGATCACGCTGCCGCCCCGGTATTTCGGGTGGATGCAGGCGCGGCCTGCTTCGACCATGCGTCCGCGCAGATTCTTCAGGCGGCTCAGGTCGAACTCGTTTTCCGAATACAGCCGGCCGATCTTGGCCGCCTTGGCCGCGCTCAGCACGCGGTAGGTGCCCACCACTTTCAGGGTATCGGCATCGCGCACGATCAGGTGGTCGCAGTGCGCGTCGAATTCATCGCTGTCGAGGCCATCGGCGTTGGCCAGCGACGTCAAGCCCATGGTTTCGATAAACACCTTGTAGCGCAAACGCTGGACTTCGCGCACTTCCGCCGCGGTAGTGGCCTGGCTCAGCACCAGTTGGACCGGACGGGCCTTGGCTTCGTTTGATGCGATTATGTTCTGCATGGTTTCATCCCTGTGATCAAGACGACTCCAGCGTACTTGTCTAATATGTCAGGAAAATGACAGCCGAATGTCATTTCCGTGACGCAAGTCAATGTCATTCGGGGATCGTGCATAATTACCACACTCGCCCAGCCCAAAGAGCCCATGAAAGACACCGACGCCGTCCACATCACGCCCTACACCAAGCCCGCCGCCGGCTGGGACGCCCTGAAACACGTGGCCATCAGCCTGCGCCAGGAGCGCGTCGCGCCCGGGAACCTGAAGGCGCTGCTGGCGCAAAACCAGCCCGACGGTTTTGACTGTCCCGGCTGCGCCTGGCCCGACCGCAACCACGCTTCCACGTTTGCCTTTTGCGAAAACGGCGCCAAGGCCGTCGCCGCCGAAGCGACCAGCCGCCGCGCCGGCCCGGAACTGTTCGCCAGCCATACCGTCACGCAGCTGCTGGAGCAATCGGACTACGCGCTCGAGCAGCACGGCCGTTTGACGGAACCGATGGTGTACGACGCCGCCAGCGACCGCTACGTGCCGATCTCCTGGGACGACGCCTATGCCCTCGTAGGCCGCCACCTGCGCGCCCTGCCCGACCCGGACCAGGCCGCGTTCTATACATCGGGCCGCGCCAGCAACGAAGCCGCCTTTCTGTACCAGCTGATGGCGCGCCTGTACGGCACCAATAACTTCCCCGACTGCTCCAACCTGTGCCACGAGGCGACCAGCCGCGGCTTGCCGGCCACTGTCGGCATCGGCAAGGGCACGGTGACCCTGGCCGACTTCGAACTGGCCGACACCATCCTCATCTTCGGCCAGAATCCCGCCACCAACCACCCGCGCATGCTGGGCGAACTGCGCGACTGCGCGCGCCGCGGCGGCAGCATCGTCTCCATCAATCCCCTGCGCGAACGGGGCTTGCAGCGCTTCATGGACCCGCAAAGCGCGCTGGAAATGGCGACCCTGGGCAGCACGCGCCTGGCCGGCCTGTTCGTCCAGCCCACCCTGGGCGGCGACTTCGCCCTGATCAAGGCCGTCGCCAAGAGGGTCGTCGAGCATGACGACGCGGCGCAGGCGGCCGGTGCACCCACCGTCATCGACCACGCCTTCATCGCGGAACACTGCAGCGGCTTCGACGCCTTCCGCGACGACTTGCGCGCAGAGAATTGGCAATTGCTCGTGGCAGAATCGGGCGTGGCGCGCGCGCAGATCGAGGCGCTGACGGACATTTTTATTCATGGCCAGCGCATCATCGCCACCTGGGGCATGGGACTGACGCAGCACAAGCACAGCGTGGCGGCCATCCGCATGCTGTCGAACCTGATGATGCTGCGCGGGCAGATCGGCAAGCCGGGCGCCGGGCTATGTCCCGTGCGCGGCCACTCCAACGTGCAGGGCGACCGCACGGTGGGCATCGAGGAAAAGCCGACGGCGGCCTTCCTCGACCGCCTGGGCCAGGTGTATGGATTCGCGCCGCCGCGCGCGCATGGTCACGACGTGGTGGCCACCATCGCAGCGATGCGGCGCGGCGAGGTAAAAGTGTTCATCGCGCTGGGCGGCAATTTCGCCGCTGCCACGCCGGACACGCCGCTGACCTTTGCCGCCCTGCGCCAGTGCGCGCTGACGGTACAGGTGGCCACCAAACTCAATCGCAGCCACCTGGTCATCGGCAAGGAAGCCTTGCTGCTGCCCACCCTGGGGCGCACGGAAATCGACCTGCAGCACGGCGTGGCGCAGGGCGTGACGGTGGAAGACTCGATGAGCATGGTGCATATCTCGTACGGCCGCAATGCGCCCGCTGCGCCGCAGCTGCGCTCGGAAGTGGCCATCGTGGCCGGCATGGCCGAAGCGACGGTGGGCAGCAGCCTGGTGGACTGGCGCGCGTATGCGGCCGACTATGCGCGCATCCGCGACGACATCGAAAAGGTGTTTGACGACTTTTACGACTACAACGCCAGGGTGGCGCAGCCGGGCGGCTTTCATTTGACGGTGGCTTCGCGCGAACGCGTGTGGAAGACGGCCAGCGGCAAGGCCAGCTTCCTCGTCGCCCCGCTGGACCGCGATACGCCGCTGCACCGCGCCAGAGCGCGCCATGGCGAGCGCCTGATGGTGTTGATGAGCACGCGCTCGCACGACCAGTACAATACCACCATCTACGGCATGGATGACCGCTACCGCGGCGTGTACGGCACGCGCAAGGTGGTCTTCGCCAACGCGGAAGATATCGCCATGCTGGGCTTTGCCGATGGCGAACTGGTGGACCTGATCGGCGCCTGGGACGATGGCGTGGGGCGCCGCGCCGACGGTTTCCGGCTCGTCGCCTACGACATCCCGCGCGGCTGCCTGGGCGCGTATTACCCCGAGACGAACGCGCTGGTGCCGCTGGCCAGCACGGCCGACGGCGCCGGCACGCCGACGTCGAAGTCCGTGCCCGTGCTGCTGCAACGCAGTGAAGTTAAAGCGTGATGGCTGGCGTGTAATCGACGTAGGCATCCTGGCGGCAGAAACCCACCAGCTTCATGCCCGCCTGCGTGGCGATGGAAATGGCCAGTGAACTGGGGGCGGAAATCGTCGCCAGCAGCGGAATCTGCATGCGCGCCGCCTTGCGCGCCAGCTCGTAGCTGCCACGGCTGGACAGAAAAACGAAGCCGCGCCGCATGTCGACGCCATTCAAGGCCAGGTGGCCGATCAGTTTATCGAGGCCATTGTGGCGGCCGACATCCTCGAACACGTACACGATATCGCCGTCGGGCGTGCACCACGCGGCCGCGTGCACGCCGCCCGTTTCCCGCATCAGCGCCTGGTGCTCGCGCAAGCCGCTTGATGCGCGCGCCAGCGCGGCCGGCAAGTCGACGTGGATCAGGGACGGCGGCAGCGCTTGCGGCTGCAAGTCGAGCATGTCGATGCTGTCGATGCCGCACACGCCGCAGCCCGTGCGGCCCGTCAGCTGGCGGCGCCGGTCCTTCAGGCGCACGAAATCTTCCTGGGCGATGCTCAACGCCACTTCGGCCGAATCTGCGCGCAGGAACACTTCGCAGTCGAAGACGGCATCGGCGGAAGCGACCACGCCTTCCGTCAGCGCGAAGCCATATGCGAACGCTTCCAGATCGCGCGGGGTGGCCATCATGACGACGTGGGAAATGCCATTGAAGACCAGCGCGACGGGGATTTCCTCGGCGACGTGGTCGATGGCGGGGGTAGCAACGCCCACCTGGTGGCGGACGATGGCGCGCTCGACGAAGCCGGCGCGTTCGATCTCTGTATCTTCTGACATGGCAACCATGGGGGAACTATCACAGGCCCCATGGTAAACCAGAACGGCCAGGCAGGGGGCGGCCCCTGCCCGCGCCATCAGTCCTTCTTCGGACGGCCCGTTTTCAGCTGCGGCAAGCCGGCCAGCACGTTTTGCAGGGTGGCCAGGTCGATCTGGCTGATCAGCGCCACGCCGATGCGCAGCAGTTCGCTTTTCTTGATCTCGAAACCGGCCTTCAGACAGGCTTTTTTCACCTGGCCCAGCACTTCATATTCTGCTTCCGGCATGGTGAAGCTGTCGCGCACGAGTTTAGGCTTGCGGGCTTTTTCCTTGACGGCGGCGACCTTGGCGACCGGCGCTTTTTTCGCTGGCGCAGGCTTGGCGGCCGCTTTGACCACCGGTTTCGCTACCGGTTTGACAGCGGCTTTCGCTGCAGGCTTGGCGATGGCCTTGGCGGCGGGCTTCGCGGCAACCTTGGCCGCTGGCTTGGCAACGGCTTTGGCGACGACGGCCTTGGCCGCAGGCGCCTTGGCTGCTACTGGTTTCGCTGCCACCGGTTTCGCCGCCACAGGCTTGGCGGCGACAGGCTTGACGGCGGCCGGTTTGACGGCCACCGGCTTGACGACGGCTTTTGCCACCGGCTTGGCCGCAGGCTTCACGGCTGGCTTGGCTGCAGGCTTGGCGGCTGGCGCGGCCTTGGCCGCTGCCGCATTGATCGAAGCGCTGGTGGGGAACATCGATACGGGGGCGCTGTCGGCTTTTTTCGCTGGGACGGTTTTGGTCATGGATTTTCCAATCTAGTAAATAATATAAACAATATATACTGTTTTTAAAAATATTGCTTGCTGCACATCAAGCCATGCGCACGGCATGGCGCAATGACCCACTATGCGCTGGCGCGGATGGTGAAATCGACGCCCACCTCGTCCCAGAATTCCTGCTCCTTCTCGATCCAGAACGACACGGTGGGATGGTGCGCCACCCAGCCGCGCTTGATATCGAGCTCGATGCGGCTCTTCATGCGCAGGCGCAGTTCGCTGAAATCGGCTTCGATGCGCGCATGCATGAGCAGGATCGACAGGCGCAGCGCCAGCACGGCCTTGGCGAAGTCGGGGTCGGACAGCACTTCGCCGATCTTGCGCAAATTGCCCTTCTGCGCCAGGATCAAGCGGCTCATGGTCTTCTGTTCGCGCGTGGTAAAACCGGGCAAGTCGGCGTTTTCCACGATGTAGGAGGCGTGCTTGTGGTAGCCCGTCTGCGACACGGCCAGGCCCACTTCGTGCAGCAGGCTGCTCCAGCGCAGGCATTTCACCAGGGCGTCGGAGGTGGGCTTGAGCTGCGCATACATGGCCAGCGCCTGCTCGGCCACCCGGCCGGCGCGCTGCTGGTCGATATGAAATTTCTCCATGCAGCCCTGCACCGACTGCTCGCGGCGGTCGCGCTTGGTCGAGCGCAGGTACAAATCCCACATCACGCCCATGCGCAAACCCGCCTCGATCGGCGTCATCGCGGGAATGGCCAGTTCGCGGAACAGGCCGATCAAGATGGCCAGGCCGCCGACGATGGTGCTGGCGCGGTCGGGACGCAAACCGGGCATGTCGATGCGGCTGGTGTGACCGAGTTCGATGAAGCGGCGCGCCAGCGCGTCGAGGCTGACGCTCGTGAGCAAGCCGTCACCGAGCTTGTTGCGGGCGATGATGTCGGCGATGGTGCGGATGGTGCCGGAAGAGCCGTAAGCCGTCTTCCAGTGCTGCGGATGATACGGCGGCGCCGCATCCTCGAAGTGGCTGCGCGCCGACAAAATGGCGGCCTCGAACGACGGCGCGTCGATGCGTCCGCCGATGAAGAACGACAGGCTTTGCTTGACGGTGCCCAGGCTGAACGATTCCACCCTCTCGATATCGTTGCCGCGCCCCAGTATCAATTCCGTCGAGCCGCCGCCGATGTCCATCACCAGCCGGCGTTCGCCGGGTATGGCCAGCGCATTGGCCACGCCCATGTAGATCAGGCGCCCCTCTTCCTCGCCCGAGATGATCTCGATCGGATGGCCGATGGCTTGCTCGGCCAGCGGCAGGAAGACGGCGCCGTTGCGCGCCACGCGCATGGCCGACGTGGCCACCACGCGCACGGCATCGAGCTCAAAGCCGGCGAGGATGGCGCGAAAGCGCTGCAGGCAAGCCAGCGCGCCCTGCATGGCCGCTTCGGTCAGGTCGCCATTGGCGTCCAGACCGGCGGCCAGGCGTATCGGGTCGCGCACGCTCTTGACCACGCGGATGGTGTCGCCATCATGCTTGCCGACGTGTAAACGAAAACTGTTGGACCCCAGGTCCACCGCTGCATACATACTGGCCTCTTGTCTTGTCATTGCAATGCCAACTGAAAAAGTTGGCAAACTCAGTTGCTAAACTATATAAATCATTTAAACGATTTAAAAATCCTACCACACTACCCCCATCGTATGACAGCGGCGTGACAGGATTGTGACAAGAAGTCGCGCAGCGGCGACGTTTACGGCACGATGGTGGTGAACAGATAGACAGCGAAAATCACCAGGTGCACCGTGCCCTGCATGACCGTGGTGCGTCCCGTGCCCAGCGACAGGGTGGCCACCATCAGCGACAGCAGCAACAGCACCGTCGACTTGATGTCGAGTCCCAGCGTGATCGTCAGGCCCGTGGCCAGCGACACCACCACCACGGCGGGTATCGTCAGGCCGATGCTGGCCAGCGCGGAACCGAGCGCCAGGTTCAGACTCGTTTGCAGACGGTTCGCACGCGCGGCGCGCACGGCGGCCAGGCCTTCGGGCAGCAGCACGATGGCGGCGATGACGATGCCGACCAGGGTTTTCGGCGCGCCCATGGCGGCAATTGCCGTCTCCAGCGCGGGCGCCAGCGACTTGGCCAGCAGCACCACGGCGCCCAGGCATACGAGCAGCGCGCCGGCGCTGACCCAGGCGACGGTGGGCGTGGGCGGCGCCGCATGCACCTCTTCATCACCGACGGCTTCCTTGGGCAGGAAGTAGTCGCGGTGGCGCACCGTCTGCACCAGCACGAAGGTGCCATACAGGACCAGCGAGATCACGGCGATGAAAATCAGCTGGCTGGAATTGTAGAAAGGACCGGCGGCGCTCGAGGTGTAGTTCGGCAGCACCAGGGTCAGAACGGCAATCGCCGCCAGGGTGGCCAGCGACGCGCTCACGCCCAGCAGGCCGAAGGTCTGCTCGCGATGGCGCCCGGCGCCCAGCAACAGGCAGATGCCGACGATGCCGTTCAAAATGATCATGATGGCGGCAAACACGGTGTCGCGCGCCAGGCCCGTCGTTTCCGGTCCGCCGGCCAGCATCAGCGAGACGATCAGCGCCACCTCGATCAGGGTCACGGCCAGCGCCAGCACCAGGGTGCCATACGGTTCGCCGATGCGGTGGGCCACCACTTCCGCGTGGTACACGGCGGCCAGCACGCTGCCGATCAGGCCAGCCACCAGCAGTATCTGGTAGGCGCCGCCAAGATTGAAGGTGGAACCGAACAGGAACAGCCAACCGGCAATCGGGGCGGCAAGCGGCCATACAGGCAGGGATTTGAGCATTTTCATTATGGGCCTGGCAAGAGTAAAAAAGGGGAACTGCGGTGCGAACGGCAAAGGACAGCCTGGCGTGCATGCCATAGCATAACTTGCCTAGCTTAAATGAAAGTTAGGGAATGCACATGCTCGGGTGCCGGCGCCCCGCGCCGCGCTCACCTTTCAATCACCTTGCTGCAGTGCACCTGCTTGCTATCAGTAACTATAGTCCCTTTGGTAACATGCCGTTGCAATTTTCTTGTGTTTTTGCTTCCGGGTGGCGTCATAATGCAGAGCCAGCCCTCGCGGCACCGACCAAGGACAGACCATGATTTCAATAAACAGCACAGCCATGCGCACGCTCATCTTCGCCAGCAGCTTGCTGTGCGCCGCCGCTCATGCGGACACGCCGCCAGCGCCCGAAGCGCAGGTTGACGCGAACTGGGCCACCCCGCCCGCGCCTGCCGCGGAGTCACGCTGGCAAGACAGCCTGCCGCCCGCGCCGCCCGTCGCGCCACGCGAAGAAAAGATACTGCCCAAGAGCGAATGGCTGACCGTCGAGCCGATGAAGGCGCCTGACCGGCGCTGCGATCCGGGCCTCGATGCCCTGTTCCTGCCCAAGGAATGCGGCAAAGAACCCAGCTGGCTGGGCTCGCGCAAAAAGTAAGCTGATAAAAAGTAGGCTGACTTATACGTCCAGGGTGCTGGCGCCCTGCGCCTCGACGACGCGGTTGCGGCCCGCCTGCTTGGCCGATTGCAGCGCTTCGTCGGCCCGCTTGAACAGGCTGACGGTGCTGTCTTCGGCGCGGATGGTGGTCACGCCCAGGCTGGCCGTCAGTTGCAGCACGGCGCGCTCCGTCTTGACGGGCAGCACTTCGACGGCGGCGCGGATGCGCTCGGCCACCATCAGCGCATCGGCCAGGGTCGTGCGCGGCAGCTGGATGGCGAACTCGGCGCCGCCCAAGCGGCCCATCAGGTCGCTGTCGCGCAACTGCTGGCGGCAGGTGTCGACGATGGTTTTCAGCACCGCATCGCCGACCGGATGGCCATAGCTGTCGTTGACTCGTTTGAAGTGGTCGATATTGAGCACCACCAGCGCCGTGGGCAAGCCGGGCCGGCGCGCCAGCGCCATCCACGGCGCCAGCGCCTGGTAAAAGCCGCGCCGGTTCGGCACGCCCGTGGCCGCGTCGAGCACTTCCAGGCGCGCCAGCTCGCCGCCCAGTTTTTCGCGCGACAGCAGCAAATAGCCGAAGGCGTTCGTCAGCATCATCAGGTACAGGGCGCCGAAGCCGGCCAGCTGCAGCAGCTCCGCGTCAAAAGCCGGGATCGTGGCGGCCAGCACGCCGCGCGCGGCGATCAGCAAGGACAGCAGACCCATGCTGACGACGAGGAAGCGGCGCAGCATGCTCGCCTCGCGCCATTTCAGGCACAGCGCGGCCACACCGGCGAGGAAGAAACCGGCCACGATCAGCGAACCGCCGGCGCTGCGCAGCAGCGGCGCCACGTCGAACAGATAACAGGCGGCAAACAGCCCCACCGACACACCCAGCGCCGGCAAGACATAGCGGCGCCAACCGCTGCGCCCGGCCGCCTGCCACAGCGCGCCCGCGTCCAGCGCCATGCCGGCAAACAGCAGGCTGTTGCCCAGCAAGATGGAGAGGTAATCGGGCAGCACGCCGCGGAAATACAGCAGACACCAGGCCACGGCCTGGCATTGCTTGGCCACCGCCCAGGTGGACATGCTGAGCGACTTCTTGCGCTCGTACTCGAAGAAGAACAGGGCCGCGCACAGGCTCAGGTTGCCGAGCGCCAGGGCCAGTACCAGGGTCTTGATATCCATGGGCTACGCCGTCGCCGCGCAGGCGCGGCACGCCAGCTCAGATTTCGTGCTCGACATTGGTACTGCCGTCGCCGACCTTGCTGGCCCAGGCCTGCACGAAATACTGCTTTTCCACTTCGCTGGGAACTTCATGCCAGAAGACGATGAGGGTGCCCTTGTGGTCGTGGATTTGCGCCACTTTTTCAATGAAACCGACATTGCCGGCCTGGTCGGCCAGCGCCGCCGCGTAGCCGTACACGCGCGTCAGCCGCTCGATGCGGTCAGGCTCAGTAAAACTGTTCGTCGCCGTAATGATGGGGTGATCCAAAAACATGCTTGTCTCCATGGTGCCCGACTGCGCAGCCGTGCCGCCGCGCGCCGTATGCATATACATATACGCATGCTCGGCGCGGATTAATCGGGTATGCTCACGGGAGCTTATCAGATTTCTCTGAATGCAACAAAGCATCTCCCCCAGTCCACTCAGCGAAGTCGTCCCATGCCGGAAAACAGAAGCACCACCCCGCCTGCCCCGCAGGTGCATACCTGTGGCGACCGGCGCCGCCTGGAATTCCAGCCCGGCATGATCCAGAGCGAAATGCTGCTGTCGCGCCCCGACCATCTGCTGCTGCGCTATGCACGCGCCATGATGTGCTTTACCCTGTTCGTGCCGCGCCCGCGGCACATCCTGATGGTGGGCCTGGGCGGCGGCTCGCTGCTGAAATTCTGCCACCGCCACCTGCCCGACACGCGCATCACGGTGCTGGAATTGCGCGCCGACGTGATCGCCCTGCGCGAGCAGTTCATGCTGCCGCCCGACGATGCACGCCTGCGCGTCATCGAGACGGACGCCGTCAGCTATATCCGCCAGCATCCGGGCTGCGCCGACGTGCTGCTGCTCGACGGCTACGACGAAACGGGCCTGCCGCCAGCCTTGGGCAGCGCGCGCTTCTATGCGGATTGCCTGCGCGCGCTGCTGCCCGGCGGCGTGCTGGTGGCCAACCTGTTCAGTTATGACGAGCACTACCCCGCCATGCTGGCGCGCCTGATGCTGACTTTCCGCGGCGCCGTGTGCCACTTCGACGGCATCGCCGGCAATAACCGCATCGTCTTCGCCGCCAAGCCCGAGCCGGGCCAGGACGCCGGCGGCCGCGCCATGCGCATGGTGCGCCTGGTGCGCTGGCGCCGGATGGCCGGCCTGTCTTTCCTGAACCGCTGGCTGCCGGCATGGCAGTTGTGGCGTGTGCGCCGCCGGTCAGGCAGCGACAACGACTGAAAGTCGTCTTCCCGGGTCATAGATATTGTTGCTTATTAGCAGTGTTTTGGTGCAAAATCAGCATGATGGATGTGGTTTATGACAAACTACGGCCTGCGTGGGGCCGGCAGGCGCCGCCGAACCCATGTGTCCATGAAGTGAGATAGGAAAAACCATGCTGCGTGGCCGCCTGCCATTGTCGATTTCCGCCGCGGCCGCGCTGACCTTTGCCTGCGGCGTCAGCGTGACGGCCGTGCTGTTTGCCGCCATCAGCCAGCTCGAATACGACAAGATGGGCCTGAGCCTGCAGCAGCGCGCCGGCGCCAGGGTGGCCGCCATCGAGCAGGGGCTCGACGACGCGGTCGAGGTGCTGACCACGACGAACCAGCTGTTTGCCGCCGTCGTGCCCGTCACGCGCGAACAATTCCACGACTTCACCACGCCGCTGCTGCAGCGCCACCCCTTCATCCAGGCCTTCAATTTCCACCGCATCGTGCCGCATGCGCAGCGCCCTGCATTCGAGGCCGAACTGCGGCGCATCGTGCCCGGCTACGCCATGACGGAAATGCGCGATGGCGTCGTCGTGCCCGCCACCACGCGCGCCAGTTACCTGGTGGTCGATTACCTCGAACCCTTGCAGGACAACGGCCCCGCCTTCGGCCTGAACGTCAGCCCGAGCGGGGTGCTGGCGCGCGCGCTGGAACAGGCGATCATCAGCGGCCAGACCACCGCCACCGGTCTGCTGGCCCTGGCGCAAGGGCCGCAACGGGGCTTCGTCATCGTGCGTCCCGTGTACCGCCACGGCGTGCCCCTGCAAACGATAGCGCAGCGGCGCGCGGCGCTGATCGGCGATACGGCCGTCATCGTGCGCGCCGGGGAACTGGTGCAAAAAATCCTTGCCGGCGCCGACCTGCTGGGCGACTCGCAGCTTGAACTCAGTGTCTACGCCGACGCCGGCGCCGACCCGCGTCAATTGATCTTCCGCCACGGCCAGGCGCCCGTCGACGAGCCGGGCGGCGCCTGGGAGTCCCTCCCGCGCTGGCTGCACTTTGCCTACCACAACCATTATGACCGGGCCTTCACCTCCGCCGGCCGGCCCTGGCACGTGCGCGTGGTGGCCCATCCGCGTCCCTTCCTGGCCGACCATCTGGGCTCATTGTTTACCCTGATCACGGGCTTGCTGTTCAGCTTGCTGACGGCCGCCTTCGTGCAGTCGCTGACACAGCGCTCGCGCCGCGTGCAACTGCTGGTGGAGCAGCGCACGGCCGACCTCAAGCGCAGCAACGAGCTGCTCAGCGCCGACGTGCGGGCGCGCCAGCGCACGGAGCGCGCCTTGCAGGAAAGCGAAAAGCGCTTCCGCCGCCTGCTGGCCCTGTCCTCGGACTGGTACTGGGAACAGGACGCCCATTTCTGCTTCACCCACATCACCAGCGGTTTCACGGACAAGTCGAACATGCCGCTGGAACGCTTCATCGGCATGACGCGCTGGGACAACAACGCGGAGATGCGCAATTCGCGCTGGGGCAAGCAGCATATCGCCAACCTGGAAGCGCACCTGCCCTTTTCCAACCTCGAATATGCGATGCAGGACCGCGACGGCCAGCTGCGCTGGTTCAGCATCAATGGCGAACCGCTGTTCAACGAGCTCGGTGAATTTCGCGGCTACCGGGGCACGGGCTCCGAAATCACGGAACGCAAGCTGGCCGAGCAGCAAATCCAGCACATCGCCCACCACGACGTGCTGACGGGTTTACCCAACCGCGCGCTGCTGCGCGACCGCCTGGCGCAGGCGATGGCCCTGTCGCGCCGCAAGAACCGCGCCTTGTGGGTGCTGTTGATCGACCTCGACCGCTTCAAGTTCGTCAACGACAGCCTCGGACACAAGGCCGGCGACCTGCTGCTGAAAACCATCGCCACGCGATTGCAGGCCAGCCTGCGCGAAAGCGATACGGTGGCGCGCCTGTCGGGCGACGAATTCGTCGCCATCCTGTGCGAACAGGCCGACGAAGTGCTCAGCGGCGCCATCGTGCAGCGCGTGATGGATGCCGTGGCCCAGCCCGTGCTATTGGACGGCAAGGAATTCTTCGTCACCTGCAGCATCGGCGTGGCCGTGTACGACATGTCGCGCTACGACGCGCCTGGCGACGTGACCCTGAATGGCGAGACGCAGAACCTGATCGAGCAGGCCGACATCGCCATGTACTGCGCCAAGAAACAGGGCCGCAACAACATCAAGTTCTACACAACGGCCATGAATCAGGCCACGCTGGAGCGCCTGCGCATCGAGACGGCGCTGCGCAATGCGCTCGAACGCGAGCAGTTCGTGCTGCATTACCAGCCGCAGGTGGACCTGGCCAGCGGACGCATCGTCGGCGTGGAAGCGCTGCTGCGCTGGCAGCATCCGGATCTGGGCATGGTGGCGCCGCAGCGCTTCATCGCGCTGGCCGAAGACACGGGCCTGATCGTGCCGATCGGCGCCTGGGTCATGCGCGAAGCGTGCGCGCAGGTGAAGCGCTGGCATGCGGCGGGACTCGACACCTTGCGCCTGGCCGTGAACCTGTCGGCGCGCCAGTTCAACGAGCCGAACCTGGTGGCCTCGATTGCTGAAGTGCTGCTGGAAACGGGCCTGCCGCCCGCCTGCCTGGAACTGGAACTGACGGAAAGCCTGTTCATGCACGATGTGGCGCTGGCCGTCAGCCAGCTGCACGACATGAAGGCGCTGGGGGTGCAGCTGTCGATCGACGACTTCGGCACCGGCTATTCCAGCTTCGCCTACCTGCGCACCTTCCCCATCGACGTGCTGAAGATCGACCGCAGCTTCGTCGGCGACGTGGCACGCGACGCGGACGATGCGGCCATCGTCGTCTCCATCATCGCCCTGGCGCACAATCTGAAGCTGCGCGTGGTGGCCGAAGGCGTGGAAACGTCGGAGCAGCTCGACTATCTGCGCCGCCATGGCTGCGACGAAGCGCAAGGCTATTACTTCAGCCGGCCGCTGCCCGCGCACGAGGTGGAAGCGCTGCTGCGGGCGGAAGAAACGCCCGTCACACAGTAGCCGGCGGCGGCACCCTGGCGCCCAGTTGCAGCTCCTGCCAATCGGGCTCAATGCCCGCCTGCGCCAAAAACGACGCCACATCCGATGCGCGGGCCGGGTCGATATCCTGTTGCGGATGCGCCCACAACAGATCGCACTCCGAGCAAACGATCACCTGTTGCCCCGTTTTGCGGATGGTCGCATGCAGCAGGTCGCCATATTCGCCGCAGGTGGGGCACTCCATGCTCTTCTCCTTCATGCCTGGCCTTACAGCTTCTGTTGCAGGAATTCGAGGAAGCAGCTGATGCGCTGCGCCAGCTGCGTATTGCGGTAGTAGACGGCGTGGATCTGCTGCCGGTAGCCCGTATAAAACGGCTGCAGCACCTGCACCAGCCGGCCGGCCGCGATGTCGTCCTTCGTCATGAAGTCGGACAGGCAGACGATGCCCTGGTCGTGCAGGGCCAGCTGGCGCAGGGTTTCGCCGCTGGAGGCGGCCAGCGCGGGCACGATCTGCAGGCTGTTGCCCGCTTCGTGGCGCAGCGGCCAGTTATTCCCCAGTTCATATTGCGCAAAGCCCAGCAGCGCATGGCCGGACAGCGCTTCCGGCGTGGCCGGTTCGCCGTGGCGCGCCAGGTAGGCGGGCGTGGCCAGCACGTGCAGCGGACTGGCACTGAGCGGGCGCGCATGCAGGGTCGAATCGACCAGGGCGCCGATGCGGATGGCGATGTCGGTGCGGTGTTCGAGCAGGTCGGCGATCTGGTCGTTGCTGGTCAGCTCCAGGCGGATGTCCGGGTACATGGCGCGAAATTCCGCCACGTGCGGCACCACGCAATGGAGCATGAAGGGCGAGGCAGCATCGACGGACAGCCGGCCGGCCGGCTTTTGGCGGCGGATGCGGATCGATTCCTCCACGTCTTCCATCGACGCGAGAATGGCGCGCGCCTTGTCGAGGAACAGCTGCCCCTCTTCCGTCAGCTCCATGCGACGCGTGGTGCGCGTCAGGAGCGAGGTGGCCAGCTTGTCTTCCAGGCGTGACAGGGCGCGGCTGACGCCCGACGTGGTTTGCCCCAGGTGCACGGCGGCCGCGCTCAGGGTGCCGCTGTCGATGACGGTGACAAAGATTTTCAGGTCGTCCGAATTGATATCCATTGTTGCCTTATTGTTGCCGCATTGTTGCGCTACTTTCACATATCGCGCCATTATAATGGAATAGCGGCAACAGTGAAGGCGGCAGCCAACGTCAGGCAACGTAGAACAAAATGGCGATAAAATGGCAGCTACTGCCGGCCAGCACGAACAGGTGCCAGATGCCGTGGCCATGGCGCAGTTTGTGGTCGGTGGCATAGAAAGCGATGCCGCCCGTGTAGCACAGGCCGCCTGCCACCAGCCACAGGAAGCCGTTCCACTCGAGCGCCGCCAAGAGCGGCTTGATGCCGATGACGATCAGCCAGCCCATGGCCACGTATATCACCAGCGACAATATGCGCGCGCCTTTCGCGTACACATACTCCTGCACGATGCCGATGATGGCCAGGCCCCAGACGACGCCGAACAGCGACCAGCCCCACGGCCCGCGCAGGGTCACCAGCATGAATGGCGTGTAGGTTCCCGCGATGAGCAGGTAGATGGCGCAGTGGTCGAGCCGCTGCAGCACGGCCTTGGCCTTGCCGCGCACGCTGTGGTACAGAGTGGATGTCAGGTACAGCGTGAGCAGCATGGCCGCATACACGCTGCAGCTGACGATTTTCCACGGGTCGCCCGTGCGGGCCGCCACGACGATCAGGATGACGCCGCCGATGGCCGCCAGCGCGGCGCCCACCGTATGGGAAATGCTGTTGAAGCGTTCGCCGTGGTACATGGCTTAAGCCGAACGTACCGGAACGCAGCAGACATCCGGGGTCAGACCCGCCGGGACTTGGCGTCCCCGTCCGACCCCAGCCCTTGCTTTCGGGGCTTCAATCAAGCCGCTTCCGCCTTCTTGCGTGCAGGACGGCGTGCCGGCGTCTTGCGCGGCGCCTTGGCTGGCTTGTCTTCGGCCACGACAGCCACTTCGACCGGAGCAGGCTCAATCACAGGTGCAGCTTCCACTACCGCCTCAACCGCCTTCTTGGCAGGCTTCTTCGCCGCTGCCGCCTTGCGGGCCGGCGTGCGCGGCTTTGCCTTTGGCTTCGCTTCCACTACCGGCTCAGGTACAGGTTCAGGCATGGCTTCGACAACCGGCGCCACCTCGACTTCGACAACTTCGGCGCGCGCTTCGCGGGCACCATCGCCATTCTTGCGGCCGCCGCGGCCATTGCGGCGCGAACCGCGCTTGGCGTTGCCTTCTTCTGCCATTACTTCCACAACCTCGGCTACCTCGTGCTGTACCTCCGGCTGCGGCGCCGGCGCGTACGGCTCGACGACGTCTGTTTCCGCATCGGCCACCGGCACGAAAGCCTGTGGCGCGGACTCGCCGCGGCGCTGCTCGTTCTGCTTGCGGCCGCCACGGCCATTGCGGCGCGAATCGCGGCGGCTGCCGCCATCGCGCTGATTGCCCTCTTCCGCCGTCAGGCCGGACTCGCCGGTGACGATGGCTACGCTGGCGACTTCGCCATTCACGAGCGCGGCGACAGGCACCAGGCCGCTGCTGCGGTAGACGTAGGCGCCCGATTTTTCATCGCGGCCAAATTCCAGCAAGCCGCGCGTCTGCGCTTCTTCCAGCAGGTTGCCGAAGGTGCGGAAACCATAGTACGACTCGCTGAAGTCCGGCTTGCGGCGCTTGATCGCTTCTTTCAGCATCGAGGCCCAGATCTTGCCGCTATCGCCACGTTCGGACACCAGCGCATCGAAGGTGGCAACGGCCATCTCGATCGCTTCCGTCTTGCGCGACTCATATTTTTCCTTGCGGCGCACTTCTTCGTCCGGCGAACGCTTGGCCGCCGGAGTTTCGCGCGCATCGCGCTTGGCGGCCGTGCGGCGGCTTTCGCGCACCAGGTCATCGTAGAAAATGAATTCGTCGCAGTTCGCCACCAGCAGGTCGGAGGTCGACTGCTTGACGCCCACGCCGATCACCTGCTTGGCGTTTTCGCGCAGTTTCGACACGAGCGGCGAAAAGTCGGAATCGCCGCTGATGATGACGAAGGTGTTGACGTGGGCCTTGGTGTAGCACAAGTCCAGCGCATCGACCACGAGGCGGATGTCGGCCGAATTCTTGCCGGACTGGCGCACGTGGGGAATTTCGATCAGTTCGAAATTCGCCTCATGCATGGTGCCCTTGAAACTTTTATAACGGTCCCAGTCGCAATATGCCTTCTTGACAACAATGCTGCCCTTGAGCAGCAAGCGTTCGAGGATGGGCTTGATATCGAATTTTTCGTAATTTGCATCTCGCACGCCGAGCGCGACGTTCTCGAAGTCGCAAAACACGGCCATGCTGAGGTTTTCTGGGGATGACGCCATAAGGGTGAATTCTCGCTGATGATAAGGGCGGACGGGAAGCGCAACGCCTCCCTTTTCGCCTAGTATATTCGCCCATCCCCCGTTTCGGCGACAACTATCGTGCGCGGCAGCCTATTGCGCACCGCCGGCGGCGCTCGCGCTGGCGCCGGCGACGGGCCAAACGACGCTTTCATCGACCGAATACAGCTGGCACGGCAGGCTGCTGCGCCGCTGGCACGAAGCGAGCGCGCGCACGTCGGGGCTTTCGCCCTCCTCGGCCCAGCCCCAGGCGCCGCTGGCCGACAGGGCAAAGGCGCGCGGCGCGGTTTTCTCGAGGAAGTCGCGGTAGGCGGCGCGGCCCTGCTCTTCCAGGTAAGGCACGGCGGCGATATCGTCCTGCGGCGCGAAATGCGTGGCCGGCGGCGATGGCGCATCGGCCACGCGGTAGACCTGGCGCACCGGCATGCCGATTTTCTGCAGGAAGCGCTCGGTGGCCGGCAGCCACACGGCCACCCCGTCGCGGCTGCCCAGGGTCAGGTGGGCGTCGCGCTTGAACGGGCCATAGGAGACCAGTTGCGCCTGGCCGCCGGAACCCGTGAACGAGCGAAACAGCCGCTGCGCCAGGGCCGGCCCGAAATAGGAATCGTTGGCGCCATACAGCCACAGGCTGGGAATATGGTTGTAGGCGCCCATCGTGGCAAAGGTCTTCGCCAGCGCCCCTTGCCAATCGCAGCCGGGCATGTCGACGCGCAGCCCGCCGGAAAAATTGAGCACGCCCCGTACGCCGGGCACCACCCGGGTGGCCAGCGCCAACGCCGCCATGCCGCCATACGACTGGCCCGCAACGACGATGCGCTGCGGGTCGACCCAGCTCTGGCGGCGCGCATACGCGAGCGCGGCCAGCATGTCGCGCGCCTGACCCTGCGCGTTGCCCAGCATGTCGCAGCCGAAATCGCGGTAGGCCCCCGTGGAACGGGCAAAACCGGCGCGCATGGGCAGCATCACCGCATAGCCGCGGCGCACGAATTCGGTGGCCATATAGATGAAGCGCTCGCGCTGCTGCAGCCGGGCGGGGCCGGCCTGCTTGCCGTGATTCATCAGCAGCAGGGGAAACGGGCCGGGGCCGGCGGGGCGGAACACCGTCGTCTCCAGCACCTCGCGCAAACCGTCGCCGGCCGGCAGCATGATGACTTGCTCGTTCAGGCGCGCATCGAGCGGCAACGGCGTGGGAACAAGCTGGGCTTTCAGGGGCAGGCAAAGCAAGCTGAGCAGCAAACCCGGGAAAAGAGGGCGAAGCAGGTGGAAAATGGCGGACTCCGTGGATGACTTCCCTGCCAGTCTAGACAGTGAAATGCCACAGAACAATATAAAAAAATTACGTGACGCACATATTTTTTACGGCAACCACCTGGGGAAAAATTGTTGCCTTGCACCAACCACTTTTCCTGTTGACGGGAGTACACTGGGCGCACACTGAAGGAGTTGCCATGTCCATATCCGCCCTTACCACCGGGACCTCGGGGCTGACCGCCAACCAGCGCGCGCTGGATGTGGCCGCCAACAATATCGCCAATGCGAATACGCCGGGTTTCCAGCCGCAGCAAGCCCAGTTCCAGGAGTCCAGCCCGGCCGGCACGGGCGTCACCCTCTCCGTCGAAGGGCGCAAGCTGGCCGCCAGCGAAAGCGTCAGCGGCGCCAACGCGAATGCGGCCAAGGCGGCCGAAAGCCGGCCGAACGGCGTGGGCCTCGCGTCCGAGCTGACGGATAACCTCGTCTACAAGGCCGGCTTTAATTTGTCGGCGAATGTCGTCAAGGCGGCCGACCAGGCCCTGGGCAGCCTGATCGACGTCAAGACTTAAACACGGCGACTATCGACAAGATAGTTTAATTTTTCATTTCCAGCGCCAACGGCGCCAGCGCCGGTTGAATCAGCGCCAGCAGCCGTTCGGCCGGAATGCCGTCGCGCGCCTGCACCGACAGGCCATGCAGCAAGGCCGCATAATAGTCGCCCAGCGCCTGCACGTCCGCCTCTCCTTTTAATTCTCCCGCCAGCTGCGCCGCGCGCAGGCGCTCGATGACGGCTTGCGTGCGCGCGCGGCGGTGCTGCGCCAGCCAGTCGGCGATGCCCGCGTTGTCTGCGCTCGTATTCGTGGCGGCCGTGACCACCATGCAGCCTTGCGGCTGGCCGCTGCGCGTGTACAGCAGCACGGCTTCTTCCAGCATGCGCGCCACCGCGTCGCGCACATTCAGGCTGGCGGCCAGCGCGTGCACGGCAAACGCGCCTTCGCCCGTCTCATACAGTTCCACGGCTTCGCGGAACAACTGCTCCTTCGAGCCAAACGCCGCATAGATACGCGCAGAGGCGATGCCCAGCGCCGCCACCAGGTCGGCCATCGACACGCCCTCGTAGCCGCGCGTCCAGAACGCGTCACGCGCTTTTTCCAACGCCAGCGCGCGGTCAAATTCCCTCGGTCTTCCTGCCATTTTCATCCTCTGCTTACGAACTGGCGGCCAGTATAACGCCTGGCGCCCACCGCGCATTCGCGATTTATTTTGCATGACCGCCTTGACCGAACAGAAAATTTCGCCTATTCTTTGTCGATCGACAAACAATAGGAGCCGATATGAAAACCATCCAAGGACCGAGCCTGCACCTGGCACAATTCGCCGCCGACACGGCGCCCTTCAACACCCTGCCCGCCATCGCCGAGTGGGCGGCCGGCATGGGCTTCAAGGCCCTGCAGATTCCCGCCTGGGATGCGCGCCTGTTCGACGTGGCGCAGGCCGCGCACAGCCAGCAATATTGCGACGACCTGGTCGCCATGCTGGCGGGCCATGGCCTCGTCGTCAGCGAACTGACGACGCACATCCTCGGCCAGCTGGTGGCCGTGCACCCGGCCTACGACGCGCTGTGCGACAGCTTCGCGCCGGCACACCTGCACGGCCAGCCGGAAGCGCGCACGGCGTGGGCCATCGAGCAAGTCAAGCTGGCGGCCATGGCCTCGAAACGCCTGGGCCTCACCGACATGGGCACCTTTTCCGGCTCGTTCGCCTGGCCATATTTATTCCCGTTCCCGCAGCGTCCGCCCGGCCTGATCGAGACGGCCTTCGACGAACTGGCGCGCCGCTGGCTGCCCATCCTCGACGTGTGCGAGGAACAGGGTGTCAACTTGTGCTACGAAATCCACCCCAGCGAAGACCTGCATGACGGCATCAGCTTCGAAATGTTTTACGAGCGCGTGGGCCGCCATCCGCGCTGCAAGATGCTGTTCGACCCCAGCCACTTCGTGCTGCAGCAGCTGAACTACCTGGAATTCATCGACATCTACAAGGACCATATCCGCATGTTCCATGTGAAGGATGCGGAGTTCAATCCGACGGGGCGGCAAGGCATCTACGGCGGCTACCAGTCGTGGGAAAACCGCGCCGGGCGTTTCCGTTCGCTCGGTGATGGCCAGGTCGACTTCAAGGCCATCTTCTCGAAGATGGCGCAGAACGATTACGCGGGCTGGGCCACCCTGGAATGGGAGTGCTGCCTGAAGGACCAGGAAGTGGGCGCGCGCGAAGGCGTGGCCTTCATCAATGCCCACATCATTCCCGTCACCGACAAGATCTTCGACGACTTCGCCGGCGCCCCCGTCAGCGCAGAGCAGATCCATACCCTGCTGGGCATCCAGCACAACTAATCAAGGAAACCCTATGAACGACTTCATTCACGACTACGTCCGCATCGACGGCCAGCGCCTGCATTGCGTGATCGCTGGTACCGGCAACGGCAAACCCGTGCTGCTGATCCCCGGCTGGCCGCAAACCTGGTATGCATGGCGCCACGTGATGGCGGCGCTGGCCGCCAATGGCTATCAGGCCATCGCCATCGACCCGCCCGGCAGCGGCCATTCCGACCGCCCGGCCGGCGGCTACGACACGGGCGCCGTGGCAACTACCCTGCACCGCACCATGCTGGCCCTGGGCCACGCGCAGTACGACGTGGTCGGCCACGACATCGGCATGTGGGTCGGCTACGCGCTGGCCAGCGATTTCCCGCAGGCCGTGACGAAACTGGCGCTGACGGAAGCCGTCATTCCCGGCCTGGCGCCGGCGCCGCCCATTTTTGTCGCGCCGTCCGACAATATCTTCCTGTGGCACTTCATGTTCAACCAGGTGCTGGACTTGCCGGAAATGCTCACTGCGGGCAAGGAGCGCGAGTACATCCGCTTCATCTTCGACCGCTGGTCGTACCGCCGCGACAAGGTGGCCGTCGACGTGTATGCGGACGCCTACGCCACGCCAGGCGCCCTGCGCGCCGGCTTCGCCTACTACCGGGCCATTCCCGAAACCATCAAGCAAAACCTCGAGCGGGCGAAAAAGAGCCTGGCCATGCCCGTGCTGGCCATCGGCGCCGACCATGCGACCAACGACGCGCCCCTGCTGACCATGCAGGGCAAGGCCGACAATTTGCGAGGCGCCATCGTCGCTGAATGCGGCCACTTCATCATGGAAGAACAGCCGCAAGCGTTCATCGCCCACCTGCTGCCCTTCCTGGCGGGAGAACCAGTGTGAGTCTCGATCCGCTGATCGCCGCCTGGCTGGAACAGACAAAAGATGCGCCGCTGTCCGCCTCGCTGGCACACTTGCGCGCGGCCACGGAAACGGGCTTGCGCCAGTTGCACGGGCCATTGGAAGACGTCGCGGCCATCAAGGATTACGTGCTGCCCGGCGAGCATGCACTGGCCGTGCGCGCCTATGTGCCGGCTGGCGCGGACACGAACCAGCCCTTGCCGGCCATCGTCTTCGCGCATGGCGGCGGATGGTGTCTGTGTTCGCTGGACCTGTACGACAATCCGTGCCGCGCGCTGGCCAACGCCACCGGCTGCGTGATCTTTTCCGTCGACTACCGGCTGGCGCCCGAGCACAAGTTCCCCGTGCCGCTAGCCGACTTTTACCGGGCGCTGTGCTGGGTCGCCGAGCATGCGGCGGCGCTGGGCATCGATGCGCGGCGGCTGGCGGTGGGTGGCGACAGCGCGGGCGGCAACCTGGCGGCAGCCGCCGCCCTGATGGCGCGCGACCAGGCCGGCCCCGCGCTGGCGCACCAGTTGCTGCTGTACCCGGCGCTTGATTTTGCCTTCGATACGCCGTCCTACCAGCGCCATGCGGAAGGCTTTTCGCTGACCCGCGAGGCCATGCGTTTTTGCTGGTCGGCCTACCTGAATGAACCGGCCGACGGCACGCAGCCTTACGCGGCGCCACTGCGGGCAAGTACGCTGAAGGACTTGCCGCCGGCGACCGTGCTGGTATGCGAATATGACCCGCTGCACGACGAGGGGATTACGTATGCACAGCGGCTGCGCGACGATGGCGTGGCGGCCGAGTGCGTGCAGCTTGACGGCATGATCCATGCGGCTATGCACATGCTGGGCCTGACGCCAGCGGCGCGGGGATTGTTCGACGTGGCGGGCCAGGCGATGAAAAAAGCACTGGCAATGTAAGAAAATCGGCCGCCGGGGATGGCTCCACGGCGGCCGATCTTGTCACTTCCTTATTCCACCAGCTTGCGCACCTCGATACCGTTCAGCCACTTCACGTGGCGCGGCCCCGTGCGAATATCCTTGGCCGAGATCAGCGCGATCTCGCCATCGTTCTCGTCGAGCGCCTTGCCGTTTTTTTCGTAGTAGACGATGATGCCTTCGCCGGCCGTAGAGTTATACAGCTCGCCCCAGGAAAACACCACCGCGTAGCCATCGGTGGCCGTGGCGATGATGGCGAGCTTCTTGACGTCGTTGTGGCCCGGTGCATCGAGCACCGCCTTGTCGAGAATGTCGCGCAGGCGCACGCCTTTGTAACTGGTGATGGTCTCGGCCTTGTCGCCATTGTGGCGCGTGACGGCGATGTCCCCGCCATTGGCCGGCGGCAGCTGGCGCAGGTCGGCCACCTTCAGGATCAAGGGCGTTTCCACCATGCCCGTGACGGTCAGCGCGTGGCTCATGTTGTCGCGCGCCGGCGCCGGGTCGGCCCACGCGGGCGCCGCCGCCAGCAACGAGGCCGAAGCAAAACCGGCGAATATTTTCTTCAACATGCTGTGTCCTTTCATGGAACGATCAAAAAATCAGAACTGGTATTGCGCATTGGCCAGCCACGTGCGGCCCGCGCTGGGGAAACCGTCGGCCAGCGCGTAATTGCGGTCAGCCAGGTTGCTCACGCCCGCTTCCAGGGTCAAGGCTGGCAAGGGCCGGACCACGGCCTTCAGGTTCAGCGTCGCAAAACCACCGAGTTCCAGGGTGTTCGACACCCAGCGCCCGCTGTTCGATTCCGCAATGGCCACCACGTCGATCTGGCGCGAAGCGTGCAGCACGGCGTGCGCCGTCAGCTTGTGGCGCGGCACATCCGTCAGGCGCATGGCGCGGTCGCTGACGTTCTGCATGTCCGTGTAGGTGTAGTTGCCGCCCCAGTCCAGCCAGGCACCGGCGCGCCCGCGCAAGCCCAGTTCCACGCCGCTGATGTGCGCCCTGCCCGCGTTGCGCATCTGCGCACGCACGCCCACGACATTCGCCACGCTCTGGATCTTGTCCTTCACGTCGCTGTAGAACAGCGCCGCTTCCAGGCTGGCGCCCTGCGCGTTTCCTTGATATCCCAGCTCATAGTTGATCGCCTGTTCCGCACGCAAGGCCGGATTTTCGATATACGTGCCCAGGCGCTGCGAGTAGCGATCCTTCAGGGTCGGCAGACGCGACTTGCGCGCCACGGTGGCATATACCTTCGCCTCGGGATGCAATTGATGGAACAGGCCCGCCTGCAGGTCGGTAGCCGACTGATTCTCCGGCAAGGTATAGGCGTTGCCGGCGCTGTAGACGGTGTCGGGGCGCAGTGCATTGCGCGACACGCCCAGCGACAGTTCCGTCGCGCCGTTCAGGGCGATGCTGTCTTCCGCGCCCAGGGTCCACAAGGCATCCTTGTACCAGGTGGTGCGCACGCCTTTGCCATCGCGTTCCTGGTGTTCATCGGCCTTGTAGCTGGCCACAAAACGCAGGCTGTGCGCGGCCAGGCGGAACGATTCGAGTTCCACCGCGCCGCCATTCGTGCGGTCGTTATAGATGCTGCGCCCACCGCTGACGCTGCCCTGGCCGCTGCTCTTGAGGGTGCTGTAGCTGCCATTGGTGAACGAGGTGATTTCATTGTCGTAGCTGTCGTGGTACAGGCGCAGTTTCAGGCGTTCCACGTCGCCCAAGCGCGTCTGCGAGACGAAATACACGCTTTCCTTGTTCCAGTACGGCCATTGCCAGTAGCGCGCGCCGACGGGATTCGTCGATGGCGGCTGGCCTTTTTCGCCATGCTGCTTGTAGTAGCTGAGGGCATACTCATCACCGCCCGTGGGCGTGTAGCCCACCTTGAACGACAGCTTGTGATCCTTGCCGTAAGCGTTGTTGCGCATGCCGCCGTCTTCCGTGGCCGTGGGGCGGAAATCGGACGACATCGGAAAGCCGTCGCTGTCGATATACGACACGCCCGCCTGCAGATACCACAGGCCCTGGTTCGTGCCCACGTTGGCCGACACCTGGCGTTCGCTGCCCGAGCCGAAACCCACGGACACATCGCCTTCCATCAACGCCGTCGGCTTGCGCGACACCAGGTTGATGGCGCCGCCCAGGGTGTTGGCGCCGTACGCCACGGAGCTGAACCCTTTTGCCACCTGGATGGCGGCCAGGTCGCTTGTGGTGAAGCGGTTGAAATCGACGTAGCCGTCATACGGCACGTAGACGGGAATGCCGTCGATGTACAGCGGCACCTGGCGCGCATCAAAGCCGCGGATGGCGATGGTTTTTTCATTGCGCGCATTCGTCGACAGCGATACGCCCGACAGCAAATTCAAGGCGTCGCCCACGTTGTCGCGGTTAAAGCGGCGCATCTGGGCGCGGCTCACTTGCGTCCCCACCTGCTGTTCCATCCGGCCCGTTTGCTCGCGCTGGCCGACCACCGTTACCGTGCCCAGCACGAACGGCGCCGCCGCATCCGCGTCTTCCTTGCCGGCGGCCTGCTGCGCCAGCGCCAGCATCACGGCGCCCGCCATTACCTGTTTCAACATCGTCGTTAATCTTTCTGTTTCGTTATATATCGCCTTATATAGCGATATGCAAAAAAATACAAAAATCGGCCACTCGTGCAGCGGCCGCCATCCAACAGCGCAATATACAGACGTATATAACGATGCTCAAGCGACAAGGCCACAAACCGCTGCGCAGGTCAATTTTCTGGGAAAAATTCATGCACAATTTCATGCACTGCACCATTTCGCTGTGCGAACGAATGTTTCACAAAACGGTTGACACGTCCCCTTTGGCTAGGCAAACTGGTTTCCAGGGAGCCTGAAAATGAATGCAAATATGACAAATATTCAGACCGCGGCAGATCCGGAACTCATCGTCTTTGGCGATGACGAGGAGGGCAAGGACCGCCAGTTCGTCAACGCGCTGGCGCGCGGGCTGGAAGTGCTGCGCTGCTTCCGTCCCGGCGAAGTCTATCTGTCGAATGCGGACATGGCCAAGCGCACGGGCATCCCGAAACCGACGATTTCACGCCTTACCTACACGCTCACCAAACTCGGTTACCTGAACTACTCGGACAGCCTGGGCAAGTACCAGCTGGGTGCCGGCGTGCTGGCCCTCGGTTACCGCATGCTGTCGAACCTCGACGTGCGCAAGATGGCGCGCCCGTTGATGGAGGAACTGGCCGAACATGCGCAAGCGTCCGTGTCGCTGGGCACGCGCGACCGCCTCAGCATGGTGTACGTGGAGACGTGCCGCAGCAGCGCCAACGTCACCCTGCGCCTCGATGTCGGCTCGCGCATCCCCTTGATGACGACGGCCATGGGCAAGGCCCTGCTGTGCATCCTGCCGCAGGCCGAACGCGACTACCTGATGGACCACGCCAGGGTGCATGAGACGGAACGCTGGCCGCGCATCAAGGCCGGTATCGAACAAGGTTTCAAGGATTATCAGGACCGGGGCTTTTGCATTTCGGCCGGCGAGTGGCAGAACGACGTGCATGCCGTGGGCGTGCCCATGCTGGGAGCGGACGGCGAACAGGTGATGGCCTTCAATTGCGGCGGCCCCGCCTTTTTGCTGTCGCGTGAAAAGCTCGAATCGGACCTGGGGCCGCGCCTGGTCGCCCTCGTCAAGACAGTGGAAAAAAACCTGGGCCGCGGTTAGACTGCGCGCCCCCTCTCAACATCGCCTACGAGGACCCTGATGATACGCGACGAAGAAACCCTGAACATCCTGCTCGACAGCATCGCCCGTTTCGTGCGCGAAGTGCTGGTGCCGAACGAGGCGCTGGTGGCGGAAACGGATACGATCCCGCCCGCCATCGTGGCGCAGATGCGCGAACTGGGCCTGTTCGGCCTGTCCATTCCCGAAGCCTACGGCGGCCTGGAACTGAGCATGGAAGAGGAAGTGCGGGTCGCCTTTGAAATTGCCCGCACCTCGCCCGCCTTCCGTTCGCTGATCGGCACCAACAACGGCATCGGCTCGCAAGGCATCGTCATCGACGGCACGGAAGCGCAAAAACAATACTACCTGCCCAAGCTGGCGGCCGGCGACATCATCGGCTCCTTCGCCCTGACGGAAGCGGGATCCGGTTCCGATGCGGCCTCGCTGCGCACGACGGCCGTGCGCGACGGCGACTTCTATATCCTCAACGGCAGCAAGCGCTACATCACCAACGCGCCCGAAGCGAGCATCTTTACCGTCATGGCCCGCACGGATCCCGTCAAGCGGGGCGCCTCGGCCATTTCCGCCTTCATCGTGGAAAAGGATACGCCGGGCCTTTCACTCGGCAAGATCGACAAGAAAATGGGCCAGCAAGGCGCGCATACCTGTGACGTGATCTTTGAAAATTGCCGCGTACCGGCCGCGAACATCATCGGCGGCAAGGAAGGCGTGGGGTTTAAAACCGCCATGAAGGTGCTCGACAAGGGCCGGCTGCACATCGCCGCCGTCTGCGTGGGCGCGGCCGAACGCATGCTGGCCGACGCGCTGGCCTACGCCATGGAGCGCCAGCAGTTCGGCCAGCCGATTGCCGAATTCCAGCTGATCCAGGCCATGCTGGCCGACAGCAAGGCGGAGATTTATGCGGCGCGCAGCATGGTGCTCGACGCGGCGCGCCGGCGCGACAACAAGGAAGACATTTCGACGGAAGCGTCGTGCTGCAAGCTGTTCGCCTCCGAAATGTGCGGCAGGGTCGCTGACCGCTCCGTGCAGATCCACGGCGGCGCCGGCTACATCAGCGAATACGCGGCCGAACGCTTCTACCGCGACGTTCGCCTGTTCCGCATTTATGAGGGCACGACGCAGATCCAGCAGATCGTCATCGCGCGCAACATGATCAAGGCAGCGCAAAAGTGAAGGAGGCAGCCATGGACATCCCTTCCCTGCTGGCCGGCTTGCCGGCGCGCCTGTCGGCCATCCCCGCCTACTGGGCCGCGCGCGCGCCCGATGCGCCGGCGCTGCATGAAGGTGGCCGCCACTGGACCTATACCCAGTTGCAGCACGGTGTGGAAAACGCAGCGCAGCTGCTGCGCCAGCTGGACGTGCGCGCAGGCGACCGCCTGATGGTGGTGGGCGAAAACGGCGCGCTGCAGGTGGCGCTGATTTTCGCGGCTGCCAGCATCGATGCGTGGATCGTCAACGTCAATGCACGGCTGTCGGCGCGCGAGATCGACACCATCGCCACGCACAGTTCCGCGCGGCGCGTGCTGTTCCTGGCCGGCGCCTCGCCGGAAGCGGCCGCGCATGCCGCACGGCGCGGCGCCAGCGCCTTCACCGTCGATGGCATGGGCGAGCTGCTGGCAGGTGAATTGAACGCGGCAGCCATCGCGGAAGACACGGTCCCCGGCAATGAACAGGTGGCCGCGCTGATCTACACGACGGGCACGACGGGACAGTCGAAAGGCGTGATGCTCACGCACCGCAACCTGCTGTTCATCGCCGCCGTCTCCAGCACCTTGCGGGGATTGACGCGCACCGACCGCGCCTACGGCGTGCTGCCGATTTCGCACGTATATGGCCTGGCCTCGGTGGCCCTGGGCACCCTGTATGCGGGCGCCGCGCTGTACCTGGTGCCGCGCTTTTCCGTCGACGGCCTGCTCTCGGCGCTGAAGGACGATGAGCTGACCATCGTGCAGGGCGTGCCCGCCATGTACGCCAAGCTGCTGCAAACCCTGGGCGGCGCGGAAACTCCTTTGCCCACGCGGCTGCGCTTTGCGTATGCGGGCGGCTCGCCGCTGGCGCCGTCGCTCAAGCACGAGGTGGAAAAGCTGCTGGGCACCGCGCTGCACAATGGCTACGGCATGACGGAAAGCGCGCCCACCATCAGCCAGACGCGCCTGGAAACGCCGCGCCGCGACGATTCCGTCGGCATGCCGATACCCGGCGTGGAAGTGCGCGTGGTGAGCGTCGACGGCCTTGACGTGGCGCCGGGCGAGCCGGGCGAATTGTGGATACGCGGGCCAAACATCATGGCTGGCTACTACCGCGAACCGGCCATGACGGCGGCCACCATGCGCGACGGCGGCTGGCTGAACACGGGCGACATGGCGCGCCAGGACCCCGACGGCGCGCTGTTCATCGTGGGACGCACCAAGGAATTGATCATCCGCTCCGGCTTCAATGTCTATCCGCTGGAAGTGGAAACGGCCCTGAACGCCCACCCGTCCGTGGTGCAGTCGGCCGTGGTGGGACGCACCCTGGACGACGGCAACGAGGACGTCATCGCCTACGTGGAACTGGATCCGCGCCAGCCCGCCAGCGTGGCACAATTGCAGGCCTGGCTGGCGCAGACCCTGTCGCCCTACAAATGCCCGTCCGCCATCATCGTCATGGAAGCGCTGCCGGCCGCCGCCACGGGCAAGATTTTAAAGGGGCAGCTGCGGCAAATGGCGCAGAATGCACGATAAGTTGACCATGTAGTACCAGACCCGACAATAAAACCAAGCCACATCACCGGAGGAGACACGATGAAACGCACCTACACACGCATCGCCATGGCAGCGCTGGTTGCCAGCGCCTGGATGACGCAGGCCAGCGCCGACGAATTCCTGGTCGGCGCGGAAATCCCGCTGACGGGCAACCTGGCGCGGGTCGGCGCCGGCATGCAGGAGGGGATCATGGTCGCGGCCGAAGTCTTCAACAAGACCAACGGCAAGCACACCATCAAGATCATCACCGTCGACGACGAATCGGCGCCCGCCAAGGCCATCGCCGCCGTGGAAAAGCTGGCCAGCCAGGGCGTGGTAGCCATCACGGGCGGCTATGGTTCGAACAATATCTCGCCCGCCTCGGACACGGCAAATAAACTGGGCCTCGTCTACATCACCTCGGGCGGTGTGGACGACAGCCTGGTGAGCAGCGGACGCAAGAATTTTTTCCGCATCAATAACACGGCCGGCTACGAAAAAGCCATGCTGGGATTGCTTGCCGACGTGGGCGCCAAGTCCGTCTCCATCGTGTATTCGACCAAGGATGCCACCACGGGCCTGGCGAAAGACGTGGAAAAGGCCCTGACGGCCAAAGGCGTGAAAGTGACGACGCACTCGTTCGATCCGGCCATCACCGACTTCAAACCCATCATCAACAAGATCAAGCTGCAGGATAAATCGGAAGTCGTGGCCATGGTCGGCTACGAAAACGACTACGTGGGCATCATCCGCGCCGCCCGCGTGCTGAAACCGAAGATCAAGGCCATGGTGGGCGTGTGGTCGCTGGCCACGCCAAAAATGGCGGCTGACTTCCCCGACCTGATGCCGAACGTATTCGGCACGGCCCTGCTGCCCTTCCCCACGGAATTCAAGACGGCCGACGGCAAGGCCTTCAGCGACGCCTACAAGCAGCTGTACAAGAAGGAGCCGGACTACCTGGGCCAGTTCGGCTATGTGCAATCGATGCTGCTGTTCGAAGCGATCGCGCGCGCGGCCGACAAGGGCACGCTCAAGAAAGGCGGCGTGGCCGAGGAAATGCGCAAGACGGACCGCGAAACCCTGATCGGCCGGGTGCAGTTCGCCGCCAACGGCGACAACCAGAATTTCGTGCACCGCATGGCGCAGCACCAGGACAAGAAAGTGGTGATCGTCTGGCCGAAGGAACACGCGACGGGCAAGCTGGCCTATCCCGCCCTGCCCTGGTAACAGCAGCCTCCCGCTGCACACGCGCGCGCCTGCCGGGCGCGCACCGATGAACGGCAGTCCTGGCGCAGCTTCGCGGTGCGCCAGGGAGGCCTGACGGGATGACGACATGACAGAATTAATCTTGCAAGCCCTGTATTCGGGCTTGCTGCAGGGCGGCTCCTACGCCCTGATCGCACTGGGACTGGCGCTGGTCTTCGGCACCATGAAAGTGATCAACCTGGCGCACGGCGAACTGGTGCTGCTGGCCGCCTACATCGCCTACAGCGTGGAGTCCGGCCTGGGCCTGGGGCCCATGTTCGCCATTCCCATCGCGCTGGTGATCGTCAGCCTCACGTCCGTGGGCGTCTACCTGATCGTCAGCCGCATCAAGAAAGACCGCGAAATCAATTCGCTGATCCTCACCTATGGTATCGGCGTGATCCTCACCAATTTCATCCTGCTGGTCTGGAAGGCGGACATCCGCTCGACGTCGTCGAGTTGGCTGCAGGAAGGGTTTGAAATCGGTCCGTTTTTCAGCATGCGCAGCGAAGTGATTTTCTTTGGCGTCAGCCTGGTGCTGATGGCGGCCCTGTGGCGCTGGCTGGCCACCAGCTGGTATGGCCGCGCCGTGCGCGCCGTGTCCAGCAACCGCGACGCGGCCAAGCTGATGGGCATCGACCCGGGCCGCACGGAACTGGTGTCCTTTCTGGTCGCCGGCATCCTGGCCGCGTTTGCCGGTGTCGCCCTGTTCAGCTATGGCGTGATCCAGCCCGCCTACGGCGGCGCACTGACGGTCAAAGCCTTCATCATCACGGTATTGGCCGGCATCGGCTCGATTCCCGGCGTGCTGCTGGCCGCCGTGCTGCTGGGCGTGGCCGAAGCGCTGACCGTCACCCTGGCCAGCTCCGCGCTGCAGGAATTGTCGGGCATGGTGCTGTTCCTGCTGGTGCTGTTCATCATGCCGAACGGCTTGTTCGGCGCACAACGGAGGCGCGGATGAAGCGCTCGACACTGATCTCCACGGCGGGCCTGCTGCTGGCCGCCTACGTCGCCGTGCCGCTGGCCCTGGGCGCCAACCAGTATGTGATGAGCATGGTGGTGGCGGCCCTGATCATCGGCGGCGTGGCCATGTCCTGGGCCCTGCTGGGGAACCTGGGCGGCATGGTGAGCTTCGGCCACGCGGCCTTCTTCGGCGTGGGCGCGTATGTCTCCGCGCTGGCCACCGTGAAACTGGGCTTGCCCGTGTTTGCCGCCATGCTGCTGGGCGGCGCGGGGGCGGCCATCGCCGCCGTCATCATGCTGCCCGTGCTGCGCCTGCGCGGGCCGTATTTTGCGCTGGCCATCCTCGCCTACGCGCACATCTTCCGCATCCTGGCCACGGAATGGAGCTCGGTGACGGGCGGCGCCGGCGGCATCAACAATATTCCTACCTTGCCCACCGTCTTGGGCTTCGATCTGGCCAGCAAGACGGGTGCCTATCTGGTCGTGCTGACCCTGGTGGTGGCATGCGCATTTGCCTACAGCCGCATCCGCGCCAGCCATTACGGCATCGCCCTGCGCGCCATGCACGACAGCGAAGACGCCACGCGCGTCGTCGGCGTCAACAGCACCTTGCTGAAAGGCGCGATGCTGCTCGTGTCGGCGTTCATGGCTGGCCTGTTCGGCGCCTTCAACGCCCATTACATCAACTTCCTGGAACCGGACTACGCCTTCAACAGCCTGTGGGTGACCTTGCCGATCGTGGCGGCCATCTTCGGCGGCTACCGCACGATACTCGGTCCCGTGCTGGGCGCCGTGGTGGTCTACCTGGTTGACCAGCTGATCTTCAAGTCGCTGATCCCCACGGGCCACCAGCTGGTGCTGGGCGTGCTGCTGGTGGCGATGATCGTCTTCAGTCCGAACGGCTTGCTGCCGCTGCTGCGCAAACTGTTCAACGCGAAGGAGAAAGCACATGCTTGAACTCGATAATGTGTCCGTGCGCTTCGGCGGCCTGACGGCCGTCGACAGCGTCACGTTAAAAGTGGGCAGCCACGACGTGATCGGCCTCGTGGGCGCGAACGGCGCCGGCAAGACCACCCTGTTCAACGCCATTTCCGGCCTGGTGCGCCCCACCAGCGGCAGCATCCGCTTCGAGGGACGCGACATCATGGCCACGCCCATGTACCAGCGCGCCCGCCTGGGACTGGGGCGCACCTTCCAGATTCCGCAACCGATGCATGAACTGACGGTGCGCGAAAACCTCGTCGTGGCGCAGCGCTTCGGCACCGGCAAGGTAGACCAGCGCAAGATCGATGAAATCCTCGATTTCACGAGCCTGGCGGACAAGGCCGGGCGCGACGCGGCCAGCGAACTGGCGCTGACGGAATTGAAAGCGCTGGAAGTGGCCAAGGCACTGGCGACGAACCCGAAGCTGCTGCTGCTCGATGAAGTGCTGGCCGGCCTGGAAACGAATGGCAAGCGCCGCTTCATGGGCATGCTGAAGGACTTGCACGCCGCCTTTGGCGTGGGCATCGTCATGATCGAACACGATATTGAAACCATCAGCAATCTGTGCCAGCGCGTGGCCGTGCTCAATTTTGGCCAACTGATCGCCGATGGCACGCCGGACGCCGTCTTCCGCGATCCGGCCGTCATCGAAAGTTATACAGGGGCAGCCCATGCTTGAGATAGAAAACCTGCGCGCCGGCTATGGCGCCATCAATGTGCTGTGGGACGTGTCGCTGTCCATCCAGAAGGGCAAGCTGACCACCATCATCGGCCCGAACGGGGCCGGCAAGACCACGCTACTGCGCGCCATCATGGGACTGCTGCCCGTCGGTGCGGGCAGCATCGCGCTCGATGGCACCCCCATCAACGGCACGCCGACGTGGAAGATGAGCGATGCAAGAGTGACGATGATACCCGAGGGGCGCATGACGTTTCGCGACATGAGCGTGGAAGAAAACCTGATCATGGGCGCGTTTCCGAAGGAGCACCGCAGCCACATGCCGGCGCGCCTGGCCGAAGCCTACGCCATGTTCCCGCGCCTGCACGAGCGCCGCAAGCAGCTGGCCGGGTCACTGTCGGGCGGCGAAGCGCAGATGCTGGCCATGGCGCGGGGCCTGATGTCGGACCCGTCGCTGCTCATCATCGACGAGCCTTCGCTGGGACTGGCGCCGCTGGTGGTCAACGAGCTGTTCGAGATCCTCGCGCGCCTGAACGACGGCAAGCGCACCATCATCCTCGTCGAGCAGAATACGGCGCGGGCGGTGGGCGTAGCCGACCACGTCTACCTGATGCAAAGCGGCAAGGTGGCGCTGTCGCAAAAAGCCGATGAGGTCGACCTCGAGCACCTGCACGAACTGTATTTTGCGCGCTGAGTGATATCCGCTGCCTGCGGCTATTACTCCTCCTCGTCTTCGTCCTCGTCGGCCAGCTTGTCGAACACCAGCAGCTCACTCTTGCTCAGTCCGGTCATGACGAAGGGATCGTCGGCAGGAAAGCGGCCCGTATCGACCAGCATGCGCAGCTTGCTCAAGCGCTCGCCCAGCGCCAGCGCGCGGGCCTGCGGATCGGAATCTGCTTGCCCGGCCTGCGCGATCGCGCGGGTCACCGACTCGGGAAACTCCCATAATTCGGCGATCCGGACCGACAGGATGCGCGCTTGCGCAAACACCTGGGCGATGAAGGCGTCCGATTGCGGGAAGGCGTCGGGCGCATGCATCTGGTCGATCAGGCGGAACGCCACCACCAGGCCCACATTGGCCATCAGTCCCGCCAGATAGGCGTCGAAGGCGTTGGCCTGCATGGCCGGTGCGACCAGGTTGGCCGCCAGCGCGCATTTTTCGGACTGGCGCCAGATCAGCGGCGCCGTGCGTATGGTCAGTCCGCCGCTTTGCATGCTGACGATGGGGCGGAAGGCGACGCGGGCCAGCAGCATGCGCATGCCGTTTTGCCCGAGCAGCATGATGGCACCTTCCATGTTGTTGATCGACGGGCTGGCGTTGTAGCGCGAATGGTAGCGGGGCCGGTTCGCCTCGCGGTAGACTTCGGCCACCAGCAGCACGTCCTGGGCCAGCTGGCGCGACAGCTCGGCCGCGCTCATGTTTTCATTTTGCAAGGTCCGCATCAACTGCGGAATGATGGCCGGAATGCGCGGTATCAGCGCGGCGCCAGCGATCGGCTCACTGGCCAGGCGCGTCAATTCGTCCAGAATCTGCTGCTCCGCCTGCTTTGTCGCCTGCGCCGAACCGGCGGCCGCCAGCCAGCGGTAGTAGGTGGCATCGATTTCGGTGATGCTGGCCGGCTGCCGTGCCATCTCGGGCGCCGCCGCTGCCGTGAGGGGCGCAAGTTTGTTTTTTTCGTCGCCGCCGTTCAGTAATTTTCCTATCCAACCCATTTTATTCTTCTAGTCCTATCTGCATCACTATCGCGACATCCGCCCCGCGATTTTACTTGATGACAGCCGTGCCGGTGCGGCGGGCGTGACCGGCGTTGTTCATCTGCCGCAAAATGCTACAGTGGCGCTCTCGCAGCTTCCCTGCTTTGCAAGGTAAATCATGAGCAATATGCTTGCCCAGTACGTCACCGCTCAGGCCTGCAACAACGCCTGGGCCAACCACCGCCTGCTGAAGGCTTGCGGACAGCTGAGCCAGGCCGAGTTCCAGGCCACGCGCGTCAGCTTTTTCCCCACCATCCAGTCCACCCTGAACCACATCCTCACATGCGACTGGTTTTACCTCGATGCGCTCGAACGCGAGCTGCGCGGCGAAGCGCCGCATGCCGACTGCTATGTCTTCTTTGAAAAGGACGAGCCATTTACCGACTGCGCGGCCCTTCACGCGGCGCAGCGCGCGTCGGACCTGCGCCTGATCGCCCATTGCCGCAGCCTGTGCGATGCGGACCTGGCGCGGCCCGTGACGATATTGCGCGACACGCCGCAAGTCGACACGCGACTGCGCATGCTGGCGCATCTGTTCCAGCACCAGATCCACCACCGGGGGCAAGTACACGCCATGCTGGCCGGCACGCGCATCGCGCCGCCGCAGCTCGACGAATTCTATTGCGCCGGCGAGGCGGACGAGCGGGCGCAGGATTTTGCGGAACTGGGCTGGACGGAAGACGCCGTCTGGGGCCAGCGCTGAGTCATTCCCCGGCGTGGCAGCAGACGCACAGCTTGTTGCCATCGAGGTCGCGGAAGTAGGCGCCATAGTAATGGGCGTGGTAATCGGGACGCAGTCCTGGCGGCCCTTCGCACGCGGCGCCCAGCGCCAGCACGGCCTGGTAGCAGCGGTTCACCTGGGCGCGGCTGGCCGCCAGCAAGGCCGTCATCTGTCCATTGCCGGGCGCGGCCGGCAAGCCGTCATGCGGCACCGTCAGCACCAACAGGGGGCGCGGCGCCTCGTTCGCCATCCAGCCGGCCCAGGGTTTGGCCGGGTCGTGGAATTTCTCGATCAAGCCGAGTTCTCCCAGCAGGGTCGTGTAGAAGACGTAGGCGCGTGGAAAGTCGTTGGTGCCGAGGCAAATATGGGACAGCATGCTGCTCCTTGATGAATTCAGGCAGGTGTGCGGCGAAATGCGCCAGCTGATTATAATGGCGCATCGCTTTTTGACACGCTCCCATGCCAGACCTCGACCGCCTTCAGCTACACCCGCCGGCCAGCAGCGACCTTCCCGCCTTGCTGGCCTTTGAACTCGAAAACCGCGCGTATTTTGAAAACTGGGTCACGGCGCGCGCGCCATCCTACTATCACCAGGAAGCCATCGCCGCCGCCATCGAGCAGGCACAGCGCGAGCGCCAGCAAGACCGCGCCTACCAGTACCTGGCAAAACTGGACGGGCAAATCATCGGCCGGGTCAACCTGACGGCCCTTACCCGCCCCTATTTCAATAAAGCAACGCTCGGTTACCGCATCGGCGAACGGTTCGGCGGACGCGGCTACGCCACCCGCGTGGTGGCCCTGCTGCTGAAAGAGGCTTTCGGCCCACTGGAACTGTGGCGCCTGGAAGCGACGGCGCGGCCGCAAAACCTGGGCTCGGTCGCCGTCATGCAGCGTAACGGCTTTCACCAGTATGGCCGCTCGGAAAAAGCCATGCGCTTCCAGGATGCCTGGTCGGATTTGCTGTATTTTGAACGGTGCAACACGCAAGCCATGGCCTGAGATGCCGCATTTTTCCGGCAGCAACGCGACTTTGATACTATCAGGGACGACTTTGTGCAAACGCAAAGCCGCACCATGATGGACTGATAACTTCAAGGCTCGGGAATCTTCCCAACCTTGCCAAGTCCAACATGAAACTGCGGCTACGCCTGTTCGAACACGTGCTGGTGGTGCTGGCATTGGCCGTCGTCATCTTTGCCGCCGCCATCGTGCTGGCACGGATGACACAGTGGGCGGAAGCGCGGGAACTGCCCGCCTATCTCGTACAAGGCATGCATCTGGTTGGCAAGGTACTGTTTTTCCTGGACGGCTGCATCGTCATTGCCGTCAGCAGCATCCTGGCCGCCCGGCTGTTCCGCATGCTCACCAAGGAGGATTTATGAACGACTTTCACTACCTGCTGACCCTGCGGCATCCGCGCCGCTTCTGGTGCAGCGCCATCGTCATCGCCGTGGTCTCGGCCATCGTGCTGGGGCCCTGGCTCGACAGCAATCCATGGCTGGTGGCAATCCCCTTCGTGGGCGGCGGCTTGCTGGTGGCGCTCGGCGAGCTGTGGGATGACATGCACGGCAAGCGCCTGCAGAACGGCGACGACACGCATACACCGTGCCAGCACCCTTGATACCGGCGTAGTGATGCGTGCACGCAACAGCGGCACGCCATGGCGCGCGCATTGGCGTGATTTAAGACTGGCTTCAGCCTCGCCGTGCATCGTGAATATATCGCCAGCAGCAATGGCGCCCCCTTCACCATCACGGGCACAGCCCAGCGAAAGAGCCAACATGAGCACATGGATGCGCGCCAACAAAGGTTTTTTGATGTTTCTCCTGCTGTTCGGCGTGTTCCGCACGGCCGTGGCGGACTGGAATCCCATACCGTCGGCGTCGATGCGCCCCAACCTGCTCGAAGGCGACGTGGTCTTCGTCAACCGCTTGGCATTCAACCTGAAAGTGCCGCTCACCGATATCGTGCTGCAGCGCCTGGGCGAACCGCAGCGGGGCGACATCGTCACCTTTTCCTCGCCGAAAGACGGCACGCGCTTGATCAAGCGCATCATCGCCCTGCCAGGCGACACGGTGGAAATGCGCAATGAACAGCTGGTCATCAATGGCCAGCCCGCCCAATACACGGCGCTCGATACGGCGCCTGAAACCATCGCCCATGTGGGTCAGCTGACGGCGCAGCGCATCAGCGAACGCAACCAGACCGAGCAGCACCGCATCCAGGTCTTGCCGCAAATCGCCGGTGCGGCCCGCAGCTTTGCGCCCGTGACCGTGCCGGCCGACCATTTCCTCATGCTGGGCGATAACCGCGACAACAGCGCCGACTCGCGATACTTCGGCTTCGTGCCACGCGCATTACTGATCGGCAAGGCCGAGCGCATTCTCGTGTCGGCCAATATCCAGGAGCATTGGCAGCCGCGGCTGCAGCGTTTCGGCATGAAGCTCGAATAAACACCCCCCCTTGCAACGGCGCCGTGCTTTTCGGTTAGCATGGCGCATCATGCAAAATTTTTCCTCAGCCAGCCAGCAGTCCGCCAGCGACGATCTTGCCCTTGAGCAGCTGGCGCAGTTTCTGCACCGCCATCCCGACGTGCTGCTGCTGACGGGCGCCGGCATCAGCACGGCGTCCGGCATACCCGACTACCGCGATACAGAAGGCGTGCGGCGCGGCAATGCGCCCGTGCAAGGCCCCGATTTTCGCCGCCAGGAAGCCGTGCGTCGCCGCTACTGGGCGCGCAGCATGGTGGGCTGGCCCACCCTGGCGCGCGCCACGCCCAATCCCGGTCACCTGGCCATCGCGCATCTGGCGCAGCGCCAGCACATCGGCGGCCTGGTCACGCAAAACGTCGATGGCTTGCATCAGCAAGCCGGCAGCACCGCCGTCACGGAGTTGCACGGCAGCATACACGGCGTGGTGTGCCTCGATTGCCGCGCCCGCCATACGCGCCGCCTGATCCAGGACCAGCTCGAACGCGACAATCCGCAACTGCTGGGCGCCACGGCCACGCCGGCGCCCGATGGCGACGCCTTGCTGGAGCCATCGCAGTTGGCCACTTTCCACGTGCCCATCTGTCCCCGCTGCGGCGGCACCGTGCAGCCCGACGTGGTGTTTTTCGGCGACGGCGTGCCCGCCGCCTGCGCGGCCGAAGCCGAAAGCAAGATGCACACGGCCAGCGCCCTGCTGGTCGTGGGCTCGTCCGTCATGGTGTATTCGAGCTTTCGCCTGTGCCGCATGGCGGCCGAAACGGGCAAGCCCGTGGCCGCCATCAACCTGGGCAAGACGCGCGCCGACCATTTGCTGGCCTTCAAGACCGAAGCCCCGGCACAAGACATCTTGCCTGCATTAGCGGCCATGCTGGGCTGATCCCGAGCCGGCCCTGCGCCGCTCTGGCTATACTGTGGCATTAACGAGGAGAATTCATGCTGGAACTGTTGAGTGAACACGCCTGTTTTGGCGGCGTACAACGCTTTTATCGCCACGATGCGCAAGCCATCGGCTTGCCCATGCGTTTCTCGGCCTTCATTCCCGACACGGCGCCAGGCGCCACGGTCAGCACCAAGCGCCCCGCCCTGTTTTACCTGGCGGGCCTGACCTGCACGGAAGAAACCTTCATGATCAAGGGCGGCGCCCAGCGCGTGGCGGCCGAGGAAGGCTTGATCCTGATCGCGCCCGACACCAGCCCCCGTGGCGCGAACATCGCGGGCGAGAGCGACTCCTGGGATTTCGGCGTGGGCGCCGGCTTTTACGTGGACGCCACCGAGGCGCCATGGCGCAGCCATTATCGGATGTACAGCTACCTGCTGGAACTGCGCGCCCTGCTGGAACAGGAACTGGCGATCGATGCGCAACGCACGGGCATTTTCGGCCACTCGATGGGCGGCCATGGCGCGCTGGTGCTGGCCTTGCGCAATCCTGACCTGTTCCGCTCCGTCTCCGCCTTCGCCCCCATCGCCGCACCGAGCCAGTGTCCGTGGGGCAAGAAGGCGTTTACGGGCTACCTGGGCAGCGATGCGGCCAGCTGGCAGCAGTACGATGCCAGCGCGCTGATGCGCGGCCTGCAGGGCCAGCCACCGCTGTTCCCCGAAGGCATCCTGATCGACCAGGGCCTGGCCGACAAATTCCTGCCCGAACAACTGCACCCCGACGTCTTCGAGGCGGCATGCCGCGATGCAGGCCAGCCATTACGGCTGCGCCGCCATGCCGGCTACGACCACGGCTATTACTTCATCGCCAGCTTCATGGAAGAGCATGTGCGCTTCCATGCGAGGAACTTGCGCGCCATAGAGGAAGCTACCGGAGCAATTTCTTTGATGTCAGTTTTATCATGATACCGTTGATTTCTTAATTAGCAGAATGCATCCTTCCTGCCCCCTGCAATACTAATTCCGTAGCAGAATTTGTGCATTTTTTGCGCACGGAGTCGGTATTGCATCTTTAGGAGAATGAAATGGCAATCTACCAACGTAATGGTCTTTGGCACTGGCGCAAAGTAGTCGATGGCGTAACGCTTACCTGACAGAAATGCGCAACGAAAAACCTCCCGGGGAACTTACACATTGCCATCCAACAGGCCATGCTCATTGGCAAACTCTTCCTCAGCATTAATCAGTTGTCGCTTGCCTCGCTGAAGAAAGTTATCGAGATCGATTACCTTGTCGAACTCCATATTTAGATCACGTTTCAGATCATCTAAAGAAGCGGCCTTTTGAATTTCATGGAAAATCTTGAAAAGTAAGGAACTTGCAATATGAATGTCCCGCTCATGCTTAAGCAGTATCTCTGACAGAGTATTAGGCAAGTCGCTAAAAGGTACGGAAGTCACCCTAGCCTTGAAACGCTCGTCGGAAGCCAAATCTCTTTCGATTTTTTCAAGGCCGTCGGTGGTCTGCGCTCGTTCGAGCGAATTTATACCATGCTCAAATTCATCTCTTTGCTTCCGCTCTCTTCGAGCTTGATAGACTTCACGCATCTCCGGATTTTTTTCAGCGTAAGCTTGCAAAGCATTGACGGCCCATTCGGGACAACGTCGACTACTCCGTTTGCCTGTTTGGGCCACCCAAGACTGAAGCGTCCGCTCCGAAACGTTTCTTCCTGTTAAGTCTTTCAGGATGTATGCCGCTGCCGTAAAGTCTCCGCCAAAAACACGTTCAAGTAATTGCCGCATGAGCACCTTTAATTCCCCATCCCTTATTACTACTTTCAGTTCCGAAAGTAGTAATAGGACCTGAGATTCGGCTCCTTTAGGTGCCCCATCTGCCAACGAAATACCGACGTCATCAGACGAATAATCAATATTAAAAATGCAATTTGTTGGTATGTGAATTGCTTTTTTACTAGGGTACTGGTACTCCCATTCCATAATTCCTCCATTTGTGCGCACATTTGTACGCACAAATAGTGGCACATAAGTTCAGTATTAACAAGAACATTTGCATCGTCGATACATGGAGGCGAAATGTCATGTCAAGTCTTAGAGGGTGTAGACAAAATCAATATCGGAGTTGTGGCATGCTATCGCGATGTGGGAGGAGCATGCCATGGCAACGAAATCTCCACTCGACGGCACGGAGCCGTCAAGCAGAGCCGGCGGCAGACCACCTGCGTTGAAGCCTGAGCATATCGCAGTTTTACACGATATCTTGATGGAGCGCGCAGGCCAGCTTGCAGGAAATCGCCGACGAACTTCATCACCGCTGTGCTTTACGCGTGTGCGCAGCAACGATTCGTCGCGCGCTAGGTGCCGTACGGCTCAAGCCGGTACACCGGACCTTCGCTGTGCGAGCCGAAGGAACGAAGCGGTATGGCTACACAGCAGCCCACAGGCGCGAGGCCATCTCGCCACACAGCACCAACCTGACAGATGCGGAATGGGAGCTGGTTGCCGATTTGTTCGAACGTATGCCGGGACAGCGCGGCAAGCCCGTGCGTTACAGTCGCCGCGATCTCGTCAACGCGTGTTCTTACGTGCTGCGCACCGGCTGCGCATGGCGGCCGCTACCGGAGCGTTTCCACCCTGGCACGCGGTCTACAAGGCGTTTTCGCGCTGGGTTGGCGCAGGTGTATTCGAACAGATGCAAGACCCGCTGCGCGAACAATGGCGTATCCGCATGGGACGAGCAAGTACGCCAAGCGCGGCGGTGATTGATGCACAGTCCACCCGTATCTCGCCGCAAGGTGGCGAAAGCGGATTTGATGCAGGCAAGAAAATCAAAGGGCGCAAGCGTCATCTCGTGGTCGATACGATGGGGCTGCTCATCGCAGTGTCGGTCACCGCCGCGAGCGTGCATGACCGGGATGCGCTACAAATGCCGCATTCATGGTTCTTCCCATGCGCTGGGTCGTCGAAAGGACCCATGCGTGGACTGAACGCTGGCGCCGCACGGTAATGCCTCACGACCGCAAACTCGATGTCTCGGTAGCTTGGGGTTGGTTGGCTGAAGCGCGTATGCTACTCAACAGACTCGCTTATAAGAGTTGATTTCGTCTACACCCTGTTATAGAGATGAGACGAAATTTTTCCGGTTGTTCTTTGTTCTAGACCAAAGAATTGATACTCAGCGCTCTTCTGGAGACTGATTGATCGTTAATGCCTGTGCTAAACCATCAAAAACTGGGTGTTATTCAAAAAAATGCCCGTTAATTCTGAGCATTTCAGCGCTATTAGGCACAGTTGCCTGATCAGACGCTACTGCGCCGTACTGGTATGCCCGTTGAAATGGCGCGTGTACCAGTCCGTTGCCAGCAGGGCGGCCTGGTGGCGCGTATCGGGGCCGCCGGGGGCGGCGATTTGTTCCAGTTGTTTGTCGCAGCGCAAGGTGGCGAACGCCATGCGGTTCAGGCCGGCCACATCGGGGTCGCGGCCGCCCACGATCAGCAGCGACGGCACGCGCACGTTTTCCAGTGCCGCCTTGCCGGCCATTTCCACCTGGCCATCGCAGACGGCCAGCGCGGCAATCTCCGCGCTGCGCCAGGCCGCCAGTTGCATCACGACGGCCGCGCTGGTGCCATAGCCGTACAGGCCGCAGGGCAAGCGCCGCGTGGACGGGTCCACTTGCAGCCAGCCCAGGGCTTTTTCCAGTTGGCGCGCCAGCAGCACGATATCGCTGCGCACGAAATACGCATGGCCATTGCTGCCGCCGCCAGGCCCGACACCGGCCTGGTCGAAGCGCAAGGTGGCGATGCCCGCTCGCAAGAAATCCTGGGAAGTGGCGTGGCTGGAGGCGCCCAGGTAGTCGCTGTCGGCGCCTGCGCCGTGGGCAAACAGGACGATGCCCACAGGCCGCTCGGGCATGTCGAGCACGCCATCCATTTGAAGTTCATCGGCCGTAATGCTGACAAATTGTTCTTGCATGGTTGCCTCCGCAATCGAGCTGGGATCTTGCCGGGCCGGGCACAGCCTGCATGCCCACGGCGGCTAACCTCAGTGTAGCAGCCTGCGCCCGTTCACGCGCGGCGCACGTCAAATTCGCCGCGCGCCCGCATCAGACGGCGCCGTGCCGGTCCAGCCCCTTCAGCACGGCTTCCGGACGGATCGGCAAATGCCGCACGCGCGAAGCGACGGCGGCAAAGATGGCGTTGCCGATCGCCGGCGCCACGGCCGTCGTGGGTGGTTCGCCCATGCCCGTCGATGTTTGCGTACTAGCAACAAATTCGATATCGAGCTCGGGCACATCGGCCATGCGCAGCGGCGTGTAGGTATTCAGGTTGGTATCCTTCACTTCGCCGTTGAGGAAAGCCGTGCCTTCATGCAAGGCCATGCTCACGCCCCACAGGGCGCCCCCTTCCGCCTGCGCCAGCGCGCCATCGGGGTCGACGATGCTGCCCGCGTCGATCACCATGAACAGCTTTTCGACTTTCACCATGCAAGTGCTGCGGTCCACTTTTACCCGCGCAACGCACGCCGTCCAGGTGGGCATGTCGCGTTCCTGGCCGAAGGTGGCGGCAATGCCCAGGCCCGTATCGGGCGGCATGGCCGTGCCCCAGCCGGCTTTTTCCGCCACGCGCCGCAGCACGTGGGCCAGGCGCGCTGCGCCGCCGACGGCGTTCGGCGCGCTGCCCGCGTTGCGCCCCGTGGCCTGCAACAGCGACAAACGGAACGCCAGCGGATCGACCTTGGCCGCCTGCGCCGCCTCGTCCATAAAACTTTCCACCGCCCAATTCGTCCAGCCGGGGCCAACGGAGCGCAGCCAGCCAGGGCGGAAACTGCTATTGGCCAGGTCGTTCGACACGGCCCGCACGCGCTGCGCGCCCACCGTGTACCAGTGGTCGGCGCCGGCGATGGCAAACGGATCATAAGGATGGCCCTGCTTATCCTTGGCCAGGAAGGCGGGAATCATCGCTTGCGTGGGCCAGCCCGCGCTCGCTTCGTGCACCATCGCCGACACCTTGCCCGCGTCGTCGAACGCCATGCGCACATGCTGCACGGACGGCGAACGGGGCGAATCGAAACGGGCGTCGTCGGATCGCGTGCAAATCATCTTGACGGGGCGCCCCACGGCTTGCGCGGCCAGCGCGGCCGGCACGCAATAATCGCCATTCAGGCGCCGCCCGAAACCGCCGCCGAGCAGATAGGTGTGCAGCATCACCTTGCTTTCCGGCACATTCAACGCTTGCGCCAGCACGGGCAGGATCAGCGATTGCCACTGGTTGCCCGCATGAATGTGCCAGACACCGTCGATTTCCTGCGCCAGCGCATTGACAGGTTCCAGCTGGAAATGCAACACGGTGCTGGTCGTGTAGTGGCGTTCCAGCTGCAGGCTGGCATCGTTGAACGCTTGTTCCACGCCATCATCATCGACCACGCGGGCGCCCAGGCTCGCATCGGCCAGTTGCTTGGTGGCGTAGTTGAGAATATCCTGTTCCGCCACGTGGGCCGCCGCGCCGGCCCGCCATTTCACTTGCACCAGGTCGGCCGCGCGCATGGCGGCCGCATACGTTTCGGCCACCACCATGACCCAGCCGGGCACCGTGCCGCTGGGGTCTTGCAGGGCGAACGAACGCAGGTAGCCCTGCACCTTCCTGGCCGCCGAGTCATCGATGGACACCACTTTCGCGCCGTAGCGCGTGGGCGGGATCTTCGGGCGCGCAAACAGCATGCCCTCGATTTCCGCATCAATGCCGTACACGGCCGTGCCATTGATTTTCGCGGGAATGTCCAGCGCCTGCACGTTCTGGCCGATCAGGCTGCGCTGCCGCGGCGTTTTCAGCACGATGGCTTTCAGTTGCTCGGGCGTGTACTGGCGCGCCAGCTTGCCACGGCGCACGATGTCGCCATAGCTGATCGAGCGCCCCCGGCCATGCACGACGCCCAGCCTGGCGTGGCAGGCGGACACCGGCAGGCGCAACAGGCGCGCCCCCTCCTCGACCAGCGCCAGGCGCCCGGCCGCGCCGGCACGGCTGAGCGGGTCGAAATTCTGCCAGACGGACCAGCTGCCGCCCGTCACCATCAGTCCCCATTTCGGGTCCGTATCCACGTAATGCAGGCGCACCTTGCTCCAGTCCGCTTCCAGCTCCTCGGCCACGATGCGCGCCAGCGCCGTACCGATGTGCTGCCCCATTTCCGCCTTGGCGATGTTGACGGTGACGATGCCGTCGCGGCCGATCTGGAACCAGATGCTGGGGTCGAACACGGGCGCAACGGTTTGTTTCGACGGCACGGATGCCGCCTTGCCGGCGGCCAGGGAACTGTCAGCGCGCAAGAAGGCCAGGGTAAAACCCGTGCCGGCGGCGGCGATCAGGAAACCGCGCCGGCCCAGCGCGCTGGGACGGGCAGTTGAATTTTCTTTCGGCAACTTAAACACCGGGCGCCTCCTGCATGCCGGCCGCCAGTTTAATGGCCTTGCGGATGCGCACATACGCCATGCAGCGGCACAGGTTGCCGCTCATGACGGCATCGATATTCGCATCCGTCGGCTGCGGATAATCTTTCAACAAAGTGGCCGCCTGCATGATCTGGCCCGACTGGCAATAGCCGCACTGGGGCGCTTGCGTGGCGAGCCATGCCCGCTGCAAGGGGTGCGTGCCATCGGGCGAGAGGCCTTCGATGGTGGTGATGGCGCAGCCGGCCACGGCGGCAATCGGCGTGATGCACGAGCGCATGGCGCGGCCATCCACGTGCACGGTGCAGGCGCCGCACATGCCGATGCCGCAGCCAAACTTCGTGCCTTTTAATTGAACTTCGTCGCGCAGCACCCACAGCAGGGGCGTCTCGGCGTCGGCCTCGGTGCCAAAGGGCTGGCCATTGACAATAAGGTTATACATAAGTGTTATACATAAGAAACTTTCAAGAATTACTTGCCGGCGCGCGCGCGTGCCACGGCTGCTTCCAGATTCGTCCAGGCCGGCTGGTGGCTGCGGCTGCGGCGCAAATAGGCGGCCAGCTGGGCCACGTCGTTATCCGTCAACGAGGCGGCAAAGCCGGGCATCAGCACGCCGGGCATGGCGTCATCCTTGCTCAAGCCGTGCAGTATCACCTGGATCAGGTTGGCTGGATCGGGCGCGCTGACGGCGCTGTTCAGGCTTAGTTCCGGACGCAGCGCCGCAGGCTTGCCGTCGCTGTTCGAATGGCACGACGCACAGGCGGCCACGTACAGGCTGGCGCCACGGTCGTTGTCGACCAGGCTGACGCGCTGTGAGCGGGCGATGCCGGCTTTGACCACGCTATCGGTATCGATCTGGCGCTGCTCCGCCCCGGCCACGCCCGCAAAATACGTTGCCAGCGCGCGGATATCGCTATCGGGCGAGGCACCCATGCCTTCGTGCACGACGGCCGACATGGGCCCGGCCGCCACGCCGTGCAGGGCCGTCGCGCCCGTGCGCAAAAAGGCGTACAGCTCGTCCTGCGTCCACGGCAAGGGCGCCGTATTGGCGCTGGTCAAGGCTGGCGCATACCAGTGGTCGATGGCCGCGCCCAGATACGACGAGCCGGCAAGCTCGGCGCCCAGCGCATTGCGCGGCGTGTGGCAGGCGGCGCAATGGGCCAGGCCTTCGGCCAGGTAGCGGCCCCGGTTCCAGTCCAGGCCTTGCGCGGGGTTCAGCTGAAAGCTGGCTGGCTTGAAGAACAGCAGCTTCCAGCCTGCCTGCAAGGGACGCAAGTTCAGGGGGAAAGGCACGCTGTTGGCGGGCGCCACCGCATACACGGGCGGGCGCGTCATGACATACGCGTACAGGGCCGTCAGGTCGGCATCCGAGACAAGATTAAAATGGGTGTACGGAAAGACGGGATACAAATGGGCGCCATCGCGGCCCACGCCTTCGCGCATGGCCCGCTGGAAGGCGGCCAGCGACCAGCGGCCGATGCCCGTTTGCCGGTCGGGCGTGATATTCGTCGCGTATATCGTGCCGAACGGCGTGGCCAGGCCGTGGCCGCCCGCATACTCGGCGCCGCCCTTGGCCGTGTGGCAGGCGGCGCAATTGCCCATGCCGGCCAGGATGCGCCCACGCTCCACCACTTGCGGGGAAAAGGCCGTGGCGGCAGGCGGATCGATGGGCGCCAGCGCGGGGCGCCAGTAATACAGGTAAGCGGCCAGGGCCGCCACGATGAGCAATGCCAGCGACAGCAGCAAGCCGGTGAAGATTTTCTTGAGCAAAACAGGAGTCCGGTAAGAGGCCAGGCACGCGCCTGCCGCGCACGGACGGCGGCAGCAGGGCAGATTGTGGCAATGAATGGGAGAATCTTACCGCGATTGTGACTTGTTGTATGTACGCAATGACACGCAGGCGATGCCTGCAGGCGGGCTGCGCCTTATAATCAGCGTTTCAGCACGCCGCCGCTCCTTCATGCATACCGTTACCATCATCCTCATCCTCGTGTTGACCGTCGTCCTGTGCGGCTTTCTCGCCCGCTCGCGCTGGGTCAAGCTGCCGCTGCCGCTGATCCAGATCGCCGGCGGCACGGGATTGGCCGTGTTTGGCGTGCAAGTGCCGCTCGATCCCGACATTTTCTTCCTGCTCTTCATTCCGCCGCTGCTGTTTCTCGATGGCTGGCGCATTCCCAAGGGCGCCTTCTTTTCCGACGCGCGCTCGATCCTGATGCTGGCCATCGGCCTGGTGCTGTTTACCGTGCTGGGCATGGGCTTTTTCATCGACTGGCTCATTCCCAGCGTGCCGCTGGCCGTCGCCTTCGCGCTCGGCGCCATCCTGTCGCCGACGGACCCCGTGGCCGTCTCGGCGATTGCCGCCGGCAACCCGATCCCGCCGCGCCTGATGCACATCCTCGAAGGCGAATCCCTGCTCAACGACGCGTCGGGCCTCGTCTGCTTCACGTTTGCCGTGGGCGCCATGATGACGGGCGGCTTTTCCATCGGCGCCGCCTCGCTGAGTTTCTTGCAGGAAGCGGGCGGCGGCATCATCATCGGCCTGGCCATCTCCTGGGGCGTGGGCCTGGCGAATAAATGGCTGGTGAGCAAGGTCGGCGAAGAGCCGGGCCTGCAAATTCTCATCAGCATCCTGATCCCGTTCGCCGCCTACCTGGGCGCCGAACAAATCCACGGTTCCGGCATCCTGGCCGCCGCCACGGCGGGCGTGTCCATGCATTACGCCGACCTGATCGGCCGTCCGCTGGCCGCCACGCGCACCCAGCGCAAGGCCGTGTGGGATACCGTGCAACTGGTCTTGAATGGCGTGATCTTCGTCATGCTGGGCGCGCAGCTGCCCACCACCGTTGCCGGCTTGCCGGCCGCCTCCGCCGAAATCGGCGCCGGCAGCGCCTGGAAACTGCCCCTGTTCGTCATCGCCATCACGGTGGGGCTGACCTTCATGCGCTTCCTGTGGGTCTTCATTTCCATGAAGCTGACCCTGTTCAAGCACCACAAGAAGGTGGCGGGCGAATCGAAGGACGCGGCGCTGCTGGCCCGTCCCAGCCTGCGCTTGCTGCTGGTGGCGTCGTTCGCGGGCGTGCGCGGCGCGCTGACCCTGGCCGGCATCCTGACCCTGCCCTTGTTCTTGCCCGACGGCACGCGCTTTCCCGCGCGCGACCTCGTCATCTTCCTCGCCATGGGGGTGATTTTATTGTCGCTGCTGCTGGCCAGCGTCACCTTGCCCTTGCTGACCAAGGGCCTCGTGTTCGCGCCGCCCGCGCGCCGCTCGACGGAAGAGCGCAATGCCCGCGCCGCCGCCGCCGAAGCGGCCATCGCGCGGCTGGAAAAAGTGTGCGAAGGCATCGACAAGAATGACAAGCAGCAAGTCGTCACGGAGGCGGCCAACCGCCTGATCGAAGCCTACCGGCGCCGCCTGGCGTATGGCGAAAGCAGCAACGACGAGGCGATGCGGCTGCAGGAACTGGCCAAGGCCGAGCGGGCGCTGCGCCTGGAAGCGCTCAATGCCGAGCGGGACGAACTGTTCCGCCGCCGCATCTCGGGTGAACTGGACGACACCATCCATTTGCGCCTGCTGCGCGAAATCGACTTGCTGGAAGCGACATTGGAAGAATAGCAACACTTTGAGGCGGCATGGCAGTGTTGATAAGTAATTCTCATGGCAAAGAATGCAAGTTTTAACATTCGTGTTTATAATGCAAGGTTTATGGCGTAGCGCCGTGATTTACTTTCAACAGGGACTTCCGTAGAGTCTGTGTTGCTGCGTAACTATTTGAATAGCCCCCCGACCTGCATAAAGACACCGACGCCGTGCCCTCCTCTTCCCGCCACCGGCAGCGCCCAGCGCCGCCTGTCCTGCTCGCTGCCGTGCTGCTGGCCTCGTTGCTCGCCTGCGCTGCGCTGGCGCCGTGCGCCGCGTGGGCACAATCGGGCGCGGCGGTGGACGCCAGGCGTCCCGCCGAGGTGGCCCAGGTCCTGTTCGGCATCATCAGCTATGTGCGCTGGCCCGTGGCGCGCCAGGAAGTGCGCGTCTGCATGCTCGGCGCGCCCCGCTACGGCGCGGCCATCGTCGACAAGCCCGCTTCCAGCCTGGGCCAGCGCATCCGCGTGAAAATCCCGGCGGTGGCCAGCACGGCCGGCGAATGCGACGTCGTCTACATGGGCAGCCTGCCCGAGGGCGAACGCGAGCATCTGCTGGCGCAGATCATCGGCAAGCCGATCTTGTCGGTCGCCGAACCGGGCACTTCCTGCACCGTGGGCACCATGTTCTGCCTGCGCCTGAACGAGGCGCAGATCGGTTTTGACGTCAACCTCGACGCCATCGCCCGCAGCGGCCTGCGCGTGCATCCGAACGCCTTGCAAATTGCACGTCGCAAGGGACCGCCGCCATGAGCGCCCGCCTGAACAACAAGCCTGCCCGCCAGCCCCGCCCCACGCTCGACAGCGTGCTGCGGCGCGCCCACCTGAGCGTGTCGCTGATCGCCGTGCTGGCGGCCGGCCTGACCCTGACGGCCGTGGCGCTGCTGGCCCTGCGCGTGTATTCGGACCAGAACCTGCGCCTGGTGGCCCGCTCGATGAGCTACACGGTGGAAGGGGCCGTCGTCTTTGGCGACTCCATGGCCGCCAGGGAAGCGCTGGCCCTGATAGGCGTGAATGAAGATATCGACCAGGCGCAAGTGAGCGACATGGCCGGCAAGGTGCTGGCCCGCTGGGAACGGGGCGAACACGGCACGCGCTACTACATCGAACGCGCGCTGACGGGCTGGATGCTGCCCGATTCGCTGACCTTCCCCATCACGCGCAATGAACAGGCCATCGGCAGCATCAAGCTGGTGCCGCACAGCCGCAGCCTGCTGCCCTTCCTGCTCAGCGGCCTGTCCTGCCTGCTCGCCTGCCTGGTACTGAGCCTGGTCGTCGCCGTGCGCCTGTCGCGCCGCATGGAGACGGAGATCACGTCGCCGCTGCGCCACCTGGCGGAAACGGCGCACCGCGTGCGGCGCGACCGCTCGTTCGAACTGCGCGTGCCGCCGGCCAATATCGCCGAACTGAACCAGATCAATGACGACTTCAACGCCCTGCTCGACGAACTGGAAGCATGGCAAAGCCATCTGCAGAAGGAACACGCCTCGCTGTCGCACCGCGCCAACCACGACAGCCTGACGGGCCTGTCGAACCGCGCCTTCATGGAAGCGGAACTGGAACGCGCCATCCTCGACGCGCGGGTCGGCAATGGCAAGGTGGCCGTGCTGTTCCTCGACAGCGACCGGTTCAAATACATCAACGACACCTTCGGACACGCCTCGGGCGACCGGGTACTGGTGACGATCGCCGCGCGCATCAAGCAGCAATTGCGCGAAGGCGACCTGGTGGCACGCCTGGGCGGCGACGAATTCGCCATCCTGCTCAAGCCGCTGCGCAACAGCAGCGACGCCATGCACATCGCCGACAACATCATCGCCGCCATGGCGCAAGCCATTGAACTGCCCACTGGCAACAGCATCGTCAGCTCGCTGACCATCGGCGTGGCCGTCTTCCCCGATCACGCCATCGACGCCGTCTCGCTGGTCGGCGCGGCGGACGAAGCCATGTACCGCGCCAAGCAGGCGCAACGCGGCACGCGCCAGGTCGCGCGCCTGCCGCAACCCCATATTCACCCCTGAACCAAGGAGCAACACCATGCAATCCATCTACACGCAATTACGCCGCGGCTTCCTCGGCTTGTTCATGCTGGGCCTGCTGGCCGCCTGCCAGAGCACGCCAGAGACCAAACCCGTGTTCAACGCCGAGCAAGTCGCCACCCTGAAGGAGCAAGGCTTCAACCAGACGGACGAAGGCTGGGAACTGAGCTTTACCGACAAGCTGCTGTTCGAGTTCGACGCCGCCAAACTGATCCCGCCCAGCCGCGTCGCCATCCAGAAAATCAGCGCCGCCCTGCTGAAAGTGGGCATCACCCACATGCGCGTGGAAGGCCATACGGATAACGAAGGCACGGAAGCGTACAACAACAAGCTGTCGCTGGCGCGCGCCAACGTGGTGGCCGACGCCATGAGCGCCTCGGGCATTCCACGCGACAACATCACCGTCAAGGGCCTGGGCATGAGTAAACCCGTGGCCTCGAACGCCAGCAAGACGGGCAAGGCGGAAAACCGCCGCGTCACCGTCATCGTGTCGGCCCCTTGAACGTGGGCGTGCCCGCCGTGCGCTGGGTCGTGATGGGCGTGTCCGGCTGCGGCAAGAGCGCCGTCGGCAAGCTGCTGGCCGACGCCTTGCACGTGCCGTATGTGGAAGGCGACGACGTGCATACGCCGGAAAACGTGGCCAGGATGGCGGCCGGCATTGCGCTCGACGACGCCGACCGGGCCGGCTGGCTGGCCGCCCTGCGCGAGCGCATCGCCACGGCCCGCGCGCAAGGCAGCGGCCTCGTCGTCTCCTGCTCGGCCCTGAAACGCGCCTACCGCAACGTGCTGCGCGCTGGCGACCCTGCCCTGCGCTTTGTCCACCTCGATGGCCCGCGCGCCGTGCTGGAAAGCCGCTTGCACCGCCCCGGCCATTTCATGCCGGCCAGCCTGCTCGACAGCCAGCTGGCCACCCTGCAGCCCCTGCAGGCGGACGAAGCCGGCATCGTGCTCGACATCCGCCAGCCGCTGGCCGTGCTGGTCGAACAGATCCTGCAAGCGCCCTGAGCGGCGGCCGCGCGGCTGGACAGCCCGCGCCCCCCTGTGTAGACTGGCGCGCACTTTCATGAGGGATTTTATGAGCACACCAACGACAAAACCAGCACCGGGCCCGGAATTCTGGGAACGCGCCGACCAGGTCATCGCCCTGGCCAATGAGCAATGCATGCACAGCGGCGGCAATGAAGTGGCCACCTCGCTGCTGTACGCGGCCGCCCGCTTCAACGCCTTCCTCGTCGCCAGCAAGAGCAACGACGTGGCCAAGATGCAGGAAGAAAAGGAAGGCGCCGTGGCCTTCTTCACGGAACAGTACAAGCGCATGCTGACCGACAACTTCAACGACTACATCACCAACTTCGACAAATACACGCAACCATCGTCGGCCCCCAAGGGTTGATGACGGCGGCCAGCCTGGATGGCCACCGCGCCCGCGCCAGCCACGCCGATAGCGTGCTGAACGGTACGGTGCGCTTTGCGCCGTTGCCATCGCTATGGCTGGCCGCCATGCTGGCCGGCGCCGTGACTGGCGCCCTGTGCTTCTTCAGCTGGACGGGCGTGGCGCTGTTTATCGTCAGCACGGCCATCGTCCTGCTGTTCGGCCATTCGCTGGGCAGCCACCGCAAACTGATCCACGACAGCTTTGCATGCCCAAAATGGCTGGAATACCTGCTCGTGTACCTGGGCGTGCTGGTGGGCCTGAGCGGCCCGCTGGCCTTGCTGCGCCAGCATGAGCTGCGCGACTATGCGCAGCGCCTGCCCGCTTGCCACCCCTATCTGCGCCACGGCGCCGGCTTCTGGCGCGATGCGTGGTGGCAACTGCATTGCCGTCTGGACCTCGACCACCCGCCGCACATCGCCATCGAAGCGCGCATCGCGCACGACCGCTTTTACCGCTTTCTGGAAAGAAGCTGGATGCTGCAGCAACTGCCGTGGGCCGTGCTGTTCTACGTCTGGGGCGGCTGGGGCCTGGTCTGCTGGGGCGTCTGCGCGCGGGTCAGCGCCGGCGTGCTCGGCCACTGGCTGATCGGCTACTTCGCCCACAACCATGGCCAGATGCACTTTTACGTCGACGGCGCCGCCGTGCAAGGCAGGAATATCCGCCTGACGTCGCTGCTGACGATGGGCGAATGCTGGCACAACAACCATCACGCGTATCCGGGCTCAGCCAGGCTGGGCCTGCTGCCGGGCGAATGGGACCCGGGCTGGTGGATGCTGCTGCTGTTGCGGCGCCTGGGCCTCGTGTCCGGCCTGCGCCTGCCGCAAGACCTGGCGCCGCGGCCGGAACTGCGCGAAACGACTGTCCGCAGATAGTTGTTGACCAATCGTTCACCAATACCTATAGTGGTGGCAGACACGGGGCATCCCGCCCCGCCGCACACTTTGCACCGCTACCATGGCCAGACCGCGCAACTTTGACGAAGCCACCGTGACCAGCCAGGCCGCCGCCGTCTTTGGCAGCCTGGGCTACAACGCCGCGTCGATCGATGACCTGGTCAAGGCGACGGGTTTGCTGCGCGGCAGCCTGTACAAGGCTTTCGGTTCCAAGCGCCATCTGTTTGAGCGCGTGCTGACGCAAGCACTGCAGCCTGGCTGGCCAGCGCGGGAAGAAGCCGTCGATTTGCTGATCATCGCCCTGAAGGAACTGGCGCCCTCTGACGCCGCGATCACGGCACTGTGCCGTGCCGCCGTGCTGGACACGGGCGCCGATACGTCCCGCCTGCTGGGCGAACGCCTGTTAAGCCATCTGGATCAACCACCGAAGGAGACACCATGCCCAGCCTCGAATTGAACGACGATGCACTGACCATCCGCCTGGCCCTGTGGGAAAAGCTGGCGTCCTTTCACGGCAACCTGTGCATTCCCCTACGGCATGTGCGTGGCGCCACCGACGATGACGGTTTCCGCGGCGCGGCCTTGGGCTTGCGCGCACCGGGCACCAACTTGCCCGGAGTCATTTCGGCGGGTACTTACCACAAGGGCGGCGACCGCCAGTTCGTCTTCATGACGCGTGGCATGCAGCCACTGGTCATCGAATTGCAAGACGAAAAATGGGCGCGCCTGGTACTGGGCGTGCCTGATGCGCGCGCCATGGCGGCACGCATCAATGCGCTGGCCACGGCGCCAGCCTGACGCATCAGCCTGGCTCGCCAGCCAGGTAGTTGTTCTTCACGCGCACATAGTGCTCGGCCGAATAGCGCAGGTAGGCGATTTCCGCTTCCGTCAGCGCGCGTACCTTGGCGGCCGGGCGACCCACGTACAGGTGCCCGCTTTCCAGCACCTTGCCCGGCGACACCAGGCTGCCCGCGCCCAGCATCACGTGTTTTTCCACCACCACGTCATCCATGACGATGCTGCCCATGCCGATCAGGCACTCGTCGCCAATCGTGCAGCCATGCAAGATCACGGAGTGGCCGATGGTCACGTACTTGCCGATGGTCAAGGGTGAACCGTCGGGCTTGGCCGCGTTCTTGTGCGACACATGGCCCATGGAAAAGTCCTGGATGTTGCTGCCTTCGCCGATGACGATGCGGTTGACGTCGCCGCGCAGCACGCTGTTGCACCAGATGGAGCAGTCGTCGCCGATCTGCACGTCGCCAATCACTTGCGCCGTGTCATGCAGGTAGACGCGCTCGCCCACGACGGGACGGGTATTCAGGTAGGAACTGACAGGCATCGCTTTCTCACTCTTCATTAAATTGAAACAACAGGATTCACACCCAGCCGGCGGCCAGCGCAAAAATCGCCAGGCCATGGGCCAGGGACGCGCCCAGCAAGCCGGCACGGCAATATACCAGCCCCGCCACCACGCCTTCAATCACGGTGAACACGAGGATGGGCGCGCCCACCTGCGTGACGGTGGTGGCAAGAAACGCGTGGCACAGGCCAAACAGCAGGCCCGACACGAGCGCCGCGCGCCAGGCCGGCAGCCAGGCGCGCAATTGCTGTTGCAGCAAGCCGCGAAACAGCAATTCCTCATAACAGTTGGCCGCCAGCGCAAAGCCCAGCAGCAAGGGTAGCAGCGATGGCGCGACGGGCGGCAGGGACGGCAAGCCGAACAACGCTTTCAAACCCGTCGCCAGCGCGATGATCAGTGCCGCACCCGCCACGCCCAGCAGCACGGACAGGACCGGCCGCATGCCGAACCAGTGGATCTGGCGGCGCGCCTCGCTTTCCAGCCAGCACGTGCTGGCCACCAGCCCCAGCGACATGGCGCCCAGCGCCAGCAAGACCAGCGGCGGCGCCGTGAAGCGCAAGCCGCCCGCCGCCACTTGCCAGTAGCCGTGCGCCGTCATCGCGTCGCGCGCCAGCACGAAAAACACGATGTGCACGAGCACCCGCAGCAGCGGCACCGTCCGGGGAACGGCCAGCAGCAAGGCGGCGCAGACGAGGAAGGCGGGCGTGATTGCCAGCAGATACTGCGCCAGGGAAGTCAGGTCGGCCATCGCTCACATCGGGAAAAGGACGGTGCCAACGGGCACGGGCGCAGCAATTGTATGCGGCGGCGGGCAACATGGGCAACCTGTCTTGCTATGCCGCCTTGCGCCAGCCATGCATCAACCCATGCACCGCCAGCCCGGCCGCCAGCCCCCACAGGGCGCCGCCCACGCCCAGCAGGGTCACGTTCGCGGCCGTGGCCAGGAAGGTGATCAGGGCCGTTTCGCGCATGCGCACGTCCGCCATCGCCTGCGCCAGGCTGTTGCCGATGGCGCCCAGCAAGGCCAGGCCCGCCAGCGCCGTGATGAAGGGGCGCGGCAAGACCATGAACAGGCTGGCCAGGGTGACGCCGAAGACGCCCACGAGAATGTACAGCACGCCGCACGCCAGCCCGGCGACATAGCGTTTCGACGGGTCCGCATGGGCATCCTTGCCCGTGCAGATGGCGGCCGTGATGGCGGCCACGTTGAAGGCATGCGCGCCGAACGGCGCCATGAGCAGCGAGCCGAGACCCGTCACCGTCAAAATCGGATTGGCGCTGACCTGGTAACCGTCATTGCGCAGCACCAGCATGCCGGGCATGTATTGGCCCGTCAGGGTGATCAGGAACAGGGGCAGCGCCACGCCCAGCAGGGACGCCACGGAAAAGCGCGGCATCTCGAACACGGGCGCGGCCAGGGCCAGTGCTATGCCTTGCGCATCGATGCGCCCCTGCGCCAGCAGCAGGGCCAGGCCGATCAGCATGATGCCGACCACGGCAAAGCGTGCCGTAAAGCGGCGCAGCACGGCGTACGACAACAGCAACACCACCACCAGCACGGGATCGGCGCTGGCGCCGCCGAACGCGTTCACGCCGAACTGCAGCAGGATGCCGGCCAGCAGACCGGCCGCGATGCCACCGGGGATCAGCCGCACGAGGCGTTCGAAGGCGCCGGACATGCCCAGCAGAATGAAGGCAATGGCGGAAATGATATAGGCGCCGATCACCTCGGCATACGGCGTGTGCGGCATCACGGTGGCAAGGAAGGCTACACCGGGCGTGGACCAGGCCGTGATGATGGGCGCGCGGTAGCGGTAGCTGAGCCAGATGCCCGTCACGCCCACGCCGATGCTCAGCGACCAGACCCAGGACGCCGTCTGCGCGGCGCTCAGCTGGGCCAGCTGGGCCGCCTGGAATACCAGCACGAAGGTGCCGCCATAGTTGACGAGCACGGAAATGAAGGCGGCCATGGCGGGGGACGCCAGGTCGCGCCAGCGCGCCCGGTCGGCCATGGCGGCGCTTGTTGTGGTGGTTGTCATGTATATGCCTCTGCCATTGAAAGCGAGCATATTAATGGTCACATGGACTGCTCAAGCAGGCCAATTCAAGCACATACAACAGACCACTTTGACAGCATCAGCCCAGCGCGTGGGCCAGGCGGACGATGCCGCTGTCGATCTCGTGCGGGGTCAAGGCCGCAAAGCCCAGCAGCCAGCCGCCGCGCGCCGGCGGCGTCGCGTACAAGCGGCTCAGGCCTGGCAGCGCGATGCCCGCCTGCGCCGCCAGGCGTATCGTGTCCAGCTCGTCCCTGCCCTCGTGCAGCAGACAGGGCATCTGCAAGCCGCCCGGCGGCAGCTGCGCCGTGACGACGTGCGGCAAGTGCCGCTGCACGGCCTGCGCCATCGCATCGCGGCGCACGGCATAGACCTTGCGCATGGCGCGCACGTGGGCAGCGAAATGGCCATCGGCGATGAAACGGGCCAGTGTCAATTGATCGAGTTGCGGCGTGTGGCCATCGAGAATGCTGCGCGCGTACGTCATCGGTTTCACCAGCGCGGGCGGCAGCACCATGTAGCCGATGCGCAGGCCCGGATACAGCGACTTGGCGAAGGTGCCCAGGTAAATCGTGCGCTGCTGCGTGTCGAGTCCCTGCACGCACGCCGTCGGCAAGCCCGCGTAATGAAACTGGCTGTCGTAATCGTCCTCGATGATCCAGCCCTGGCGTTCCGCCGCCCAGGCCGTCAGGGCCAGGCGGCGCTCGAGCGCCAGGGTGGCGCCCGTCGGATATTGATGCGACGGCGTGACATACACCGTGTTCGCGCCGCTCGTGTCGGCACGCAGGTGGTCGATGGACAAGCCATCCGCATCGACGGGCACGGGCACGACTCGTAATTGCGCCATCTCGAACGCCTTGCGCGCGCCGAAATAGCCCGGGTCTTCCATCAGGATGGGGCCATGCGCGTCGGCCAGCACCTGCCCGCACAGGTACAGGGCCTGGCGCGTGCTGCTCAGCACCAGCACCTGGCTGGCCGTGGCCCGCGCGCCCCGCTCCAGATTCACATAATCGGCGATGGCCTGGCGCAAAGCCTCGGCCCCTTGCGGGTCGCCGTGCAGCAGTATGCCGGCACGGTGTTCGCCGGCCGCCTGGCGCCGCAAGCGCTCCCACACGTCGAGCGGAAAGGCCCGCGTTTCCGGCAAGCCCGTGGCAAAAGCTTTTACGGTCTGCTGGTCGGCCACGCCGCCGCTGGCGAGAATCTGCGCGCCGCGCACGCTGAGGGCCACCGGCTGCGCTGGCATGGACAGCGGTGCCACCGCCGGCTTGCCCAGCAAGCTCGCGCCTATCGTCGGCGAGACAAAACTCCCCGATCCCGCCTGCCGCTCGATATAACCGTCCAGGCGCAGCTGCGCGTACGCCATTTCCACCGTGTCGCGCGATACACCCAGCGACTGCGCCAGCGCGCGCGTGGCCGGCAGGCGCAGGCCGGGCGCCAGCACGCCATCGAGTATCAGCTGGCGCAGCGCGCGCTGCACCCGCACGCGCAAATCGAGCGCCGCCAGTTCGGACGCGGCGATGCGCATTTTCAGGGTATCGAGTTCGAACTGCGGCGTCATAGGGCCTTGGCGCGGACGGCATCCACGGCGGCCACGCTGCTGGCCAGCGAAAACCCGTGCTGCTGCAGCACGGCCACCAGCTGTTCGCCGGCGCAGCCCAAACGCAGGTTTTCCGCCACCCAGTCCAGCCACTCGCGGCTGATGTCCGGCATGGCTTCCTCTTCCAGCGCAAGACCCAGTATGCACTTGGCCAGTAGAGCATTGATGCGCTTCGTGTCGATCAGGTGCTGCACCACGGCGTGGCCCGACTGGGGAAACGGATGCAGGGTAGAGCGGCCGAAGGCGGCCAGGCGCTGCGCGTGCATGGCGTCGAGGTTGACCGATTCGCTGGCGCTGGCACCCACGCTGGCCGCGTCAGGCCGGGCCGCGTCAGGCCGCGTACCAAACACCAGGTGCAGCTGCGTGGCGTCCGTCGCCCTGGCGCGGCACAGGGCCGCCAGGTCGTAGTAGCCGGACGCCGGCGGGTCTTGCGCCAGCGACTCCATCACGGGCAGCCAGCGCAGCTCGTGGTACAAGCGCGCCTGCTGCACGTCGAGGAAGGACAATGGCCCGAAGGCGACGATCTGCTGCACATCGAGCAGCAAGCCATACATGACGGCCCCATACGCGCCCATGGACTGGCCGACGGTCGTGACCTGGCTCGGCGCGATGCGGCGCACAAGCTCGCGCAGGGCTTGCGCCGTCTCGTCGACGTGGTTGCCCAGGCCCGCGATGCGGCGGTGGTACCAGGCATTGCCCGAATCGCGCACGAGGATTTTGTTCAGATGCTGGCCGCTGGCCTGTTCCAGTTTTCTCAGGCGCCCGTAAAAATCGAAGGCGGGACGCGTGGTCCACGAGACGAAGCCGAAGGCGATCACCAACGGCGCGCCGGGCACGATGCGGTCGACCAGCACATCGTCGTCGGTGGTGGCCACCAGTCGATTATCCAGCGCTTGCGCTTGCAGCATCGGCCAGGCTCCCCGATCAACGTTAAAACAATAGAAAACATGAGTTTAATGCCAGGACTGGCAAAATGGAAACAATCGCCGCTGCCGTGCGCTGAGCTGTGCGAAAAACCTGCTAGTCTGCAGGCATTCCCCTCTCACAGGAGCATCCCATGCTGCATCGCCTCACGCATCATCTTAAATACCTTCCCCTCGCCGCCGCCATCGCCATGGCCGGCGGTTGCGCCGCCACCAGCGACAGCGCCAAGCCGAACGCCAGCCTGACGAATACCTACTGGAAGCTCACGCAGCTCGATGGGGCTCCCGTGGCGATGGCGCCGCAGCAGGAGCGCGAAGTGCGCATTACCCTCACCGACGATGGCAAGGTCACCGGTTTCACTGGCTGCAACCGCGTCATGGGCGGCTATACCGTGGCCGGCACGGCCCTGCGCTTCACCCAGCTGGCTGGCACGCGCATGGCCTGCCCGCCCCCTTTGATGCAGCTGGAAAGCGCCGTGCTGGCCAATTTAAACAGCGTGACGGGCTACCAGCTCGACGGCGAGAAGCTGATCCTGCTCAAGGATGGCGCGCCCGTGGCCAGGTTTGAATCGGTCTACCTGTGAAATAAAAATCGCCTGCCGTTACAATGGCTTCCAGCCCATCATCTGGAAGGAAGCCATGTCCGCACTGCCCTCGCCGTCTTCATCCCCGCTACCGTCGGCCGCCGGCCGCTATCGCGCTTTTCTGTTCGACATGGACGGCACCGTCATCAATTCCATCGCCGCCGCCGAACGCATCTGGGGCACTTGGGCGCAGCGCCAGGGCCTCGATGTGGCGGCGTTCCTGCCCACCATCCACGGCGCGCGCTCGGTCGACACCATCGCCAAACTGCGCTTGCCCGGCGTCGACGCGCAGCGCGAGTCGCAGGGCATCACGGATGCGGAAATCATCGATGTGGAAGGGATTATTGAAATCGCGGGCGCGCTGCGCTTTTTGGAATCGCTGCCGCCCGCGCAATGGGCCATCGTCACCTCGGCGCCGAGGGCACTGGCCACTGCCCGCCTGAAGGCGGCCGGCATGCCGATACCGGCCATCATGGTGACGGCGGAAGACGTCAAGGCCGGCAAACCAAAACCCGATTGCTATCTGCTGGCCGCTGAAAAACTGGGCGTGGCGCCAGCCGACTGCCTGGTGTTCGAGGATGCGTCGGTCGGCATTGAGGCGGGCGAAGCGGCTGGCGCGAAAGTCATCGTCGTCACCGCCACGCATGCGCACCCGCTGGCCACGCGCCACCCTGCCATCGACAATTATGAAGCCATCGTGGCAAGCGTCGATGCCGACGGCTTTATTGTCCTGGCCGAGACGGCTGCAGCACCCGCGACAAGATAGCCTGCTCCAGCGCGGCGAAAGCCGCATGGCCGCGCTGTCGCGGGCGCGGCAAGTCCACCTGCACGTCCATGGTGATCTGGCCATCCTCGATCAGCAGCACCCGGTCGGCCAGGGCCACGGCTTCGGCCACGTCATGCGTCACCAGCACGGCCGTGAAACCGCGCGCCAGCCACAGCGACTCGATCAGCTGCTGCATCTCGATGCGCGTCAGGGCGTCGAGCGCGCCCAGGGGTTCGTCGAGCAGCAGCAGTTGCGGCTCGTGCACGAGGGCGCGTGCCAGCGCCACGCGCTGCTTCTGCCCGCCCGATAACGCCGACGGCCAGTCGTCCGCCCGTTCGGCCAGGCCCACCGTCCACAGCGAGGCGGCCGCCGCGCCGACGGAACGGGGTAGCCCCAGGGCCACGTTGTCGAGCACCGTTTTCCACGGCAGCAAACGCGATTCCTGGAACATGATGCGGATGTCGGGCGCGCCCACGCCACTGCCGATGGCGATGCTGCCGTCATCGACGCTTTCCAGGCCCGCGATCGAACGCAGCAAGGTGCTCTTGCCGCAGCCGCTGCGTCCCACGATGGCAACGAACTCTCCCGCTTCCAGCTGCAGGTCGACGTTTTTCAACACCGGACGTTCGCCATAGGCCTTGCTCAATTGCGTCAGTTCCAAAGGCACGCCACGGCGCGCCAATGGAGCTTGCGGCGCGGCCTTGGCCTGCGGCGGCGCGCTGGCCGGGTCGTACTGCACGAAGTGCGACAAAAAATCCGTTTCGATCTGGATGGGGGCGAGCAGCATGGTAGTTTCTTTCCTCATTTCGTCACTATCGGTAAGCGGGATTCCAGCGCAGGCAGTGGCGTTCCAGCCGGCGCGAGAACAGATCGGCCAGTTTGCCCAGCAAGGCGTACAGCAAAATCCCCACCAGCACCACGTCCGTTTGCAGGAATTCGCGGGCATTCATGGTCATGTAGCCGATGCCGGCCTGCGCCGAGATGGTTTCGGCGACGATCAGCAGCACCCACACGAGGCCCAGCGAAAAGCGCACGCCGACCAGAATCGAGGGCATGGCGGCCGGCAGGATCACGTCGCGGTACAAAGGCCAGCCCGAGAGACCGTAGCTTTTCGCCATTTCGATCAAGCCCTGGTCGGCCGAGCGGATGCCGTGGAAGGTGTTCAGGTAGACGGGAAAGAAGACGCCGACGGCCAGCAGGAACAGCTTGGCCGTTTCATCGATGCCGAACCACAGGATCACCAGCGGAATCAAAGCCAGGGCCGGGATGTTGCGCACCATTTGCAGGGTCGTGTCGAGCAGGGTTTCCGCGTGGCGGAAGCTGCCCGTCAATAATCCCAGCAGCAAGCCCAGCCCCGCACCGACGGCGAAACCGACCGTGGCGCGCCACAAGCTTGTTTTCAGGTGCAGCCACAATTCGCCCGACACGGCCAGGTGCCAGAAGGCTTTCGCCACGGCCCACGGCTCGGGCAGGATGCGGCTCGACAGCCAGCCCCACTGCGCCGCCAGCTGCCAGGCCAGCAGCAGCGCCACGGGCAAGGCCCATGGCGCCAGCGAATCACGCCACGGCGCGGCGCCTGCCCGTTGTATCGAGCCGGCCGCCATCTCAGGCCGCCTTTTTCTGTGGCGCGGCAGGCACGATATTGCTGGCCATGACTTCGCCGAAGGGGCCGCTCAAGGACTGCTCACCCACGGCCTTGCCCTTGCCCAGCAGCGGGAACACCAGCTCGGCAAAGCGGTACGATTCTTCCAGGTGCGGGTAGCCCGAGAAAATGAAGGTGTCGATGCCCAGGTCCGCGTATTCCTGCATGCGCGCCACGACGGTCGGGCCGTCGCCGACGAGGGCCGTGCCCGCGCCGCCGCGCACCAGGCCCACGCCGGCCCACAGATTCGGCGACACTTCGAGCTTGTCGCGCCGTCCGCCATGCAGGGCCGCCATGCGCTGCTGGCCCACGGAATCCATCTTGCCAAAGGCCGCCTGTGCCTTGGCGATGATGTCGTCGTCCAGGTGGCTGATCAGTTCATCGGCCGCGCGCCAGGCCGCCTCGTTCGTTTCGCGCACGATCACGTGCAATCGGATGCCAAACCGGACCGTGCGGCCTTTTTTTGCCGCGCGCGCGCGGATGTCGGCGATTTTCTCGGCCACGGCGGCCGGCGGCTCGCCCCACGTCAGGTACACGTCCATCTGCTCGGCCGCCAGTTCATGCGCGGGCTCCGACGAGCCGCCGAAATACAGGGGCGGATACGGTTTCTGCACGGGCGGGTACAGGGTTTTCGCGCCTTTGACCTGGATATGCTTGCCCTCGAAATCGTAGCCGGCCGCGCCGCCCTCGCCCGCCAGGGTGGCGCGCCACACCTTGATGAATTCATCGGAGATTTCATAGCGCTTGGCGTGGTCAGCAAACAGGCCGTCCGCTTCCAGTTCGCCCTGGTCGCCGCCCGTGACGACGTTGATCAAGAGACGTCCGTTCGACAGGCGGTCAAAGGTGGACGCCATGCGCACGGCCAGGCCGGGCGTGGACAGGCCGGGGCGGATGGCGACGAGGAATTTGAGCTTTTGCGTTACGCTGATCAGCGACGAGGCCACCACCCATGCATCTTCGCAGGAGCGGCCCGTCGGCAGCAGCACGCCGTCGTAGCCGAGCGTGTCGGCGGCCACGGCCACCTGGCGCAAATAATCGGCATCGACGGGACGCGCGCCTTGCGACGTGCCCAGGTAACGGCTGTCGCCGTGCGTAGGAATGAACCAGAATATATTCAATGACATGGTGTTCTCAATCTCTCTTTGTTTATTTGGTGGCGACTTGCTTGACGGGCAGCAGCGCGTCCTTGACGACGATCGGTTTCGGAATCAGCTTCAGGCTGGAAAACGCGTCCGCCACCCTTTGCTGCGAAGCGATGACGTCGACCGACACGGGTTTCACGCCATACGCATAGCGCGAGGCGGCCAGCGCCACGACGTCCTTGCCCAGTCCCGTCTGTGCGGCGAGGATCGTCGCCACCTCTTCCGGATTGTTACGGCCCCAGTCATCGACCTTGGCCACTTCATCGAGCACGATGCGCAGGATCTCGGGATTTTTTTCCGCATACGTGCGCGAGGCCAGATAAAACTGGTAGTTCGCCACCAGGCCCTTGCCATCGGCCAGCACGCGCGCGCCCAGCTGCTTTTCAGCGGCCGCCAGGAATGGATCCCAGATGGCCCACGCATCCACGCTGCCCCGCTCGAATGCGGCGCGCGCATCGGCCGGCGGCAGGAACACGGGCTGGATGTCGGCGTATGCGACGCCGGCCTTTTCCAGCGCTTTCAATAACAGGTAGTGCACGTTCGAACCCTTGTTCAGGGCGATTTTCTTGCCCTTCAAGTCGGCCAGGGTGCGCAGGCCGGAACCCTTGGGCACGACGATGGCTTCGCTGGCCGGCGACGCTGGCTCATTGCCGACATATACCAGATTGGCGCCGGCCGCCTGGGCGAAGATCGGCGGCGCCTCGCCCACGGTGCCGAAATCGATGCTGCCCACGTTCAAGCCTTCGAGCAGCACGGGGCCGGCCGGGAACTCCGTCCATTTCACGCCCACGCCCTGTTCGGCCAGGCGTTTTTCCAGCGTGCCGCGCCCTTTCAGCAGGGTCAGGGTGCCGTATTTCTGATAACCGATGCGGACCTCCCCCTTGGCCTGCGCCTGCGCCGCGATCGGCATGCCGGCCGCCATCACGCCGGCGGCGGCGGCAAACAGCAGGCCCAGAGTGGTACGGCGCGAAAGGCGTTGTGCGTGGCGGTGTGTCATGGCGGTTCCTTGGTCGGTGAATAATCAGGCGGCTTGATACTGAGGCGCGTAAGGCTGCTCTTGCAGCGTACGCACGGGGTGCGATACCTCGGCTGGCGCGGGCGGACGGCGGCCCTGCAGCACGAACAGGCCCGTGGAGAGTTCCTCGATACCAGCCTGCACGCGGTCGGCAATCGGCGCATCCAGGCTCAGGCCCCCTTCTTCGTGCCACGCCAGTTGCTGCGCATTGGCATAAATGCTGGTGAAGACTTGCTTGGCGCCCAGCGCATGCAGCACGGGACGCAGCGCGTAGTCGAGCGCCAGGGTGTGGGCATGGCCGCCGCCCGTGGCCAGCGGCAGCACCAGCTTACCGGCCAGGCCGTCTTGCGGCAGCAAGTCGAGAAAAGCTTTCAACAGCCCTGTATACGACGCCTTGTAGATGGGCGTGGCGATCACGATGGCGTCGGCATCGGCCACGGCGCGCACGGCGCGGGCAATCGCCGCATCGTCATAGTCGGCCAGCAGCAAGGCGCGCGCCGGCAAGTCGCGCACATGCAGCCTGGCGTAGCTGTGGCCCTGCAGCGCCAGCTGTTCGCCGATATGCAGCAGCAGGCGGCTGGAACTCGATGGGAGTTGCGGGCTACCGCCCAATAACAAGATGCTCATGTGATGCCCGTCCCTGTAGGTGATCGAAAGTGGCGTTGCTCGGATGCTTGCAGCCTATCGCCATCAGAAGCCCAGTAAAACGAATGCTTTCGCGCTTCGATATGCATTTTTTGACTATCCGGGCCTGACGCCCCACACGCCATCGCGCATTCTGCCGCTTGGCTTTTTTCGCATATCCATGCGCGGTTTTCTTCGTGTACGGCGCGTGCCTGGCGGTGCAATATCGGCGTCATCGTCTTTCTGGAATGTCACCCATGTCTAGCGTTTTTCTCCATGCCGCCCGTCCCCAGCCGCCTGTGCCGGAGCCCCTGCAGGACGCCATCCGCATCGCAACAAAGCTGGCCGCGCGCCTGGCCGAAACAGCCAATGCCCGCGACCAGGCCGGCGGCCATGCGGCGCAGGAGCGTGAATGGCTGCGCGAGTCAGGCTTGCTGACCCTGTCGATCCCCGTGGAGTTCGGCGGCCAGGGCGCATCGTGGCCCCTCGTGTACCAGGTAATCCGCATCCTGGCGCGCGCCGACAGCGCGCTGGCGCATGTCTTCGGCTTCCACCATTTGCAGCTGGCCGGCCTGCAGCTGTATGGCAGCGCGCAGCAGCAGCGCCGCCTGCTCACCCTGACCGTTGACGAGCGCCTGTTCTGGGGCAATGCCTTGAACCCGCTCGACAAACGGGTCACGGCCACCGACAGCGACGACGGTTTTATCCTCGACGGCATCAAGAGCTTTTCTTCCGGTTCCGTGGGATCGGACTGGCTGACCGTCTCCGCCTGGCACGCGCCCACGCAAACGGCGCTGATTGCCGCCCTGCCCACGCGCCAGGATGGCGTCACCGTGCAGGCGGATTGGGACGCCTTCGGCCAGCGCCAGACGGATAGCGGCAATGTGCACTTCCAGAGGGTCGCCCTGCCGCGCGAGCTGGTGCTGCAGGCGCCCGCGCAGGCCGCCACGCCGCAAGCGACCGTGCGCTCGCAGATCGCACAGCTGATCATGGCCAACCTGTACCTGGGTATCGCCGAAGGGGCATTCGAGGCGGCGCGCCTGTACACGGACGAGCAGGCAAAAGCCTGGTTTGCCTCGGGCGTGGCCAGGGCAACGGACGACCCATTGGTGCAGCACCGCTACGGCCAGCTATGGCTGTTGCTGCGTCCCGCGCAAGTGCTGGCCGACTTGGCGGCGCAGGAACTGGAAAAGGTGTTCCGCAAGGGCGCGCTGGTGACGGCGCGCGAACGGGGCTTGCTGGCCGTGGCCGTGGCCGAAGCCAAATGCCTGGCGCACAAGGCGGGACTGGACATCAGCAGCCAGATGTTCGAACTGACGGGCGCCCGTTCCACCTCGGCCCAGTATGGATACGACCGCTACTGGCGCAACGTGCGCGTGCATACCCTGCACGACCCCATCGACTACAAGCTGCGCGACCTGGGACGCTTTGCCTTGACCGGCACGGTGCCCGAGCCGACCGCGTATTCATAATTTACCCACCAAGGAGCCACCATGACCTTCGCCCGCCGCAGCATCCTTCTCACCGCCCTGACCCTCGCCCTGGCGAGCAGCTTCGTCCACGCCAAGGACCCGAAAGACATCACCATCGGCACCAGCGCGGGGCCGTACGCGGACCAGATCAAGCTGGGCATCAAGCCTATCCTGGAAAAGCAGGGCTACAAGGTCAGGCTGGTGGAATTCAATGACTACATCCAGCCGAACTTCGCGCTGGCCGAGGGTTCGCTGGACGCCAACGTCTTCCAGCACATCGTCTACCTGAAGAAATTCGCGCTGGAGCACAAGCTGGCCCTGACGGACCTGATCACGATACCCACGGCGCCGATTGCCATTTACAGCAAGAAGCACAAGACGCTGGATGACGTGAAGGAAGGCACGACGGTGGGCTTGCCGAACGACCCGACCAACCAGGCGCGCGCGCTGGTGCTGCTCGACCAATTGGGCTGGATCAAGCTGCGCGCCAGCTTCGACCCCGTGCGCGCGTCGGAAAAGGATATCGCCGTCAACACGAAGAAAATCAAGCTGCTGCCGCTGGAAGCGGCGCAGCTGCCACGCTCGCTGGGCGACACCGATTACTCCTTCATCAACGGCAATTACGCGCTGGCGTCGGGGCTGAAGCTGACGGAGGCGCTGGTGGCCGAGAAAATCTCGCCCAACTACATCAACCTGGTGGCCATCCGCACGGCGGACAAGGACAAGCAGTTCGCCAAGGATCTGGCGGCCGCCTACCGCTCGCGCGAATTCCTCGACATCACGAATAAACACTTTGCCGGCTATTCGAAACCCGACTACCAGCAAGCCTTGCAGACGGCAGCAAAATAAGCCATGGCAAAGACGATACGCTTCAACGCCTTCCAGATGAATACCGTCGGCCATCAGTCGCCGGGCCTGTGGACGCATGCGCGCGACCGCAGCCACCGCTACACGGACCCCGCGCACTGGACGGAACTGGCGCAGCTGCTGGAAGCGGGCCTGTTCGACGCGGTGTTCCTGGCCGACGTGCTGGGCGTGTACGATGTGTACCGGGGCAGCCTCGATGCGGCCCTGGAACACGGCGTGCAAGTGCCGCTGAACGACCCGCTGGCGCTCGTGCCCATCATGGCGCAAGCGACCACGCACCTGGGTTTCGGCGTCACCTGCGCCCTCACCTATGAACATCCGTACACGTTCGCGCGGCGCATCTCCACGCTCGACCACCTGACGGGTGGGCGCATCGGCTGGAATATCGTCACCGGCTACCTCGATAGCGCGGCGCGCAACCTGGGCCTGCAACAGCAGCTGGGCCACGACGAACGCTATGACCTGGCCGACGAATACCTCGACGTCGTCTACAAGCTGTGGGAAAAAAGCTGGGACGACGACGCCGTCGTCAACGACAAGGCGCGCGGCATCTACGCCGATCCCGCCAAGGTACATCCGATCAACCATGCCGGGCGCCACTACCAGGTGCCCGGCATCCATTTGTGCGAGCCGTCGCCGCAGCGCACGCCCCTGCTGTACCAGGCGGGCACCTCGCCGCGCGGCACGCGCTTTGCGGCGCGCCACGCGGAAGCCACCTTTGTCAGCGGCCCCAGCAAAACGGTGGTGAAACGCTATGCGGACGACTTGCGCGCCGCCGTGCGGCAAAGCGGGCGCGATGGCGACGCGCTGCTGATCTACGCGCAGGCGCTGGTCATCACGGGCGCTACCGAGGAAGAAGCGCGCGCCAAGCATGCCGACTACCTGCGCCATGTGAATATCGAGGCGGCGCTGGTGCTGCTGTCCGGCTGGACGGGCGTCGATTTCAGCCGCTACCCGCTCGACGCCACCATCGACTACATCGATTCCCCGGCCGGCCGCTCGGCGCTGGCCTCGTTCAGCCAGGCCGACCCGGACCGCACGTGGACGGTACGCGAAGCGGCCGAATACATCGGCCTGGGCGGACGCGGCCCGGTACTGGTGGGCGATGCGCGCCAGGTGGCCGACCAGCTGGAAAGCTGGCTCGATGAAACGGGCATCGACGGTTTCAATCTCGCCTTCGCCGTGGCGCACGACAGCATGGCCGACGTGGTGACCCACATCGTGCCGGAACTACAGCGGCGCGGCCGCTACCGCACCGAGTACGAGGAAGGCAGCTTGCGCCACAAGGTCTTCGGCCAGGGCCCGCGCCTGCCTGCCGGTCATGCGGGACGCCAGGTCAGCATCGCACCCGCCGCCGACGCCGCCCTGGCAGCGGCTTGACGCATCCAATTCCCCATTCAAGGACACCATGAAACGCAGAACCATCTTGCAACTGGCCGCCAGCGGCGCCACCCTCGCCGCCTTGCCCGGCCTCACCCGCGCCGCCGCGCAGGCGCCCTTGAAGGAGCTACGCCTCGACTACGCCTATTATTCGCCCACCAGCCTGGTACTGCGCCGTTTCGGCTGGCTGGAAGAAGCGTTCAAGCCGGACGGCACCAGCATCAAGTGGGTGCTCAGCGCGGGCAGCAACCGCGCCCTCGAATACCTGAACGCCAACAGCATCGACATCGGTTCGAGCGCCGGCCTGGCCGCCCTGCTGGCGCGCGCCAACGGCAACCCCATCCGCGCGCCGTATATTTTTTCGCGTCCCGAGTGGACGGCGCTGGTGGTGCGCAAGGATAGTCCCATCCGCAGCCTCGCCGACTTGAAAGGCAAGAAGGTGGCTGCCACCAAGGGCACCGACCCGTATCTGTTCCTGCTGCGCGCATTGAAGACGGCGGGCCTGAAACGCGGCGACATCGAACACGTCAGCCTGCAGCATGCCGACGGCCGCGCGGCGCTGGAGCAGGGCAAGGTCGATGCCTGGGCTGGCCTCGATCCGCACATGGCCGCCAGCGAGCTGGAAGCGGGGTCGCGCCTGATCTACCGCAACGTGGCCTTCAACACCTACGGTTTCCTGAACGTGCGCGAGGACTTCCTCGCCAGCCGCCCGGCCGAAGTGGGCAAGGTGATACAGGCCTACGAACGGGCGCGCGCCTGGATACGCGCCTATCCGGCCGAGGCGGCGAAGATCCTGTCGGAGGAAGCCAAGGTCAGCCTGCCGGTGGCGCTGCTGCAGGTAAAGCTGCGCAGTGACTTCAGCAATCCGCAGCCGTCGAATGAACATGTGAAGGCCCTGCTGGTGGCCGCGCCCATCCTCGTCGATGAAGCGCTGGTCAAGTCCGGTGCAGACCTGAACCGCGCCATCGCGGATCTGGTCGACACGCGCTTCGCCGCCCCCTTCATCGGCAAGGCGTAAGCGGTCATGGCCAGAGACATGCTCGCCGCACCGGCACAGGCCAACGACACGGGCGTGCGGCGCAAGTTTCCTCGCTTGCCGCGCTCGGCGCTCGGCCTGCTGCTGCCCGTGCTGGCGCTGCTGGCGGCGGAACTGGGTGTGCGCACGGGCGCCATTCCCGCCAACCTGCTGCCGGCGCCCAGCGACATCGGCGCCACCATCGCCGACCTGGCACGCCAGGGCCTGGCCGGCCATGTACTGGCCAGCACCGTGCGCGTGGCCATCGGCTTTGCGGGCGGCGCGCTGCTGGCTATTGTGCTCGGTGCGGCCGTGGGCTTGAACCGCACAGTGGAGTCGCTGCTCGACCCCACGTTCCAGGCATTACGCGCCATTCCCTCGCTGGCCTGGGTGCCCTTGCTGCTGCTGTGGCTAGGCATTGATGAAGCGCCGAAACTGGTCCTGATCGGCATCGGCGCCTTCTTCCCCGTCTACATGGGCGTGGCGTCGGGCATCCGCGACGTGGACCGCAAGCTGATCGACGCGGCGCGCATGTACCGTTTGAGCCGCCCCGCGCTGGCGCGCCGCGTACTGCTGCCGGCCGCCCTGCCCGCCATCTTCACAGGTCTGCGCAATGGTTTGAGCCTGGCCTGGATGTTCATGGTGGCGGCCGAACTGATCGCCGCCAGCCGGGGCCTCGGTTATCTGCTCAGCGACGGGCGCGAAACGAGCCGCGCCGACATCGTGCTGGCCGCCATCGTGCTGCTGGCCGTGCTGGGCAAGGCCAGCGACAACCTGATGCAGCGCCTGGAAACCCGTTTGCTCGCCTGGCGCGACAGCTATGCCACCACCTGACGAAAGCCCCCACGCATGACTGCCCTGCTTGACATTGCCATCCATGACAAATCCTATGGCGCACGGCGCGTGCTGCACAATCTGCAAGTGCAGCTGCGCCAGGGCGAGATCGTCAGCCTGATCGGCGCCAGCGGCTGCGGCAAGAGCAGCCTGCTGTCCATCGTGGCCGGTCTCGATACGGACTTTCGCGGCACATTGCGCCTGGGCGGCAAGCCGCTGGCGGGCGTGCACGCGGACATCGGCCTGATCTTCCAGGAACCACGCCTGTTTCCCTGGCTGACGGTGGCGCAAAACATCGCCTTCGGCCTCGGTTCCGGTGGCGAAGACGATCCCAGGGTCGCGCAATTGCTGGAGGAAGTGGGCTTGCAAGGCCATGCGCACAGCCTGCCCAAGCAGCTGTCGGGCGGCCAGGCGCAGCGCGCGGCGATTGCCCGCGGCCTGTTCGGCCAGCCCCGCATCCTGCTACTGGACGAACCGTTTTCCGCCGTCGACGCTTTTACGCGCATGAAGCTGCAGGACTTGCTGGCCGCCGTCGCCGCGCGCCATGGCTTGAGCGTGCTGCTGGTGACGCACGATATCGATGAAGCCCTGTACCTGAGCGACCGCATCGTCATGCTCGATACGCGCGCCGGACCGCCACGCGCCCATTACGACGTGGCCGCACCCCGGCCCCGCCTGCGCACGCCGGCGGCGCAAGCCCCATTAAAGGAGGCCATCCTCGGCGAACTGCACGCCGCGCACGCGATCTGACACCAGGCGCCATTTGCGTCCAGTCCCGTTCCATGTCAGCATACGCCACCTTGGCAACACGGATAAGGAACGCAATGCCCCCCACTCTTACACGCGCGCTGGCACTGGCACTGGCGCTGGCGCTGCTGGCAGGCCATGGTTCCCTGGCATGGGCCCAGGCGCCAGTCACGCCGCCGACGCCGGGCTGCGACGTCTGCGCGACCTGGAACGCGGACCAGACACCGTTTCGCATCTTCGGCAATACCTATTATGTGGGCGTGAAAGGCCTCAGTTCCGTGCTGGTGACGTCGCCGCAGGGCCACGTGCTGATCGACGGCGGCTTGCCGGAATCGGCGCCCAAAATCATCGCCAATATCGCCGCCCTGGGCTTTCGCATCGAGGACGTCAAGCTGATACTCAATTCGCACGGCCATATCGACCATGCGGGCGGCCTGGCCGAACTGCAGCGGCGCAGCAATGCGCTGGTGGCCGCCAGCCCGTCGGCCGCGCTGGATCTGGCATCGGGCGAAGTGGGCCCGGACGACCCGCAATACCATGCGCTGCCCAAGTACCCGCCCGTCAAGGACATGCGCCTGGCGCGCGATGGCGGCCAGTTCAACGTCGGCCCCGTCAACGTGACGGCGCATGCCACGCCGGGCCACACGCCCGGAGGCCTGAGCTGGACGTGGCAATCGTGCGACGGTCCCCGCTGCCTGAACATGGTCTACGCGGACAGTGTCAACGCCGTCTCGCGTCCAGGCTTCAAGTTCAGCGCCAGCAGCGAGTATCCGAACGCGGTGGCGGACTTGCGCCACAGCTTCGAGATCCTGGAAAAACTGCCGTGCGACGTGCTGATCTCGGCCCACCCGGAGGCGTCGCAACTGTGGGAGCGGCTGGAGGCGAGCGCCACGGCCGGCAGCGAGGCGTTTGTCGATGTGCAGGCTTGCCGCGCCTACGTGGCGGCGGCGCGCACGGTGCTCGAATCCCGGCTGGAGCAGGAGCGGTAGGCCTGTCAACCGTGCACGCTGGCGCGGCGCCAATCTGCTACGCTGGCGCCATTCATTTAAAGAAGGATTGCCATGTTTAAACTCGCCAGTCTGATTCCCCTCGCCGCCATCGTCGCCATCACGGCCGGCTGCGCGCAAACGCCCGTACGCAGCGACGCTGCCGCCGCCGCGCCAGGCGCCACCTCGCCCGCCAAGCCGGCGCCGAAACTGACGGGCACGCAGTGGAAGCTGAAGGAATTGAAGGGCAAGCAAGTGGTGCGCAAGGCGCCCGAACAGCGCGAAGTGACCCTGCAGCTGGCCGAAGGCCGCGCCAGCGGCAACAGCGGCTGCAACCAGATGATGGGCGGCTACACCAGCGATGGCGTCAGCACCTTGAACTTTGGACAGATGGCCGGCACCATGATGATGTGCCAGCCGCAGGACATGGACCTCGAGCGCCTGCTCTTGAGTACCCTGGGCGAAGTCAATGGCTACCGCTACGCCGACCAGGAATTGCTGCTGCTGAAGGATGGCGTGCCCGTGGCGCGGTATGAAGTGCTGACGGTGAAGTAAACCCAACCGCAAATACCGGGGTCGTACCCTGAGGGTACGACCCCAGTTTCTGCGCTGGGGTTCGTTTTCCCTTCCATTCTTCTCAGTCGTTGCGCATCTGCGCTTGGGATACATTACTCTCAGGCGGCACGCTCTGCGTCAGCCACACATTCCCCCCGATAGTCGATCCCGCGCCGATGGTGATGCGCCCCAGCACGGTTGCGCCCGCGTAGATGACCACGTCGTCCTCGACGATGGGGTGGCGCGGCGTGCCCTTGATCAGCGCACCGCTTGCGTCTGCGGGAAAGCGCTTGGCGCCCAATGTTACGGCCTGGTATAGGCGCACCCGCTGGCCGATGATGGCCGTCTCGCCGATCACCACGCCCGTGCCGTGGTCGATGAAGAAGGAGGCGCCGATGTGCGCGCCCGGATGGATGTCGATGCCCGTCAGGGTGTGCGCGATGTCGGCGATCAGGCGCGCCAGGAACGGCGCACCCAGCGCATGCAGACGGTGCGCCAGGCGGTGGTACAAGATGGCGATGGTGCCCGGGTAGCACAGCATGATCTCGGCCACCGAGGTGGCGGCCGGATCGCCCGCATACGCGGCCTGCACGTCCGACACCAGCAGGGCGCGGATGTCGGGCAGGCTGGCGGCGAATGCACGGGTGATGTCGCGCGCCTGCTGCGCCAGGGCCGCATCGTCGCTGGCGGCATCCCCCTCATCGCCGGCCGGCACGGAGAACAGCAAGCCGCGCCGCACCTGTTCGCTGAGGCGGTTCAGGGTGGTGTTGAGGGTATCGCCGACAAAATAATCGATGCTTTCGTCCGTCAGGTTGGGCCGCCCGTAATGCGTGGGGAACAGGGCCGCCGACAAGCCGTTGACGATGGTGGTGAGCGCTTCGCGCGACGGCAATTCACGCACCCTGCCGTTATGGCGGATCTTGTGCTTGTCTTCGCGCGAACTGCGCAAGGCCTGGATCACGGGCCCCAGGTTCCACTGGGCCGTGTCGTCGACGGGCGCCGCGGGGTAAATGCTATGCATGGCGTATCACTTCCAGAAAACGGCGAACAAGCCGGGTCGCCCCAGCTTAAAGGCGTCACATGACAAAGCAAACGAAGAATTCCAAGCATCCATATGCAAAAAACGTATATGCCTGGCTAAGAGAGGTGGCCGGCAACCCGATTGCTTCCACTAGCGTAAAATGACGGGCTAACAAAAACACTGTTCAACATGACTAAATTATTAACATGGATTTTGGCGGGCCTGGCGATGGTCGGACCGCTTGCAATTGACACCTATCTGCCGTCTTTCCCCGCCATCGTGCAAGATTTCAATGCCAGCCCCCTGCTGGTGCAGCAGACCCTGAGCTTTTTCCTGTTCACGTTCGCCTTCATGATGCTGTTCTACGGCACCCTGTCCGACTCGTTCGGCCGCCGTCCCGTGATTCTCGTCTCGCTGGTGCTGTATGTGATCGCTTCCGTGGGCGCCGCGCTGGCGCCGTCGCTGGGCTGGCTGCTGGCCTGGCGCGTGCTGCAGGGATTGTCGGCAGGCGCCGGCTCCGTGATCGGCCGCGCCATCGTGCAAGACCGTTATTCGGGCGCCGCCGCGCAAAAAATCCTCTCGCACATCATGATGGTGTTCGCGCTGGCGCCGGCCATCGCGCCCGTGCTGGGCGGCTGGCTGCAAGTGGGCCTGGGCTGGCGCTGGATATTCTGGTTCCTGTCGGCCTTCGGCGTGCTGATGTTCGTCGTCGTCTGGCGCGCGCTGCCGGAGAGCTTGCCAAAGGAGCAGCGCCACGCCTTCCACCTGGGCGACATCGCCGTCAATTACTGGAAAGTGCTGTGCCACCGCCAGTTCCTGCTGCTGTCGACGGCCATTGGCGCCGCCTTTGGCGGCTTCGCCCTGTACATCGGTTCGGCCGCCTACTTCATCATCAACATCCTGCATCTGCCGGAAACGGCGTTTGCCTGGCTGTTCATTCCCCTGATCAGCGGCATGGTGTTCGGTTCGGCCCTGTCGGCGAAAATCGCCCACCGCTACAGCCAGCGCCAGATGATCTGGGCCGGCTTCATATTGATGCTGGTGGCGGCCGCCGCCAACATCGGCTACAACTATGTCTTTGCCGCCGAAGTGCCATGGGCCGTGCTGCCGCTGTTCTTCTACTCGTTCGCCCTGTCGATCGCCATGCCGCCGATGACTTTGATGGCGCTGAACCACTTCCCCAACAACAGCGGCCTGGCGTCGTCGATGCAGTCATTCATCCAGATGCTGCTGTTCGCGCTGGTCTCGGGCCTGGTGGCGCCGCTGCTGTTCGACAGCGCCTTGAATCTGGCGTATGGCGTGATGGCGGGGCTGCTGGTAAGTTTGGTTTGCTGGGTGTTTGCGCAGGGCAAAAGCGACGCGTAGGTCGGATTAGGTCCGCAGGACCGTAATCCGACAACATTGTTGGCGAGTGACGTCGGATTACGCGCAAGCGCTAATCCGACCTACGACCAAGATACAGCCACGGTTACGGCCACGGTGCAGGAGTGACCTCAACATACTGCGCCCCGCCCTGCTCCGGCTCTGCCGCATCGCGCGTAGCTGGCTGGTTCAACGACCCAGCCGGCGAACGCAAGCTCAATATCTCCTTGCGCGATTCGACGAAGTCGGCGGAACTGAGCGGGTGTTGCTGGTCCGGCCAGTGGCTGACGGCCCATTCCTGCAACGCTTCAAAGCGCCGCCACAGTTCGGCGATGAATTCGCGGCGCGCTTCTTCGTGCTGCTCGGGCGTCTTGCCGGCGCCTTCCCCGGTAGGTACTTGCATGGCTGCTCCCTGGCTGATCAATCGTCCTGCCAGCCTACGCAGCAGCAAACCATACGTCTGTTCGCGAACGAACACAGGACTTATTCGGGCATCTTGCGAAAGCCAACGGCCAGGCGGTTCCAGGTGTTGATGGAGCCGATGGCCAGGGTCACGTTGACCATTTCCGCCGGCGTCAATTGTTCCGCCAGGGCCACGTAGTCTTCGTCGGACGCATGGTTCTGCGGCAGCAGGGTCAGCGCTTCCGTCCAGGCCAGCACGGCCCGCTCGCGCGGCGTGAAGAACGGCGTTTCGCGCCAGACGGAGACGGCATACAGGCGGCGCTCCGTTTCGCCGGCCTTGCGCGCGTCGCTCGTGTGCATGTCCACGCAAAAGGCGCAGCCATTGATTTGCGACGCGCGCAGGCGGATCAGTTCGAGCAGCGAGTGTTCCACGCCCAGCCTGGCGATCGCCGCTTCCAGCGCGTACATGGCCTTGACGGCGTCCGGCGAAGCTTGTGTGAAGTCGAGTCGTTGCTGTGTCATGATGGCATTCCTTGTAAAGTAGAGATGCATCATTGTAAAAGCGCAAGCAGTACGCGCGGCAGGCCAATCCCCCCGAAAACCGGCAGACCACCAGCAGACACACCATGGAATTACATATCCTGATCGACGGCACGCGCGACCTGGGCGGCCAGCTGTACCGCCAGCTCAGCGAGGCCATCCGCTCGGGCCGGCTGACGGACGGCCAGCAATTGCCGCCCTCGCGCCTGCTGGCCAGCCAGCTGGGCCTGTCGCGCAAGACGGTGTCCGACGTGTATGACAAGCTCGGTTATGAAAAGCTGCTGGTCGGCAAAGTGGGCGTGGGCAGCTTCGTGCAGACGCCGCACACGTCGCCGCAGCGCCGCCACGCCAGCACGCCGCTGGCCAGCGCGCAGCGCATCGCCCGCTGGGAAGCGACGCCCACGCCCCTGCGCCGCGCCAGCCAGGAAGAGCCCGCGCGCTACGCCTTCATCGGCGGACGCGCCACGCCCGCGCACTTCCCGCAGGATGAATGGCGCGCCTGCATGCTGCACGCGCTGCGCCAGGGTGGCCAGGCGCGCGGCCGCTATGGCCCTGTCGCCGGCTTGCCGGCCCTGCGCACAGCGATTGCCGGCCATGCCGCCTTCAGCCGCGGCATCCATTGCACTGAGGAACAAGTGCTCGTCACCAGCGGCGCGCAGCAAGCCTTGCACCTGCTGGCGCTGACCCTGCTGGAAGCGGGCGACACGGTTGCCGTGGAAGAACCCGGCTACCCGGTGGCGCGCGCCGTGTTCGCCAGCCAGGGCGCCCGCGTGGTGGGCGTCGAAGTGGATGAGGATGGCCTCATCGTCGGGCAAATCCCGGACGGCACGCGGCTGATCTATGTCACGCCCGCGCATCAATTTCCGCTGGGCATGCCGATGAGCATGGCGCGCCGCCATGCCTTGCTGGAGCGGGCGCATCAGCTGGGCGCCATCATCATCGAGGACGATTACGACAGCGCCTTCCGCTACGAAGGCCGGCCCGAGGATTCCCTGCAAAGCATGGACCGCTACGGCATCGTCGCCCATGTGGGCAGCTTTTCGAAAATCATGCTGCCGGAATTGCGGCTCGGCTATGCGGTGCTGCCGCAAGCCATCGTGGCCGCCGTGGAAACGGTGAAATACCTGAGCGATTGCCATACGGCCAGCCTGGGCCAGCATGCGCTGGCCAAGTTCATCGGCGACGGCCATTTGCTGCGCCACATACGCCGCTGCCACGATATTTATGCGGGGCGGCGCGAGCGGCTGCAGCACTGGTTCAACGGTCCGCTGGCGCCGTGGTTCCGACTGGTGCCAGCCAGCGCCGGCTTCCACGTGGCGGCTCTGGCGCAGGCGCCGCTCGATATCGCCGAATTGCTGCGCCGCGCACGCCAGGCCGACGTCAGCCTGTATGCGCTATCGGGCTTTTACCATGGCACCGCCCGCCATGCCGGCCTGTTCCTCGGCTATGGCGCCATCGACAAGCTCGATATCGACACGGCGCTGACCCTCGTGCTGGCGATTTTGCAGGAAATAGCGCCTCTCCCCCTCAACGTGGCTGCCAACGATAGTGCCCCGTGATCGGATAGCTGAACAGAATATTTTCCTCGCGCGCGCCCTCGCCGATGTTGTGGATGATGAGCGGCACGCCGCCCCACGACTGCTTGTCGCTGACGATGCCGATATGCGTGAGGTTGCGCGGCAGGCGCCAGGTGACGATGTCGCCCGCGCGGTAAGCGTTCGCTTCCTTGCTTGGCGGCAGGCTGGTGCCATGGCGGGCAAAGTAGGTGCCCAGGTTCGGCACGCGGCGGTGGTCGATATTGCGGTCCGGCCCCTTCATTTGCCAGCGTCCCTGCTGCTGGTACACCTGCCACGCCTTGCGCATGTCTTCGTGCACCAGCACCTGCAAATCCTGCCCCAGCTGGCGGTAGGCGCGCACGACCACATCCGTGCACACGCCCCGCTCGATCGGCACGTCGCCGCCCGGATAGGCGAGCCGTTCATAGCGCGGATCGTACTGCACGGTCACGCCCACCTGCTTGCGGGCGGCGGCGACGAGGGCTTGCGGGGTGGCAGGGATTGCCGACGCCAGCATGGGCGCCAGGGCAAGCATCAGGGTGGAAAGCAGTTTGGTCGGCATCAACGTCAGTGTTCAGATGGAAATGCCAACTTTACCTCAGTGGCAAGGAAAATGGCGGACGCTTAAACGCCGGCCAGCTGCGCCAGGTGGGCGGGGAAATCCACGGCCGGGCCAGCCGCATTGATGGTGTCAAAATAATCATGCCAGCCCGTGGCGGCGATGCCAGCCAGCAAGACGTCCAGTGCGGCCTCGTCCGGGAAGCGCCAAACGGCATAGAATTGCTGGGCAGCCGCATGTAGCTTGCCGCCATCGATGGCGCCCATGGCCAGCGCTTCGGCGCCCATGCCGGACAAGGCCGCCATGCCGGCGCCCACCATGTCGAAATACGCCTGGCGCGCGGCGCCGTCGAGGGCCAGCCAGGCCGGTTTCGGGCTATACAGTTCTAACAGGTAATGCATGCTTTCTCCTTGGGTAATCAATCGTCAGGCCAGCGAGCGCTGGGCGCGCTTGCAGATGCGTTGTGTCGCGGCAGCAGGGCTTTCCAGCAGCCATTGCGCGCACAGGCTGCGCACCCAGTCCGGCTGGCTCTTGGCCGCATCGTTGAGCCAGTTGGCCACGGAATCCTGCACATAAACGGCTGGATCGGCGCGCAAGGCTTGCAGCATGGGCAAGGCCAGCTGCGGCTGCTCTTTTAAGCGGGCAATATGCGCGCACCAGACGCCGCGCGGGCGCAGCGCTTCGCAGGCGAAACGGCGCACTCTTTCCGACGGGTCCGCCGTCCACGGCGCCAGCAAGGCAATCGCCTCGTCAAGCTGCGCCGCCAGATGGGGCCGCAGCGCCAGCCAGGCCCATTCGCGCACGCCGAAGTGGCCATCGTCGGCCAGCGGCCGCATGGCAGCCAGCCGCTGCGGCAAGGTCCAGCCAGCCTGGGCGGCGATGGTAAAACAAGCCCAGCCGCGTACCGTGTCGGAGGCATGCGCTTGCAGCAGCGCCAGGTCGGTGTTGGCTTCGAGCAGCAATTGCGCCGCCAGCGCCATGCGTCTGGTGATGCCGGCTGCGGCCTGCGCGCGCAGTTGCTCCAGGCGCGCGGCGCCGACAGCGGGCACGGCCGCGGCCAGCAGCTGGGCGAAATCGATGGCCAGCCCTTCCGTCAGGGTGGCGCTGGGCACGCCGCCCCCGTTCAGCAGGGCCAGGCGCGCGGGAGCGATGTCGGCGACGCCACGGCTCATGCGGCACCTCGATCCGTCTTGCGCCAGGCTTTTTCCAGCAGCGCGCTCAACAACTGCATCTCCTCGGCCGTGAAATCGGCAAACAGGCTGGCGATCCATTGCGCGTGTTCATCTACCAGGGTCGCGGCGGCCATGTCTCCCTTGGGACTCAGGCGCACCAGCAGCTTGCGCCGGTCGACCTGATCCGCATGGCGCGCCAGGAAGCCATCGCGTTCAAGCCCGTCGAGCAAGCCCGTGATGGTGCCGCGCGTCACGCCTGCCCGTTCGGCCAGTTCATGCGGCGACAGCCCGCCCGGCACGTCGCGCAACAGGGACAGCAAGACAAATTTTCCTTCCGACAAGCCATGCCGGCCCAGGCGCGCGGCGCAATCGCCATCGATGGCGGACGCCAGGCCCAGCACTTCAAAGCACAGGCGCAACTGTCCGATGGATGCCGAAGTGTCCGCGCCAAGCGCGCGGCGCTGCACGTCACCGAGCAAGGCCGTGTATTTTTGTTCGAGTTTTATCATATGGCGCAATATAATATGGCGCCATACAAAATGTCAAATGAAAAACCGCGATGGTTTTCCTCTCGCCTCAAAAGCGGGCTTTATCCCTTGCCCAGGCGATGATGGCATTCGTATCGATGGCGCCCGGCTGGCGCGCCACTTCCACGCCCTTGCGAAACAGGGCCAGGGTGGGAATGCTGCGAATATTGAAACGGCTGCCCAGGTCCGGCGACGCTTCCGTATTCACCTTGACGACGCGAAACGCCGGCTCCAGGGTCTTGGCGGCTTGCACATAGAATGGCGCCATGCTGCGGCACGGGCCGCACCACGGCGCCCAGAAGTCGACCAGCACGGGAATGTCGCTGCGCTCGATATGCTGGAGGAAGCGGGCGCTGGCCAAGTCCACGGGCTGTCCCGTAAACAAATCCTTCTGGCACTTGCCGCAAGAAGGCTGCTCAATCAGGCGGGCGGCCGGCAGGCGGTTGACGGCGTCGCAATGGGGGCACACGATGTGCAGGGAATCTGGCGTGGTCGGGGTCATGGCATTCCTGGAAAGGGTAGCGTACAGTTGCCGGACATTTTACGGCGTATCGTGCAAGGCCGTCGGCACGCTGGCGGCGCCTATCTGAATACTCGACTATAGTGTGCCGGAACGGCGCGCGCATTGCCGAGCCGGCCAAGGAAAACAATGCCTGATGTCGCAGAAAACAGGGAATTGAAGAACGCCGAGCTGGCTGCCGCCCTGGCCTTGCAGCGCGCCGCCTGCCTGGCCCACCCCGTGCCGACCCTGGCCGAGCGCAAACGCGACCTGCAAACCTTGCAGCGCTTCATTCGCGAGCACAAAGACGCGCTCTGCGCAGCGATCAGCGCCGATTATGGCAACCGTTCCCACCACGAAACCTTGCTGGCGGAGATCTTTCCCGCCATTGACGGCATAGCCCATGTATTAAAACACCTGAAAAAATGGATGCGGCCGCAGCGCCGTGGCGTCGACTGGCGCAATTTCCCTGGCGCCCGCAACCGCGTGATGCCGCAGCCGCTGGGCGTGGTGGGCGTCATCGTGCCGTGGAATTTTCCCGTGAACCTGAGCCTGGTGCCCTTGACCTACATCTTCGCCGCCGGCAACCGCGCCATGGTCAAGATGAGCGAAAACTCGCGCCACCTGGCGCGGCTGCTGATCGACAAAATGCCCGCCTACTTTCCGCCTGAAAAACTGCAGTTTTTTGACGAGACGGGCGGCGTGGGCATTGACTTCTCGCAACTGCCGTTCGACCATCTGCTGTTTACGGGCTCCGGCCAGACGGGCCGGGCCGTCATGGCGGCCGCCGCGCGCAATCTGTGCCCCGTGACCCTGGAGCTGGGCGGCAAGGCGCCCGCCATCGTCTGCGCCGATTTCGACGTACGCACGGCAGCCGAGCGCATCCTGTTCGTCAAGTACCTGAACGCGGGGCAAATCTGCACCAGCGTCGACCACGCCTGGCTGCCCGAAGCCAGCATCGCCGCCTTCGTCGACCATGCGCGCCAGATCATGCCGGCCCGCTATGCCGGGCTGGACACGCCAGACTACACGTCCATCATCGACGCGGCTGCGTTTGAACGGCTGCTGCAGGCGCTCGACGAAGCGCGCACACGGGGTGCGCAAGTGATTTCGCTGCTGCCGGGCCCAAGCCACGACCGGGCCACGCGCAAGATCGCGCCGCACATCGTGCTCGACGCACCCGAAGACAGCCTGCTGCTGACGCGGGAAATCTTCGGCCCCATCCTGCCGCTGCGCGGCTACACGAATCTGGAAAGCGTCATCGACAGCATCAACGCGGGGCCGCGCCCGCTGGCCATCTATCCGTTCAGCAATGATGCCCGTACGGTGCAGTTGCTGATCGACCGGGTGATGTCGGGCGGCGTGTCCGTCAACGACGCCCTGTACCATGTGGGCCAGCACGACCTGCCCTTCGGCGGCGTGGGCGAATCCGGCATGGGCCACTACCATGGCGTGGAAGGTTTCCACACCTTCAGCAAACTGCGGCCCGTGTTTTACCAGGCCCGCTACAGCGCTTTGAAACTGCTGTGGCCGCCGTATGGCAAGCTGGCCAGCCGCGTGCTGGCCTTTCTGACCCGCTGATTACAGGAACAGCGAGGCGGCGATGGCCCACATGACGAGGGCGATGATGCCGTCGAGCACACGCCATGCCATGGGCTTGGCAAACACGGGCGCCAGGTAGCGGGCGCCAAAGCCCAGCAGGAAGAACCACAGGGCCGAAGCCATGATGGCGCCGCCGGCAAAGTAAAAGCGTCCCACGCCTTCATGCTGGCCGCCGATCGAGCCGAGCAAAATCACCGTATCGAGGAAGGCGTGCGGGTTCAGCAGGCTGAACGCCAGCGCCGCGCCGATCACGGCCCAGTAGCCTTCCGGCGACTTGGCGGCCGACACCGTCAGGGCTGTTGGACGCCAGGCGGACTTGGCCGCGCGCAAGCCATACGCGATCAGGAAGGTGGCGCCGCCGGCCTTGGCCCACAGCAGGAAATTAGGATTGTCGGCAATGAACGTGCCCATGCCGGCCACGCCGGCCGTGATCAACATCGCGTCGCACACGAGGCAGACGAGGATGCAGGTGAGCACGTAATGGCGCTTCAAGCCCTGCTTGAGCAAAAAAGCGTTTTGCGTGCCGATGGCCACGATCAGGCTCGCTCCGAGCCCCATGCCTTTCAAGAAGATTGCGCTGTCCATATCGATTCCTTTATTGCTTTCCATCACGCGCACGGCCGCCCACGCTCTGCCGGCAACGGCAAAGTCATCAAAGGTAGGTGGAGGGTGGTGCGGAACCAGGAGGACCGCGCGGGAGAGTGGAGTTGTTACCCTATTTCAACAGTGTAAAGAAAAAGTAAATATAAGTATAATGAATGATTCTAAACATATATAAGAGAAACTTATGCGCGTCGTCGATTACCGTGGATTGGCCGCCCTCGACGCCGTGATCGGCCTGGGCAGCTTTGAAAAGGCCGCGCAAGCGCTGGCGATCAGCCAGCCGGCCGTGTCGCAGCGCATCCGCACCCTGGAAAACCTGGAAGGCACCTTGCTGATCATCCGCAGCCACCCGCCCCTGCCGACGGAAGCGGGCCAGCGCCTGATCGCCCACTACCGGCAAGTCAAGCTGCTCGAAGCGGCCCTCGACGCCCAGCCCGGCCCGACCACGCAATTGCCGGCGCTGGCCATCGCCGTCAACGCCGACAGCGCCGCCACGTGGATTCCGGAAGCGCTGGGGCCGCTGCTGTCGCCGCCGTCCTGCCTGCTCGATATCCGCCTCGACGACCAGGATCACACCCTGAGCCAATTGCGCGAAGGGCGCGTGTTTGCCTGCGTCACCAGCGCCAACGACCTGGTGGCCGGCACCACGGCCACGCCGCTGGGCGGCATGCGCTACCTGTGCGTGGCCTCGCCCGCGTTCGCGCAGCAATGGTTTCCCCATGGTTTTACGGTGGAAGCCGTCAGCCAGGCGCCCGCCATCACGTTTGGCAGCAAGGATGCGCTGCACGAGCGCTATCTGCAGCACCGCCTCGGCTACACGGGCCGCTATCCGCACCATGTGCTCGGTTCGGCGCGCGACTTCGTGCGCTTCATCGAAGCGGGCTATGCTTATGGCATGGTGCCCTTGCTGCAGGCGGAAACGGCGCTGGCCGCCGGCAGGCTGGTCGACGTGGCAGCCGGTCAGGCGCTTGACGTGCCACTGACCTGGCATGCCTGGGATATCCAGACGCCCCTCACGCGCACCCTGTCGGACGCCGTCATCGCCACGGCGCGCAAATGGCTGTTACAGGATTGATTGACGCATGCAACATTTTTCTATGCTATACAGCAACTTCCCCGTGTGCGCCCTGCCCTGCCTGGCCTACACTGCAAGCATCAACCATCACCATCAGGAGCAAGCATGACGATCCTGCGCACCACCCTGCTCGGCGTGCTGGGCGCCATCCCGCTGGCTGCAGGCCTGGCCGCCTGCTCGCCCTTGATCGCCATCAATGCCTTGTCGTCCGGCAGCGCCTCGCAAGTGACGCGCGGCCTGGCCTACGGCCCCTTGCCGCGGCAAAAGCTCGATGTCTACGCTCCAAAATTGCGCACGGGACCCGTGCCCGTGGTGGTGTTCTTTTATGGCGGCAACTGGACGACGGGCGAGCGCGCCGACTATGCCTTCGTTGGCAACGCGCTCGCGGCGCGCGGCTACCTGGCCGTGATCGCCGACTACCGGCTGTATCCGGACGTGCATTACCCCGAGATTTTGCAGGATGCGGCCCGCGCCGTGGCCTGGGCCGCGATGGAGTCCAGCCGCCATGGCGGCGACCCGGCGCGCCTGTTCGTCATGGGCCATAGCGCCGGCGCCTACAATGCGGCGATGGTGGCGCTCGACGCCAGCCTGCTGGCGCGCCACGGCATGCGCCCGCACGACTTGCGGGGCTGGATAGGCCTGGCCGGCCCCTATGATTTTTTACCCATCGAAAACACCACCACGCGGCCCGTTTTCTTTTACCCGGACACGCCCGCCGCTTCGCAACCCATCCATCACGTGACGGCCGAGGCCCCGCCCGCCCTGCTGATCGCCCCCTTGCCCGGACAGGATAAACTGGTCGATCCGCAACGCAACACGGGCGGCCTGGCCCAGGCCTTGCGCGCGCTTTCCAGGCCCGTGACGGAAACCTACTTCGACCACGTGGGCCACGCCACCCTGGTTGCCACGCTGGCCAGTCCCTTACGCAGGCTGGCACCCACCCTGGACGCCGTCAGCGCTTTTATCGATGCCAACAGCGGCACCGGTGACGCGGTCTCGTCCGCGGCCCTGTCCGCAGATTTGTCCGCAGACGTGCCCGCCAAGGCCTTGCCGGCAAGCATAGCCTTGCCGTCCCGCTCAGCGGGCACGGCCAAGCCAGCCCCTGAACTGCACGCATACGACAAAACGCCCGCCCCGTGAAGGGCGGGCGCTCTGCCCAGACCAATACGCACGATATTGCGTGCCAGCTGGCCGCATGGCTAGCCGCATATCAAGGCTCGGCCCTTGCGATGCGGCTTAGCTGCAAGCAGCCTCGTGCTTACTCTTTACGGCTGGCGCTGCTGCTTTTGTTTTGTGCAGAGCCCGCTTGCGAGGCGCTGCCGCTGGCCGAGCTTTCGCTGCCGGCCGACTGCTGGCTGCCCTGATGGCTGGCGCTTTGCAGGCTTTGACCGTCACGGCTTTGCGCGCCACGCTGCTGGTCGCGGCTGGCGCCGTTTTGCTGATAGGCCTGGAACGGTTCGGCCATGCGCTGCATCGCTTCCTGCTGCTTGCGCACGTTTTTCTCCGTTTCTTCCGAAGCAGTACGGGCGACTTCTTCGGCCAGGGCCTTGGCGGTACGGCTCGTTTCATTCACATGACGCTCTGCCACGTTGGCCAGTTCGACCTGCGTATCGGCTGCCAGACGCGACACCTGTTGCTGGTACTTGCGCAGTTGCTCGGCGGCTGGCTGGCCCGAGGCGGCAGCCACCTGGAACGCATCTTCAGCACGCTCGACCGTCAGCAGGTTCTGGCTGGTGACCGTGGTTTCTTCCAGCAAACCTTGCGCCAGTTGCATGTTCAGGTCGCTGAAGTGCTGCACCGACTGAAACAAGGACTTCGACAGGCCATTGAAGAAAGCCAGTTGCGCTTCCAGGTGGTTTTTGGCGGCGGGGGTAACACTACGGGAATATGGATACATGGAGTTCCTCATTAAATAGCGGTTGGGTGGACATAAACAGATGGCGACACCACCGGCTGTCGAACGGTGAGGCAGACGGCCGGGCTACGCCACGAAACGCGAAAAACATATCCGGTTGGTGGGAAGATGCTTTGCAACGCGAGTCCCAAGGCTACGTGAGCACCGCAGGTGAGGGATGATCTGGATCAAAGGTGCGCTCGGCTGCGCAGAAAGTTTTGGCTGGACGGCTTGCCCTTGGCAAACGTCAGTGACGGGAAGGAAAATCTGTGCCAGGCACGCTCAAGCAGCGGCGCCCGCGCCCAGCACGACGGGCTTGTAGCCATGGCTGCGCAACGACGCTTCCAGCCAGCGGTTGCCATACCAGCCACGCGCCAGCAGGTAACTGAGCTCCGCGGCGGCCATCAGCAGCATCATCGGGCCGATGCGCATTTCAGTGGCCAGATGGCTGCCAAACCACAGGCAGGCATCCATCGCCAGCATGAGCAGCAACAGCCACCAGCGGCGCTTGGCGACGGCCCAGAACGAACCCAGGAACAGGGCCGGCCAGGAAAAACCCGCTTTCACGTAGGCATAGCGGCCGGCATCGTCGGCAAACAGGGTGGCGCTGTGCTTCATGCTGCTCTCTTCAGAAAATAACGGTGTCAGGGTTCGGGACGGTGGCAGACGGCTTCGACATTGTGACCATCGGGCCCCAGCACGAAAGCGCCATAGTAGTTCGGATGGTACAGGGCACGGATGCCTGGCGCGCCGTTATCCTTGCCGCCCGCTTCCAGCGCGGCCTGGTAAAACGCATCCACCTGGGCACGGTTATCTGCCGTGAAGGCCAGATGCATGCCGGCATGCGGCGCACCGCCCACGCCGAACCAGAAATCGGGCTTGCCATCCTTGCCCAGGCCGACCCAGCCCTGCTCCTCCATCACCACCGACACGCCCAAGGGCGCCAGGGCGGCCGAAAAGAAGGCCTTGCTGGCCTGTGCATCGCTGACATTCAAACCAATGTGATCAAGAATCATGATGGTGCTCCCTGGAGGTAGTGGAATGGAAAATATAGTATGCGCCAATATTGCCTTTTAGGCAAACATAACTGCAGATCCCGCACCGTTGTTCCAGAGAGCGCCAGGCGCCCGCTTAACGCAGATTGCCCGTGTGACCAAGCGAATAGCGGCCCGGCTGCGGCCACACGGTCAGGCCGTGCGGTTCCTGGCCAACTTTCACCTTGGCAACGTCGCCGCTGTTCGTATCGATGCGGTAGACCACATCGTCGAAACGGCCGGACAGCCACAGATACTTGCCGTCGGCGGACACATTGCCCATGTCTGGACTGCCGCCACCGGGAATTGGCCAGTTCGAGACGACTTTTTCCGTGGCGAAATCGATCACGCTGACGCTGCCCTTGCCCTTCGGCTTGCCATGGATGCGGTGCGTGCCGCGGTTGGCCACGTACAATTTTTTGCCGTCACGGCTAGGATACAGGCCGTGCGCGCCCACGCCCGTCTGGATGAAGCCGATTTCCTTCAGGGTGGCGCCATCGACGATGTGCACACCGTCGGCGTCCATGTCGGCGATAAAGAATTTCTTGCCGTCCGGCGAGATGCGTATGTCTTGCGGCATGCCCTTCTTGACGCTGCAGATTTCATTCGCCGGGCCGCCCACGGGACCGGACTCGGCGAAGCGCTTGGCCGGCATCTGCAATTTCAGGTAGCCGTCGACCTTGCGGCCCACCAGGTCGATCTTGGCGATGGTGCCGTCGAACTCGCAGGTGAACATGGCGTAGCGGCCGTCATTCGAAAAGTCCGCATGGTTGATGCCGCCGCACTGGGGCGTGTCGATCGAATACTGCACCGCCATGGTCTTCGGATCGCGGAAATCGAGGCGGTGGCGCGCTTCGGCCACGACGATGGCCGACTTGCCGTCCGGCGTGTAATACATATTGTAGGGATCATCGACAGGCACTTCCTTGCCCGGCTTGCCCGTCAAGGGGTCGATCGGCGTCAGGCTGCCCTTGTCCGTGCGCTCGGCATTGTTCGCCACCCACAGGGTGCGCAAGTCCCACGACGGCACCACGTGCTGCGGGCCGCTGCCGACCTTGAACTTGTCGACCACTTTCAGGCTGTCCTGATCGATCACATACACATCGTTCGAGCGCAGGTTCGGCACGTAGACCCGGCGCAAGTGATCCTTGACCACGGCGCTCATATTGCTGCTGGCGATGCTGCCATACACGTTTTTCGGATCCACCAGCGGCGGCATGCCCGGCAGCGGTGAATAGGCGGCGGCCGGCGCTGCGGCGGCTGGAGCCGCTGTGCTGGCGCCGATGACCTGGCTGGCCACGCCCAGGCCGGCCAGTGCGGCAGCCAGGGCGGACAAGGTGACGATGGTGCGTCGTTGGAGTTTTTTCATGTGATTTCGCGTCGTTTCGTTGCAAAAGCCGGAAGTTCAGCACTTCCAGCGGAGTTATTTAGTACGTTGCAGCAGCTGCTTGATGGCGGCCACCGAAGTGTCCACCTGCAGCTTGATACCGATCTGGCCCAGCTCCGCCGTGGCACGGGTCGCGTCGCCGCGCACGCCGTCCGCCACGCCCGGTTTCGGGCCGTGCGCCATGGCCTCGCTGCGTACCAGCGACGGATCCGTCGCCAGCATCAGCGCCGCGTCCGCCAAACCAGCGTGCAGGCCGATCTCGGCGCTGCTGTGGCCGCGTTTCTGCAACTCGGCGATATAGGCCGATTGCGTGATGTCATAGTAGTCGAGCAAGGCGTAAGCACGCGCATCCTTGCCGGCGGCAGCCTTGCCCCAAACCCGATTGAGCTTGTTGGCCACGTTCTGCTCGTTCTTTTGATAGCCGCCATGGTCGCCGAGAAAGATGATGTCGCGGAAACCATGCTGGCGCAGGCTGGCGGCCGCCCCTTCCAGCACGGCTTCGAAGGCGGCCGGCGGAATCGAGATCGTGCCGGCAAAGCGCATGTGGCCGGCCGGCGGAGCAATCGCGCCTTCGGGCACATAGGAAACAACGGGCGCGACGATGGTATTGCCCAGCTTTTGCGCAATCTGCCGCGCCAGCAGCCCGGCGCGCACATTGTGCTTGCCCAGCGCGATATACGGTCCGCTCTGCTCGACGCCGCCTATCGGCACCAGCACGGTGGTGGCGCCGTGGTCTATACGGCTGCGCAACTCCGTGCTGGTCAGCTCTTCCAGCATGACGCTGCTGCTGGCGGGCGCGGCCGCTATGGCGGACGCGGCAGGAATCAGGCAGAACAGGGTCAGGGCAAACAGGGAGCCGAGTGGCTGGGACAGGCTGGATGGCGCGCAAGGCGCCGTTCGCTGGGGGAACTGCAGAGTCATAAGCCAACATCTTTCCGAGGTCATAGCGTGACGCCGTGCCCGGCCTTGCCAGGCAAGCTGGCTGCCACGCAGGAATTGTATTCCATCATGACAGGAAGGGCACGTTAATTTGACGCGGTGCTTTGCAAGGAATTGACGAGGGGAAACTATCTATCAGGCTGTCGTCGCGTTTGCCCCATTCACCTCGCCATCATGGAGAGCCGAGTGGCGTTTCTCGGCATAGGCCTTGAGCGAGCGCATCGTCTTGGGTAGCCCTTGCCGCACTTGTTTGGCAACGCCTGGCCCAAACAGAAAGGCAAGCGCTCCCGTGAACCACACACGGTGAACGACTTGCGATCCGCCATCTGCGGCAACCACCGTGTGCTCGAAGTGGATGCGGAACAAAGGGATGTAGCCCTCGACGGTGAACGAGCGCCCTGCAGTGCGCTCGGTGACCACCATCGGAATACCCATCCCCTTGTTCGGGACTATCCTGCCCTGTGTTCCCACCGCAAATGGCCCATTGAGCCGGGCTTGCTTGGTGTCCGGATCCCACAGCTGCCATCGGTCGACCTCGCTCCAGATTTGATCAATGACCGTGGGCGGGACCGCAACGTGAATGCTTTCTTCGATTTGCATCAATCGGGTTCTCCCTACTATTATCAATATAATTGCATTCCGGCTGTACTGGCCGGGCCATGAAGAGCGCCTTGTCTATAGCCAGGCTCAAGCGCTATGCCATTGAGCAGGCGCGCTTGAGAAGGCCAGTGACCAGGCATGTAGTCACACCTGAGCACGATGCTACCTTAGAAACGCTGCCCAGGGCACCTTGGATGTTGAAAGATGATAAACGAAACACATTGGCGGGTTGAGGAGCTAAAACATCACTTGGCCGATATCGTCTGGCTTGATGCCGAGGATGCTCGCCGTGCCTATGATTTGGTGGGTCTGCATGACTCGAAGACGCATCTCGGCTTGAACATTCACACCGTTGATTCCATCAAGCGGTTCGCCTTCGGAGACGACGTGGCCATCGCAACCAGCTGGTTACGGGAGCGCGTGCCAGGAATTCAGCAGGTCGTGGTGGTGTTTGGCGAAGACGAATGCTTCGCATGCAGCAGTGTGTTCCTGGTCGAGAATTGGTCGGATATTTTTGTACCGTCACGTGACGACGCGATGATCTATTCGAACGACACGCCGTTCATCCTGTTTTATTGCCATGAAAATGCATTCGAGGTGGGGCAGCGGATTGTCTTTGATTAAAGGCCGAGTTCGGCCAGAAGCAGACAAAAAACCACGGGAAAGCCCATGAAGATCAAACTCTTTCCTATGAAATCCTTGTTTTTGGCGCCGCTGTCGGGTATCCCGGCAGTCACATAGGCAGGTATCGCCGGCTCCCAAGCGCGCATCCACGCGACGGCAGCGGTACGCGGCGGTGCCATCGCGGCATTGAGTTTTGTGGAAGAGGACGGCTATTTCATTTTGCCGGTGAAAAAAGACGAGGAGCGTCTATCGCTCATCCTTCGGCTGATCGCGTTGCGCTCCGTATTCTTCGCCGGCTGGGGCTGGAATGCGGCCGAGGTGGTAACGTACTACAGGGATCAAGGCCATATCAACGGCCCGTCCAGGATCATCGCCTGGACCGGTCCCGGGCAGTACACGGCCACGTAGCGTCAGGCTTGACGGCCTGCCGTCCATCGCTTAAGTTAATGCAATGGAAAAACACACTGAAACGACACCACTCGATCTGCGTTCTGCCGCATGGGCAAGTCTGACGGATGGTTACGGTGGCGCTGAAAAAATTCCCGCGATGCTGCAAGACCTGCGGCGGGGAGACGCCGAGGCCCTGGACGATTTGTATGGCCATATTTGTCACCAGGGCTCGATTTATCCGGCGTCGGTCGCCGCATTCCCGCACTTGGTTTCCCTGGCGGCGGCGGTGACATCGCCGGACCTGCGCGCCGGCGTGCTGTCGCTGGCGGCGTCGATTCATGAAAGCGCCGGCCTCGACGAGGAATTGAGGGCATCCCCTTATGTCGCGGCTTTTCATGCCGCAGTCCCGGCCGCGCTCGCCATGGCAAGCTCCGACCTGCGGCAGGTCGAGGACACGGTGACTGGCATCTACATGCTTAAGGCCGCCGCTTCATTCGCTGGATTTGCCGGCGTGGCGCGAGTGCTGAGCGGCTTTACCAACGAGGAGTTCTGCCTGGCATGTCCTGCCTGCGGCGTAGAGCTCTATGTCTGGCCGGTAGCGCAAGGGCTGTCGGTCGCCGCCGAGGATCCCGTCTTTACGCCAGCAGCGAAAACGCTGCTGGTGATTGCCGGCCCTGCCGACAATTCACCCCACCTTGCCGCCTTTGCCTGGTTGCAAGCGCAAACGGACGCTTTGCCATTGCTGGATGACATCGCGTTTCGCTTACCTTTCCTGTTTGGCAGCGCATGTTGCGCCGGATGCGGTCACGTTTTTTCACTGATGGATGCGCTGCTCAGCGATGCAGTGGATTAATCCGGCTGCCTCACTGGAGCGCGCCTATTGAAGTCAGGCACAAAACAATAATGTTTGGCACAGGAGGCCGAGGTAGACATGCTCTCGGGGAGTTCCGCTTTCGGCCAAGAGCGGACGTCTAACCTTAGCGTTTGTCGAGTGCGCAGGAAGTAAAATACGTGAATCGGTTAATGAAGAGCTTTGTGAAAGATAGGGAAATCACAACTTCCGATTCTTACAGTTCATAGACTTTTGTGCCTACAACCTGACAAAGTGAATAAAATTGCGAAGGTCGGCTAGTACACGAAGATGTTATAGCTGAGTTGAGCTAACAATGTGCGCTTCATCGCGCATGAAAAAAATGAGGTTGAAAATGGCAGAAAAACTTGTACTAAACAAAAATCAAGGTCAAAAAATTACTAGCTTTTGTCGTGACTGCCATCGTGAAACGAAGCATGAAATCGTCAATGAAGCGATTCTGAGCGGTACTGAATATTCTAGCGGGGGGTATTCCACAGATTGGTCGACTGAGCATCAAATCATAAGATGCCTTGGCTGTGAAACGTTCTCGTTTCGAAAAGTTGCGGGTTCAGAGCACGACTTTGTGCAAGTTGGCGAGGACGAATATGAATATCAACCGATCGTAAATGTATATCCTAACCCTCGCGAGGGACGTCAACCACTTGCTGATGTAGGACTGCTACCTGATAAGATTCAACGGATCTATGAAGAAACGCTCCAATCTTTGAACGATACCCAGCCAGTGCTCTGTGGAATAGGAACGCGTGCAATCATCGAGACTGTCTGCAAAGACAAGAATGCGACTGGAGGCGATTTATACTCGAAGATCAATTCGCTTGTCGGACTTGGCGTACTGACACAGGATGGCGCCGACATTCTACATAAGCTTCGTACTCTTGGAAATGACGCAGCTCACGAGGTGAAGCCTCACTCACTTCAAGAACTTGGTCTTGCATTCGATGTAGTTGACCACCTATTGCTGGGTGTTTTCATTTTGCCAGAACACGCAAAAAAGACTTTCAAATAAGGCCGACCTGGTTCCTGATACGTTCCGGCAAAGACTTTCTCGTTTTAAACGCATCGCTCATATGTCTTCTTCAGGGCGTAACCTGCCAACGACGGCAACAGGCCAGGAGCGGACGGTCAGGTACGCGCCGCAGCTTACTCGGGCACTCATAGTTCAGCGCATCGCGTTTGTTTGGCGCTGGCAGCATGACGATCTTTTAGGCAACATCCGAGGCCATGAACGCCCGCACGGTGGTGAAGCCGCCGTTGTTATCGACGCGCCTAATGCCGGGTTAGCAGTGTAAATTAACGCCCCCTATCATTTACTTTTTGGTGGATTGCTAGATTTGCTAGGTTTGAGGGACGGTGTATTCCCTGGTGTGGTTTTGTTATCACGGCGGCGCTGATCCGGTTCCCCTGTTGATTTTGCTATCGGCTTTGGTCCTGGTTTAAGTGCCATGAATGCTCTCCTTTGTAGTTCAAAAATTACAGTTTGTGCTCACTTTTCAACGTAATTCGATCAACGGTAGCATATTTTTCACAAAGAAAATTCACACATTGTCACGATGGTGCGAATGGTCGCTTTGGGGCGAAAGCGGACATAGCGCCCGACAATGAAGCAGACACCATGACTGGCGAGAAGCCGGGCGGTGCCCCTCCCTCCGCCCTGCCAGCCCGAACAACTTTACTGCCACTCGCCATAGCTGCAAAACTCAACGCCCCCATCCGACGACGCCAGCACCAAAGAAAAACCCCGGCGTACCGGGGCAGTCACAAGGTTTAAGCGCGGGCGCTGCGGCCCGGCAGCGCCAGGCGCCGGCTGGCGGCGGCTGTTGCCGGGGCCGGCAAGCCGCCCGCCACTTTCAACGCTTTCCCTTGGGTATCGCCGCGCAGGCGGAACACGGCCACCACGTCGACCAGCTCGATGGCACGGTCTTGCAGCGAGGAGGCTGCTGCGGCCGCCTCTTCCACCAGGGCTGCGTTTTGCTGGGTGACCTGGTCCATTTGCGAAATGGCCTGGTTCACTTGCTCGATGCCGGCGCTTTGTTCATGGCTGGCGTTGGCGATGTCGCCCATGATGTCCGTCACGCGCAAGATGCTGGCGACGATTTCTTCCATCGTCGCGCCAGCCTGGTCGACCAGCACGCTGCCCGTGTTGACTTTATCGACGGAGTCCTCGATCAATCCCTTGATTTCCTTGGCGGCCGCCGCCGAGCGCTGCGCCAGGTTGCGCACCTCGGTGGCCACCACGGCGAAGCCACGGCCCTGCTCGCCCGCTCGGGCCGCTTCGACGGCCGCGTTCAGCGCCAAAATGTTGGTTTGGAAGGCAATGCCGTCGATCACGCCGATAATGTCGGCGATCTTCTTCGCCGATTCGTTGATGGAACCCATCGTGCCCACCACTTGCGCCACCACGGCGCCACCCTTGCGGGCCACGTCCGAGGCCGACACGGCCAGCGCGTTCGCCTGGCGCGCATTGTCCGTGTTCTGGCGCACGGCCGAGGTCAGCTCTTCCAGGCTCGATGCCGTTTCTTCCAGGGAAGACGCCTGCTGCTCGGTGCGCACGGACAAGTCCGCGTTGCCGGCGGAAATCTGCGCGGCCGCCACGCTGAACGTATCGGCCGAGGCGCGCACGGTGGCGATCACGCCGACGATGCGTTCGAGGAATTTGTTGAAGGCCGTGGCCGTGCGGCCCACTTCATCCATGCGCTCGACGGGCATGGCGGCGGACAGGTCCAGCGAGGCGCTGACCCTTTCCAGCGTGTGTTCGATATTGCCCAGTCCGCCGCTGATGGTGCGGTAGATGTGCCAGGCCAGCGCACCCGTCAGCAGCACGGCCACGCCCAGCACGGCCAGCATGGTGTTGAACGCCGTGTCGTAGGCGGCCAGGCTCTCGGCCTTCACGTCATCGACCAGCTTGTTGTTGTAGGCGATATGGTCATCCATGCTTTTCTTGGCGGCGGCGGCCGTGATGGCCAGCGGCGTGCCGGCCAGCAAGGTGGCGCGCACGCCATCCATATCGCCCGCGTAGGCGGCGGCAAAGAATGGCGCCAGCGCGCGGCGGTAGGCTTCCATGGCAGCCTGGTCGGCGTCGAGCATCTTGCTGTCCGTCGCGTCGTACAGGCGCTCGGCGCGGTAGGTGGCGATGACCTTGTCGAAATTCGTGTTGGCGTCGGCCACGGCCTTGTCCAGCGCCGTCTTGTCAGACAGGTTAGAGAACACGGACAGGCGGTAGCCGGCCAGACGCGAATCGGCCAGGAAACCCTTGGCCGCATTCAAGCCCTGGATACTGGGAATGATGCGGTTTTGCACGGTGTCAAAACGCTCCTGGGCGCGCTGCAGCTGGATGGCGCCACCGGCGCCCAGCAATAGCAGGGCCAGCAAAGCGATGGTGAGGGTCAGAATTAATTGCTTGGTGATATTCATGGTGTGTCACAGTAAAAAGTGTGGCCTGGCAAGGCCAGGCGGGATAAGAGCTGCCGATCAGGTGGCCGGGATCGCTTGCAGGCGGCTAGGCCGCCAGCGGTGCGGCGTCGGGCAGGCGGCGCAGCAAGTCACCATGCTGGCGGCAAAACGCCAGGCCCGCCTTGTGGCCCACGTCGAACAGCAGCTGCATGTTCGAGTTCGACCAGTCCAGGGTGTCGGGCCAGTGCTGCTCCGGGATGCCGCCCATCAGGTCGAGCTTCAGCAAACGTCGCTTGGGCTGGCCCGTGCGCGCATCCGTGTTGTGCTCGAGTTCGAACAGGCGCAGCTCGCTTTTGGAAATTTTCACCAGCGGCGTGATGATGGAGCGCACCCAGGCGTCGTACAGGTTGCGCGGCTTGCGCAGCAAGCGCTCGTCGCCGAGGATGTCGAGGATGACCAGGGTGTCGGCGTCATGGTGCTCGCCCTTGCCTTCGATAAACGGCTCGAAATTGAGCGTATCGAGCGCCGCGCCTTCGATGTAATCGTCGCCCGCGATGGTCGTCGGTGCATACAGGAAGGGAAACGACAGGGCGGCGCGCACGTGGATCGGCTCGATCTCGTGCTTGCCCCAGATTTGCATGCGGTGCTCGCTGAGGTTGTAGGCATTGATGTAGAAATCGGGGCGCATGCGTGCCACGCCCGAAAAATCCACGGCTTTTTCCAGGAAGGGCAAGTGCGCGCACAGGCCCAGGCTTTTCGCCGACAGGTCCGATGGCGACAGCGATGACACCATCAATTTTCCCCAGTCCGACCAGGCTGTTGGCACGCCCGCAAACGTTTGCTGGAACGCCTGAAAAAAAGGATTGTTGGCCGGCGGCTGGAAGGCGTCGCGGAACGTGCTCGCATGCATGCCCGGCTTCTGGAACACCTTGTAGTTGATCGGAATCATCTTGTAGATGCTGTCGGCCACGCCCGTGTCGGCCCAGCTTTGCAAGGCCTGGCGCGGCGTGGCTTCGTGCGGCGTCGTGTAAAGCAAACCCATCAACACACCGGCGCCCGAGGCGGAAATGACGTCGAACTCGATGCCTTCGTCGAGGAACGCGGCCAGGGCGCCGGCGATCAAGGTGGAATTTGGTGCGCCGCCACCCAGCAGCAGACCCGTTTTGCGGGCCGGTTTCGCTGGCGCGGCTGGCGCCGGATCCGGCGGCGTCGTCGTGACTGTCTTCATGCACACTCCCTGAACGGAATGGGGTGATTACCCCTAATTGTTGGTTACTACACGCTTATGGCGCCTAATCCTGCTCATGTCCCCGCAAGCGGCGAGCCGATGCAATGTTGCGGAAACAGATATGAAATTAACATAAATAAATTCCTTATGGCAATTTCCATAACGAATGACCGGTATTCAGAAAGGGCATAAGTTGATGCCGTGCGGCATGGCTTGATGCGGCGCAGCAAATATAAATTCGGCGCTGCTAGGAATAATCGCGTTGGGGTAGGAATATTCCCCAAGCAGCCGCCAGCGCGGCGGCCAGGGGCATCAGAGGGATGATGCAGGGATGGAAGGTGGCGAGGAGAAATGCAGGTGGGTACACAAATGGTCAACAAAAACACGAATCTTGGGCGACAGGTGGCGGCTTGACGGCCACAGCACCCAGAACTTGCTCGAGTACAGCAAGTACTCGGCCAGCACGGCTTGCAGCTCACCCCGTCCGATGGCGTCGCGCACGATAAAGTCAGGTAAATAAGCAAGGCCCACGCCCTGCGTGGCGGCGCCGATCAAGGCTTCGATATTGTTGCAGGTCAAGGCGGTCGGCAAGCGCAACTCGCCGCCATTGTCGCCCCCGGCGCGCTGCAACGCCCATTCCTGCAGTTTCCCGGTGGTGGGGAATTTATAGCGCACGCAAGCGTGCCCTTCCAGCGCGCGTGGCGTGGCCGGCACGCCATGGCGGGCGAAATACGCGGGCGAGCCGACGATGGCAAAGGCAAACGGTCCTAGTTCGCGCGCCATCAGCCGCGAATCGGTGAGCGTACCGCTGCGCACGGCCACGTCGACGCCTTCGGCCACCACGTCGACCAGGCGGTCATTGAAATCGAGGTCGAGCTCGATCTCCGGATACCGCCGTGTAAAGTCCGCCAGCAGGGGCAGGATGATGCGGTAGCCGATCACGGGCAGGCTGACCTTGAGCTTGCCGCGCGGCGCCTCGGCCAGGTGCGATAGTTCCGCCTCGGCATCACCGAGGTCGGCCAGGATGCGCTGGCAGCGCTCGTAAAACAGCGCGCCCTCGTTGCTCAGGCTGATGCGCCGCGTGCTGCGGTTGAGCAGGCGCACGCCCAGCTTTTCTTCCAGCCGCGCCACGCTCTTGCCCACGGCCGAAGCCGACACGCCGAGCAGCCGGCCGGCCGCCACATAACTGGAAGTTTCCGCCGCGCGCACGAAGGCAGCAATGCCGTTCAGATTATCCATGCCGTCTCGCCATCTTGATTAAGGAATATTTGTCCGTTATGAGTGGATTTTCAGCCACTTTTTCATGGATTGCGTCCATATTATCATCAGATTCCCTCTTTCTGGAATCATCCCCATGGATACGAATCTTCCCGCGCAAGCCCCGGAACCAGCGGCAGCACGACGCACGCTGGTGCTGGCCGCCGTCAGCCTGGCCGCGCTATGCATGCCGCTCAGTTTTACGGGACCGGCCATCGCCATTCCCGCCATCGCCGCCGACCTGCACGGCACGCCGCTGGCGCTGGCGTGGATCACGAATGCCTTCATGCTCAGCTTTGGCGGCTGCCTGATGGTGGCCGGCGCGCTGGCCGACCGCTATGGCCGCAAGCGCGTGTTCTTGCTGGGCATGGGCGTGTTTTCCGCCGCCGCGCTGGCGCTGTCGGCCGCGCCCGGCATTGTGTGGCTCGACGTGCTGCGCGCCGTCCAGGGCCTCGGTTGCGCCATGGCCCTGTCGAGCGGACTGGCGGCCCTGGCACAGGAATTCGACGGCCCTGCCCGCGCGCGCGCCTTCAGCCTGATCGGCACGGCCTTCGGCGTGGGCCTGGCCTTCGGCCCCTTCCTGGCTGGCACCTTGATCACGCACACGGGCTGGCGCGCCATTTTTATCGCCACGGCCGCAGCCGGCCTGGCCGCCCTGCTGGCCGCCGCGCACGCCATGCGCGAAACGCGCGACCCGCAGGCGCAAGGCGTCGACTGGCCCGGCGCCCTGACGTTTACCGGTGCGCTGTCCCTGTTTACCTATGGCTTGCTGCAGGCGCCCGACAGTGGCTGGGGCAGCGCCGCCAGCCTGGGACTGCTCGGTGGCGCGGCTTTGCTGCTCGCTGCGTTCATCCGCGTGGAGCGGCGCGCGGCGCGGCCCATGCTGGACTTGACCCTGTTCCGCCTGCCCGCCTTTGCCGGCGTGCAGCTGCTGGCCGCCGCGCCCGCGTTTTCCTTCGTCGTGCTGCTGGTGCTGCTGCCGGCCCGCTTCATCGGCATCGAAGGCTACAGTGCGCTGGAGGCGGGACGCATGATGATCGCCCTGTCCGCGCCCATGCTGGTGCTGCCGGTACTGGCCGGCATGGCGGCGCAACGCATCGCCGCCGCGCACATTTGCGCCACCGGTCTGCTGCTGGCGGCGGGCGGCTTGCTGTGGCTGTCGACGTGCGCGCCGGGCCAGTCGCCCTACACTTTGCTGGGGCCGCTACTGCTGATCGGCTGCGGCATCAGCCTGCCCTGGGGTTTGATGGATGGCCTGGCCATCAGCGTCGTGCCCGTCGAGCGGGCAGGCATGGCGGCCGGCATCTTCAATACGACGCGCGTGGCGGGCGAAGGCCTGGCGCTGGCCATCGTCAGCGCGCTGCTGGGCACGTTCACCGTCGCGGCGCTGGGCGGTACCGGCATCGGCATCGGCGCGGAACAGGCGGCGCACGCCGGCCCCTTCCTGGCGCTGGGCGAGCTACGCCATGCAGCTACCCTGTTGCCGCAGGCCGGCGCCGGCGAACTGGCGCAAGCGTATGGTGCCGCCTTCCGCCATTTGCTGTATGTGCTGGCCAGCATCACGACGGCGTCGGCACTGCTGATCCTGACATTCCTGCGTCATCCGGCCGGTGCTACCGAACATATTGCCACCGCGTCCGCCAGCAAGACGACAAACTGACCCGCTAGATTGACCTCTGCAAGACCGGGCGGCTCACGTGCCGCCCTCCCTTCCCTGATGTTTCTCCGCAACACCTCAAAAGTTTCAAGGAATAAAACTAGTTTACTGATCAAAGCGCTTTGAACTATACTCAAAGCGCTTTGAAACATAACTAAAGCGCTTTGGTTGTGCGAAGTTATGCGCACCGATCCCACACCTATAAAAACACTGGAGACGCAATGAACAAACATTTCTTGAAAACTTTGCCTGCCGCCGTGGCGTTGGCCTTGAGCGCTTCGGCCGCCCAGGCCGCCCTGCCGATCGATTTCGGCGGCTACATCCGCTCGGGCTTCGGCACCAGCAGCGAAGGCGGCAAGGAAGCGTGTTTCGGCCTGGCCGGCGCCTCGTCCAAGTATCGTCTGGGCAATGAGTGCGAAACCTACGGCGAGCTGAAATTCGGCGGCGAAGCCTTCAAGGCGGCCAACGGCACCACTTTCCGCATCAATACCCTGGTGGCCTTCTCCGTCAACCAGAACCAGGACTGGGAACAATCGGACCCATCGTGGCGCGAAATGAACGTCGTCGCCGACAAGATCGGCACGGGCGCCTTCGCCGAAGCGCGCGCCTGGGTCGGCAAGCGCTACTACGACCGCCAGGACGTGCACATCACCGATTACTACTTCTGGAATAACAGCGGCCCTGGCGCCGGCCTGGAAAACATCGACCTGGGCGCCGCCAAACTGGCCTACGCCATCGTGCGCACGGCCGATGACGGCGACAGCAATCGCATGGGCCTGTCCCACGACTTGCGCTTCTCCGGCATCAAGGTCAACCCGGATGGCGAACTGACCGTGGGCTTGCAATTCAATCAGAAACGCAACGCGCAAGGCGCGGCCCCCATCGCCAGCGGCCACTTGCTGACCATCATGCATACACAAGGCAATCTGCTGGGCGGCTTCAACAAGGTGGCATTGCAGTACGGCAAAGGCAGCGCCGCCAACACGGGCGGCTTCAGCCTGGGCGCCGGCAAGGATGACAAGGTCGTGCGTCTGACGGAACAGATCATGATCCAGCCCAAAGGCGCCTGGTCGGGCATGGGCACCTTCGTCTATGAAGACAAGGAAACGGCAGGCGTGAGCAGCAAGTGGACGTCGATCGGCGCGCGCCCCGTCTACCACTTCACGGACAACTACAGCCTGGCCGTGGAACTGGGCCACGACATCGTCAAGCCGGAAGGCGGCGAAAGCCGCAACCTGACCAAGCTGACCTTCGCGCCGCAACTGTCGGCCGGCAACAGCTTCTGGTCGCGTCCCGTGCTGCGCGCCTTCTACACCTACGCCAAATGGAACAAGGCAGCCCAGTCGGCCGCCGCCGCGGAATCGGCGCTGTCGTCGACGGGCGTGTTTGGTGGCAAGACGAATGGCAGCTCGGTCGGTTTCCAGGTCGAGTCGTGGTGGTAAGAGCATCTGAAAAACGTCCATGGCGGCGTTGCACGGTCTTGCCCTGAACGTTTTATCAGACGCTCTTTATTCATCAGAGGCATCCAACACTGGCTGACGCCGCAAGGCGCCAGCCACTGGCAGCAGCACCGCCCGCATTTCGGGGCAGGTAGTAACCGGACCCACCATTTCGCCGCTGCACGCGATGGCCGGCAGCTTCAATGTAGTGATTCAGCAGTATCCTCTTTTAGCGCGGGCGCCCCTGGGTTTGCCCGCGTATTTTTTTGGGCGCCGCCGCCGCTTGCCATACCTCTGATCATTCCGGCATTTATCAGATAAACTACCCTGCATTGCACGGCACCGCACCGCTCCCGACCCACCCCGACTGCAGCATCCATGAACCTCAAAAATCTCGCCAAAACGCTAGGAATATCCGAAACCACCGTCAGCCGCGCCTTGAATGGCTATCCTGAAGTAAGCGAACGCACGCGCGAGCGGGTGCTGGCCGCCGCGCAGGCGGCTGGCTACCGTCCCAATCCCATGGCGCGCAGTCTGGCCGTCGGGCGCACGAATATCGTCGGCATCATCTACCCGCTGATGCCGAACGACCTGGCCGACCCCATGTTCATCGAGATCGTCGGCGGCATGTCGGAAGCGCTGGAAGCGCAGCAGATGGACATGATGATCGCGCCCGCTTCCGCCACCAATGAATTCCACACGTATGAACGCATGGTCAAGGGCCGCCGCATCGACGGCCTGATCGTCGGCCGTACAAAGCCGTTCGACGAGCGCATCGCCTACCTGGCGCAGCAGGGCATGCCGTTTGTCGCGCATGGCCGCACGCAGCTGAACCAGCCGCACGCGTGGTTCGACTACGACAACGAGGCCGGCATGCGTCTGGCCGTCGAGCGCCTGGCGCAGCTGGGCCACCAGCGCATTGGCCTGATCAGCGCCACGCCGGACCTGAACTTCGTGCGCCAGCGCGTCGACAGTTTCCAGCACGCCATGCAGGCGGGCGGACTGCCCGTCGACCCGGACAACCTGGTCGACAACGCGCACGACCGCCGCGCCGGCTACCAGGCCATGCAGCGCCTGCTGGCCCGCTCGCCTCGCCCCACGGCCGTCATCGTCGACAATCACATGTCGGGCGTGGGCGCCGTGCGCGCCCTGCTCGACGCGGGCATCGTCATCGGCAGCGAGATGTCGCTGATCGTCTGGGGCGTGATGGAAGATTCCCTGGCCGGCCACAACGTCACCACCGTCGTCCAGCCCGACCCGCGCGGCGCCGGCGCGAAGATGATCCACATGCTGCTGGCCCTGATGGACGGCACGCCCGTCACAGACCTGCAGGAACTGTGGCCGTGCGAACTGTTGCCGGGCGAGTCGGCAGGCCCCGTGCCGCAGTAAGCGTTTTTCGCTGTCCCTACGCCGCCGGCCGCCTGGCCGGCGCGGACGCATTGTTGTCCTGAATCACCCTCATAAAAAAATCGTATGTCTGGCGCGTGTATCGCTTTACTTTTCAAAGCGCTTTGAACTATACTCATTTCATACCCAAAGCGCTTTGAATTTTAAAATAAGACGTTCGCCTACCAACCAGCAGCGCCGCCCTGATAGCCACGGCTACAGGCAACTTTTAAGAAATCATTCATGCCGACCATCCAGAACAATCTCGCCCACCTGCCCGCCGACTGGTGGCGCAGCGCCGTCATCTACCAAGTGTATCCACGCAGCTTCCTCGACAGCAATGGCGACGGCATCGGCGACTTGCCCGGCATTACTTCCAAGCTCGATTACATCGCCGCCTTGGGCGCGGACATCGTGTGGATCTCGCCCTTCTTCACGTCGCCGATGAAAGACTTCGGCTATGACGTGGCCGATTTCTGCGACGTCGATCCCATGTTTGGTACTTTGGCCGACTTCGACCGCCTGGTGGCGCGCGCCCATGAACTGGGCTTGAAAGTAATGATCGACCAGGTGCTGTCGCACTCGTCCGACGTCCACCCATGGTTCGTGGAAAGCCGCTCCAGCCGCGACAATCCCAAGGCCGACTGGTATGTGTGGGCCGACCAGAAACCGGACGGCACGGCGCCGAACAACTGGCTGTCCGTGTTCGGCGGTTCGGCGTGGCAATGGGAGCCGCGCCGCGGCCAGTACTACCTGCATGATTTCCTCGTCAGCCAGCCCGACCTGAACTTCCACAATCCGGCCGTGCAGCAAGCGCAGCTGGACAATCTGCGTTTCTGGCTGGAACGCGGCGTCGACGGTTTCCGCTTCGATTCCTGCAACTTCCCGTATCACGATCAATTGCTGCGCGACAATCCGCCAGCCGCGCAGCGCGATGCCAGCAGCGTATCGGCCATCAACCCGTATGGCATGCAGGCGCACGTGTACGACAAGACGCAGCCGGAAAACATCGCCTACCTGCAACGCGTGCGCGCTGTACTTGACGAGTATCAAGCCATTTCCATCGGCGAAGTGGGCGACGACAATGCGCTGGCCACCATGGCGGCCTACACGGGCGCCGACAAGCTGCACATGGCCTACAGTTTCAACTTGCTGACGGCGGAGTTTTCCGCCGCGCACATCCGCACCCAAGTGGAAGAGTTCGAGGCGCAAGTGGCCGACGGCTGGGCTTCCTGGTCCGTAGGCAACCACGACAGCGTACGCGTCATGACGCGCTGGGGCGGCGAAAACCCGTCGCCGTCGCTGGCCAAGGTGGTGCTGGCCGTGCAGGCCGCGCTGAAAGGCACGCCGTGCCTGTACCAGGGCGACGAGCTGGCCCTGACGGAAGCGGACATTCCTTTCGAAGCGCTGCAAGACCCGTACGGCATCCCGTTCTGGCCCCAGTTCAAGGGCCGCGACGGCTGCCGCACGCCAATGCCATGGGTATCTGACGCGCCGCACGGCGGCTTCAGTTCGGCAAAACCCTGGCTGCCCGTGCCGCCGGAACACCTGGCGCGCGCCGTTGACGTGGAAGAACACGACAGTGCCTCGGCGCTGCGCTTTGCGCAGAACATCCTCGCCTGGCGCCGCACCCTGCCGCAATTGCTGCGCGGCGACATCAGTTTCTTCCATGCGCCCGAACCCGTGCTGGCCCTGCGCCGCGACCTGCCCGGCCAACCGTCCGTCCTGGCTGCCTTCAACCTGGGCACGCAAGCCGTCACCTTCGCCTGGCCAGACGCGGCGCCGGCGGCCGACCTGGCCGGTCACGGCTTGCCAGGTAGCAAAGATGGCCAACAGCTCAGCCTGCCCCCGCATGGCGGCTGGTTCGGCACCCTGGCGTAAATCGCAGGCTTTGGCGGCCATGCCGCCAATTACAATAACGAGCCCCGCGCATCAGCGGGGCCAAATTGAGATGATGAGGACGACATGGCAGGACTGAAATTAGCAGGGCTGAAAAAGGCATATGGCGACGTGCAAACCCTGCACGGCATCGACCTGGAGATCGCGGACGGCGAATTCATGGTCTTCGTGGGCCCGTCGGGTTGCGGCAAATCCACCTTGCTGCGCAGCATCTGCGGCCTGGAAGAAATCAGCGGCGGCGACTTATATATCGGCAAGACACGCATGAACGACGTGCCGCCCGCCAAACGGGGCATCGCCATGGTGTTCCAGAGCTACGCCCTGTACCCGCACATGAGCGTGGCGCAGAACATGGCCTTCGGCCTGAAACTGGCCGGCATGAACAAGGTGCAGATCGCCGACGCCGTGCAGCGCGCCGCGCAAATCCTGCGCATCGAACCTTTGCTGGAACGCAAACCAAAAGACTTGTCGGGCGGCCAGCGCCAGCGCGTGGCCATCGGCCGCGCCATCGTGCGCAAACCCGACGTTTTCCTGTTCGACGAACCGCTGTCCAACCTGGACGCCTCGCTGCGCGTGCAGATGCGCATCGAACTGGCGAATTTGCACCGCGAATTGCGCTCGACCATGATTTACGTCACGCATGACCAGGTCGAAGCGATGACCCTGGCCGACCGCATCGTCGTGCTCAACGCGGGCCGCATCGAGCAAGTGGGCGCACCGCTGGAGCTGTACCACCACCCGGCCAACCTGTTCGTGGCAGGCTTCCTCGGTTCGCCGCGCATGAACTTCCTCAAAGGCAAGATCCACAGCTATGCCGACGGCGTGGCCACCATCGCCACCAACGCGGGCGGCATGCTGCAGGCCGTGTTGACGCAGCCATTGGCCAGCGGTACCCCCGTCACCGTCGGCGCGCGTCCCGAGCACGTGCAAGCGTGCGCGCCCGGCGCCACAGCCGCTCTCACGGCCACCGTGCAGGCGGTGGAAAAACTGGGCGACATCAGCTATCTGTATGTGCAGGTAGCGGGCGGCGACGAGCCGCTGGTGGTGCGCGCCGATGCGGAAACGGACTGGGCCATTGGCCAGTCCGTGGCGCTGCAAGTGGCGCCGGCCCGCGTCCACGTGTTCGACGAGCATGGCCAGACCCGTACCTGACACCCGGCTTTAAGGGCCAGGCGCTACAGGCGCCGCCTGGCCTGGTTGCATCGTTTCAGCCTTGATACTCAACATAAACTTAGCATAAAAAAAGACACTGGAGATTGACATGTCCTTCACGCACCCGAAACGCAGCTTCATCAAAACCACCCTGATCGCCGCCGCCCTGGCCGGCATCGGCAACCTGGCCGCCGTCAGCATGGCGCACGCGGCCGAAGCAGGCACCCTGCTGATCTGGATCAATGGCGACAAAGGCTACAAGGGCCTGGCCAAGGTCGGCGAAGAATTCACCAAGAAGACGGGCATCAAGGTCGTCGTCGAGCATCCGGAAGATGCGCCAAACAAATTCCAGCAGGCGGCCGCCGCCGGCAAGGGTCCGGACATCTGGATCTGGCCGCATGACCGCATCGGCACCTGGATCGACGCCGGCTTGCTGCAACCATTGACGCCAAGCAAGGAAGCGCGCGCCGCCATCCTGCCGCTGGCCTGGAACGCCTTTACGGTGAGCGGCAAGACCTGGGGCTACCCGATCTCCATCGAAGCCGTCGCCCTCGTCTACAACAAGGACCTGGTGCCGACGCCGCCAAAAACCTTCGAGGAAATCGCCGCGCTGGACAAAAAATTGTCAGCACAAGGCAAGAAAGCCATCCTGTGGGATTACACGAACACCTATTTCACGTGGCCATTGCTGGGCGCGGGCGGCGGCTTCCCGTTTGAAGTCAAGTCCGACGGCCGCTACGATGCGGCCAAGACGGGCGTGAACAATGCCGGCTCGCAGGCGGGCGTGAATGCGCTGATGACCCTGATCAACAGCGGCGCCATGCCGAAAGGCGCCGGCTACGCGGAAATGGAAGCCGGCTTCAACCAGGGCAAGATCGCCATGATGATCAACGGCCCATGGTCGTGGGACAATGCGCGCAAGTCGAAGATCAATTTCGGCGTGGCAACGATCCCTACCGTGGCAGGCAAGACGGCCACGCCATTCGTGGGCGTGCTGGGCGCGATGATTTCCAAGGCCAGCCCGAACAAGGACCTGGCGACGGAATTCCTGGAAAACCAGATGCTGCAGCTCAATGGCTTGAAAACCATCAACGCCGACGTCCCGTTGGGCACGCCAGCTAATAAAGTACTGTTCGCGGAATTGAAAGCCAATCCGAACATCCAGGCAACGATGGAAAGCGCGCAAGCGGGCCGTCCAATGCCGAACAACCCGGAAATGGGCCGCTTCTGGTCATCGATGCAATCGGCGCTGGAAAACATCACACAAGGCCGCCAGACGACCAAGGATGGCCTGGATGCGGCGGCGAAGCGGATTACGACGGCGAATTAATCAGTATCGCGCTGCATCACGTCAATTCGCGTAGGTCGGATTAGCGCTTGCGCGTAATCCGACATGTGCAGCCAACAATGTTGTCGGATTACGGCCCTTCGGGCCTAATCCGACCTACACCACAACGCCTTCATCCAGCATCCATCTTCACAGGTATCCATCGTGCGCAAGTTTATCGGCCCTACGGTATTGACCATCAGCATGGCGCTGGGTCTGTATCTGCTCTTCATGTTGTACATTTCCGGCCAGACCATGCTGGCCGCCGTCTTCCTCGGCTTGCTGACCCTGACGACGTTCGTCTTCACGTCGCCGCGCGCCTATGCCTACCGTTATCTGTTTCCCGGCATCACGGCGGTGATCGTCTTCGTGCTGCTGCCGATGGTGTACACGGTGTCGATCGGCTTTACCAATTTCAGTTCGCGCAACCTGCTCACCTATGAACGGGCCACGCAATATTTGCTGGACGAGACGCAGCGGGTGGAAAGCGCCGGCTATGCCATGACCGTGCATGCCGACAACAAGGAATACCGCTTGCGCCTGGAAAGCCCGGACACGGGCGAAGTGCTCTTGACGCAGCCGCTGGCCCTCAAGCGCGCCGTGCCCCTGAACGTGGAAGTGGCGCCGATCGATCCCGTGCAAGCGCCCGTGCTGGCCCCGCCGCTGCCCATCAAGGACATCATCGCCCTGCAAAAGGATTTGAAACTGCTCACCCTGATCCTGCCGAACAGGATCGAGTTGCGCATGGTGGGCTTGCGCGAATTCGGCCCCGTCGCGCATGTCTACAAGCAACTGCCCGACAAGACCCTGAAGAAAATCGCCACGGGCGAACTCGTGACACCGAACTTCAAGACAGGCTTTTATGAAATGCCGGATGGCACCAAGCTGGAACCGGGCTTCAAGGTCAATGTCGGTTTCGCCAACTTCGTCAAGATTTTCTCCGACGAAGCGTTCCGCGGTCCCTTCCTGCGTATTTTCGTGTGGACCATCGTTTTCGCCCTGATCAGCGTGGCCACCACGACGGGCCTGGGCATGGTGCTGGCCGTGCTCTTGAACTGGGATGCGCTGCGCTTCCGCGGCCTGTACCGCACCCTGCTGTTCCTGCCATACGCCGTGCCGGGCTTCATTTCCATCCTGGTCTTCAAGGGCTTGTTCAATAACAACTTTGGCGAAATCAACCTCGTGCTCGACGCCTTGTTCGGCATCAAGCCCGCCTGGTTCTCGGACACCACCCTGGCCAAGGCCATGATCCTGATCGTCAACACCTGGCTCGGCTACCCCTACATGATGGTGGTGTGCATGGGCTTGATCAAGGCGATCCCGTCGGACCTGTACGAAGCCTCGGCCCTGGCCGGTGCGGGACCGCTGACGAATTTCTTCAAGATCACCCTGCCGTTGATCATCAAGCCGCTGACGCCGCTGATGGTGGCCAGCCTGGGTTTCAACTTCAACAATTTCGTACTGATCAGCTTGCTGACGGGCGGGCGTCCCGATTTCCTCGACACAACCTTGCCGGCCGGCACGACGGACTTGCTCGTCTCCTATACCTACCGCATCGCGTTCGAGGATTCCGGCCAGAACTTTGGCCTGGCCGCCGCCATCTCGACCCTGATCTTCTTCCTCGTGGCCGCGATTTCGCTGGTCAACATGCGCCTGACGCGCATGAACAAAGCATAAAGGACAGCATATGGCTATCGTTGTCGACCGTTCCAACCGCTGGCGCATCCTGGCGGCCCACGTCGCCGTGATCGCGCTGATCGCGCTGGTGATGTTCCCCTTCCTGATGATCTTGTCGATCTCGCTGCGGCCCGGCAACTTCGCCTCGGGCAGTTTGATCCCGCCCGAGATCAGCTTCGAGCACTGGCGATTGGCGCTGGGCATGTCCTACCAGGCGCCCAACGGCGCCCTGGTCGAACCGGATTTCCCTGTGCTGCTATGGCTGTGGAATTCCATCAAGGTGGCCAGCATGAGCGCCACCGTCACCGTGCTGCTGTCGACCACTTGCGCGTATGCGTTCGCGCGCATGCAGTTCCGCTTCAAATCGCAGACCCTGTCCGCGCTGATGCTGCTGCAGATGTTCCCCGCCGTGCTGGCCCTGGTAGCCATCTACGCCATCTTCGACGTGCTGGGCAGCTACGTGCCATGGCTGGGCATCGACCACCACGGCAGCCTGGTGCTGGCCTACACGGGCGGCATCGCCCTGCATATCTGGACCATCAAGGGCTATTATCAAACCATCCCCATCGAAATCGAGGAAGCGGCCAAGGTCGACGGCGCCACGCAATGGCAGGCCTTCGTCTACGTGCTGCTGCCGATGACGGTGCCCATTCTGATGGTGGTGTTCCTGCTGTCGTTCATCGGCGCCATCATCGAATACCCGATCGCCTCCGTGCTGCTGCATGAGCAGAACAACCTGACCCTGGCCGTCGGCTCCAAGCTGTTCCTGTACGAGCAAAAATACCTGTGGGGCGACTTCGCCGCGGCCGCCATCTTGTCCGGCCTGCCCATCACGGCCGTGTTCCTGCTGGCGCAAAAATGGATGATCTCCGGCCTGACGGCTGGCGGCGTGAAAGGCTGACCATGCGGCGCACCCTGACTACGCTGGCCGCCCTGCTGTTGTGCGCTTCGGCGCAGGCAGGGAGCTTTGCCGAGAATCCGATTGTCTACTTCGCCGTGACGGACCGTTTCGCCAACGGCAATCCCGGCAACGACCACAGTTATGGCCGCGCCGCCGACCCGCAAGGCGGCGACGTCGGCAGCTTCCACGGCGGCGACATCGCCGGCATCACGCAGCAGCTCAAAGCCGGCTACTTCAAGGAACTGGGCGTCAACGCCCTGTGGATCACGGCGCCGTATGAGCAGATCCACGGCTGGGTGGTAGGCGGCAAGCAGCAATTCCAGCATTACGCCTACCACGGCTACTGGGCGCTCGACTACACGACCATGGACGCCAACATGGGCACGCGCGAGGAACTGCGCGAAATGATCAATACGGCCCATGCGCAAGGCATCCGCGTGCTGTTCGACGTGGTGCTGAACCATCCCGGCTACGCGGACCTGCGCACCCTGGCCGAGTACAAGGTGCCCGTGCTGTGGCCCGGCCATGAAAAGGCCAACCTGCGCGATTATCACAGCTTGATCGACTACAACAACTTCGCATTCGCGCAGTGGTGGGGCCCGGACTGGGTGCGCGCGGGCTTGCCAGGCTACCCGGACGGCGGCAAGGACGATTTCACGATGCAGCTGGCCTACCTGCCTGACTTCCGCACGGAAAGCGGCAAGGCCGTGGGCTTGCCGCCTATCCTGCAACACAAAGCCGACACGCGCGCCGTGGCCCTGCCCGACACCGCCGTGCACGGTTACCTGGTCCACTGGCTGGCCGACTGGGTGCGCGAATTCGGCGTCGACGGTTTCAGGGCCGACACCGTCAAGCACGTGGAACCAAACAGCTGGCTGGCCCTGCGCGCGGCGGCCACCGATGCCCTGGCCGACTGGAAGGCGCGCCACCCGCAGCAGAAAATCGACGACGCACCATTCTGGATGACGGGCGAAGCATGGGGCCATGGCCCCGAGCGCAGCAGCTGGCATGACGCGGGCTTCGACTCGATGATCAATTTCGATTTCCAACATCGCGCGAGCGGCGACTGGAAAAGCATCGACGGCGTGTACCGCCAGTACGCGGGCTTGCTGAATAAGAGCCCCCGCTACGACATCCTGTCGTATATCTCCTCGCACGACACCAGCCTGTTCCCGCGCGACCGATTGAAGCATGGCTTGTCCGCCCTGCTGCTGGCGCCGGGCGGCGTGCAGCTGTTCTACGGCGATGAAAGCGCGCGCCAGCCTGGCGCGGCGCCCATCGGCGACGAACAGCAGGCGACCCGCTCCGACATGAACTGGAACACGCTCGATGCGGCCACCCTGGCGCATGCGCGCAAGCTGGGCCAGTTCCGGCTGCGCCACCCTGCCCTGGCGCGCGGCGAACACCGGTTCATCAACGACAAGCCGTATGCGTTCGCCCGCGTGATCGATGGTGACGCCATCATCGCCGTGCCCGAGGCGCAAGGCAGCATCACATTGAAAGTTCACGGCGTGTTTGCCGATGGCGCCAGCCTGCGCGACGCCTATACAAACCAAACCTACATAGTCAAGGACGGCGCCGTCGCGGTACACGCGGCCGGCACCGTCCTGTTAGAAAAGGCAGCACCATGAGCAGCTATGACATTTTAGTAGTCGGCGGCGCCGGCATCGATACCATCGTGCGCGTGCCCGACCTGCAACTGCCCGTCGCCGACTCCGTCCACGTGCCGCCCATCCGCGACTACGTGGCGCACACGGGCAATGGCGTGGCGCTCGGTTGCCATGCGCTGGGCTTGCGCTGCAAGTTCATCGACTTCATCGGCGACGACGCGCAAGGCGCAGCCATCCTGCAGCGCTATAAAGATGCCAAGCTCGATTTCTCGCACATCGTCGAACCCTCGGGCACGCGGCGCAGCGTCAACCTGGTCGACCCGCAAGGGCGCCGGCTGTCGTTGTACGACGGCCGTCACCCGGAAGACGTGCGCATGCCGGCCGCTTTTTATCTGCCCTACCTGGGACCGGCGCGCCACGCGCATTTTTCCATCATGGGCTGGGTGGCCGAACTGTTTGACGATGCGCTGGTGTGCGGCACGACGGTATCGACCGATCTGCACGACTGGGATGGCGTCAACCCGCACCACAAAAAATTCGCACTGCGCGCCGACCTGGTGTTTCTCAGTACGGCCGCTCTGGGCGAGCGTCGGGACGACGTCATGCGTACGATTATTTCGGAAGGCCGCGCGCAAGCCGTCATCGCCATGGCGGGCGCGCACGGCGCCTACCTACTGGAACGGGACGGCGCGTCCGTGCGCCACTATCCGACGGCAGGCTTGACGCTGCCCGTGGTGGACACGAACGGTGCCGGCGATTCCTTCGTGGCGGCGTTTTTGCACGCCTGGCTCGATGGCGCGGGCATCGACGCGGCCATGCGCCGTGGCGCCATCGGCGGCGCGTTTGCCTGCGCGCAGAACGGCACGCATGAACGCTTCATCGGGCTGGCAGAGCTGCATGACTTATATCAAGACCGCACTAGCTTATGACTTAATATTCTATCAAGCGTAGCATCGAGCTAAGGGGCGCATGGCACAATGGCTGCGGATTTCACCACACAGACTATTGAAACCGGAGACCACATGAGAATCGAAACCCTGGCCGTGCACGCCGGCTACACCCCCGACCCGACCACCAAGGCCGCCGCCGTCCCCATTTACCAGACGGTGGCCTACGCCTTCGACAATGCCCAGCATGGCGCCGACCTGTTCGACCTCAAGGTGGCAGGCAATATTTATACGCGCATCATGAACCCCACGCAGGACGTGCTGGAAAAGCGCGTCGCGGCGCTGGAAGGCGGCGTGGCCGCGCTGGCCGTGGCCTCGGGCATGGCGGCCATCACCTATGCGATCCAGACGATTGCCGAAGCGGGTGACAATTTCATCTCCGCCAGCCAGCTATATGGCGGCACCTACAACCTGTTTGCACACACCCTGCCGCAGATCGGCATCGAAGTGCGCTTCGCCGACGCGCGCCAGCCGGAAACCTTCGCAGCCCTGATCGATGCGCGCACCAAGGCCATCTTCTGCGAATCGATCGGCAACCCGCTGGGCAACGTGACGGACGTGGCCAAGCTGGCAGAAATCGCGCACGCGCACGGCATCCCGCTGATCGTCGATAACACGGTGCCCAGCCCCTATCTGTTCCGCCCCATCGAGCATGGCGCCGACATCGTCGTCCACTCGCTGACCAAATACCTGGGCGGCCACGGCACCACCGTGGGCGGCGCCATCGTCGACAGCGGCAAATTCCCCTGGTTTGATCACAAGGAGCGCTTCAAGCGCCTGAACGAACCGGACGTGTCGTATCACGGCGTCGTCTACACGGAAGCGTTCGGCCCCGCCGCCTTCATCGGCCGCGCGCGCGTCGTCCCGCTGCGTAACATGGGCGCGGCGATTTCGCCCCTCTCCGCCTTCCAGCTGATCCAGGGCATCGAGACGCTGGCCCTGCGCATGGACCGCATCTGCGACAACACCCTGGCCCTGGCAAAGCATCTGAAACAGCATCCGAAAGTCGCGTGGGTCAATTACGCGGGCCTGGAAGACCACCCGGACCACGCGCTGGTGAAAAAATACATGGGTGGCCGCGCCTCGGGCATCCTGTCCTTCGGCCTGAAGCTGGCCGCCGGCGAGGATCCGCGCGCGGCAGGCGCCCGCGTGCTCGACGCCTTGCAGCTGTTTACGCGCCTCGTCAACATCGGCGACGCCAAGTCGCTGGCCACGCATCCCGCGTCCACCACGCACCGCCAGCTCAATCCCGAGGAACTGGCCAAGGCGGGCGTGTCCGAAGACATGCTGCGCCTGTCCGTCGGCATCGAGCATATCGACGACTTGCGCGAAGACCTGGAACAGGCCTTGAACGCGGCTTGAGTCTGGCGACAATTCAGGCAGCAATTCAAGCAGAAATCAGGCTGAAACCAGGCGGCCAGCCTGTCCCGGCACATGCATGCCGCCCCCGCCGGGACGGGCGCAGCACTCTCTGGAGACCGGTGCCTGCACGAGCCGATGCCTGCCTTCGGCTTGGCCGAGGACAGTACGTTCAGCGATAGAATCTTTCCTTTCAGGCAATATCCAGCTGCGCCACGTTCGTGGCAAAAGTACGCGTCAAGAGAAAGGCGCCGCCCTGATTTTTCATCCCTGGGATGCGCCGGTGCGCCTGGTGCCCGGGAAAGTCAAACGAGGAATCCATTAATACAGATAAATATTGCTCAAATACATATTTTTCCGTTGTTTATTGGCAACATTACACAAACCGTATTCAGCCCGTAGTTGTATAGTTAACTTCGCCTTATGGAGAAGACCATCGACAGTCAATCCATGAGCCTGTTGGCAAAAACGAAGCAACAATAATTTCAGCAGCGTGTCGTTAACTGATACCGCAGACTTGAATTTTGTTGTTTATTAAAAGCAATCAACTATTTACTAGGGCTCGGAGAATATGATTTTTCAAGAAAAAAAGAGCGTTCATGCGGTGAAAATCGCACTGAGCGTCATGGCCGGAAGCATTTTCATCGCCAGTCAGGCGCAAGCGCAGCAAACCGACGTCGCCAACGATAAAATCCAGCGCGTCGTCGTCACCGGTTCCAATATTTCGCGCGTCGATATGGAAGGCCCTACGCCAATCGAGGTCGTCAAGCGTGCCGACATCGCCAAGTCCGGCGCCTCCACCGTGATCGAATTGTTAAGCAAACTGCCGTCGATTTCCGTCGCACTCGACGGCAACAGTAGTTCCACCTTCGCCTCCGGCGCCTCCTCGGCCGCCTTGCGTGGTCTGGACTCCAAGTACACGCTGATTTTGTTGAATGGCCGCCGCCTGGCCAACTACGGCTTCGCGATCGGCGCGGAGAATTCCTTCGTTGACTTGAACAGCCTGCCTTTGTCGGCCATCGAGTCGGTGGAAATCCTGCGTGATGGCGCTTCGGCCATTTATGGCTCCGACGCCGTCGCTGGCGTAATCAACTTCAAGACCCGCACCAACTACCAGGGCGTAGAAGGTACCGCCAACATCGGCGCCAACCAGAAGGGCGACGGCCAGACCGGCAACGTCAGCCTGACGTCAGGCTGGGGCGATCTGGAGCAAGATGGGCGCAACTTGCTGTTGACGCTGGACTTGTATCGCCGCAATCCGCTCGTTTCGAACAAGCATTCGAACCTGGCGGCGCACGATTTCCGCAAGTTCGGCGGCTCCGACAACCGCAAGACCAACGAGTACATGGGCTGGATCCGCAACCAGAGCAGTGGCGACAAGGGCTATGTGATCCCTGGTTGCCAGGGCACGGTGGGCGTCTCCAGCACCGGCGACAATGTCTGCTTCACCAATCCGGCTTCGAACCTGACGCCGAGGCAGGAACGCGCCGGTATTTCCACCATTTTCACGCAGCGCCTCAACAGCAGCGACGAGTTGTTCCTGGAAGCCGCCTACACCCAGAACTCGTCTACCTTTATCGATGGCTCCCCCAACTTCAGCAGCGCCAACTACAGGACGGCTGGCTCGACCAACCCCGGTCTGGCGACGCTGCCGGACGGCAGCGATGGCAGCGTAAACGGCTTCATGCCTGGCGATCTGGTACAGGTTTTCCGCAGCGTCTACGAGGCAGGCAAGCGGACCTCGAAGGTAACGAGCAAAACTACACGCGTGGTCGGCGGCTGGCGCGGTACGCTGGGCAAATGGGATAGCGAAGGCGCAATCAGCCTGAACCAGAACAAACTGAGCGACGATGCAGACAAGCAATCGCTGCTGGACAAGTCGACGGCGGCCTTGCAAGCGGGCTTGCTGGGCAAAGCGGGTGGCTACGATCCCTTTATACTGAACAATCCGGAAAGCGCCTACTTGCCTTTCTTGACAACAACTTCGCACCGCTCTACCTCCAAGCTGAGCAGTGCCGAATGGAAGATGAGCACGCCTGAATTGTTCTCGCTGGCCGGCGAACCCGTTGGCTTCGCCTGGGGCCTGCAAGGCAGCCACGAGTCGATCGACGACGTCGCCGATCCACAGATGACAGCGGGCAACATCGTCAACTTTGGCGCAACCAGCAGCAAGGCCAGCCGCACGGTGTATTCCATCTACGGCGAGTTGAACGTACCGATCGCCAAGCAAGTGGAAATGCAATTGGCGCTGCGCGGCGACCATTACAGCGATTTCGGCAATTCCTACAACCCGAAAGTGGCGCTCGCATGGCGTCCGAACCAGCAAGTGATGTTGCGCGGTTCGGCCACGACCTCGTTCAAGGCGCCGACCTTGCCGGAGATCGCCTCGACCACCACTGCCTACTCCACCGTGGCCGACTGGGCGCGTTGCGGGCCCTTGGGTTACACGGGCGTGCAATGCTCCTACAGCCCCAAGGTTTACCTGTCCGGCAATCCTGATCTGAAGGCGGAAAAAGCGAAGAACTTCTCCCTGGGTATCGTCCTGCAGCCGATCAAGGACCTGTCGGCATCGCTGGATTGGTATAGCGTACGTCAAAAGGACACGATCCAGACCCTGGATGCGCAATACGTGCTCGATCATGAAGATACGATCCCAGGCTTCGCCGCACTGATCGGCCGCGATCCGCGCAATCCCGCGCTGGAAGCGGCAAATCCCGGTTTGAACAAGGGCCGTATCAAGGACATGACACTGCCTTTCCAAAACGTTGGCAAGACGAATGTCGCAGGCCTGGATCTGGATGTGAAGTACTCATTCAAAGTGGGTGAATACGGCACCGTGAAACTGCGCGAGTCCAATAGCTACAATTTGAAGTACGAGCAAAGCATCGCGCCGGGCAGCGAGCCGACCGATCGCCTGGACGGCATTAACCATCCAAAATGGTCGAACACGCTGCGTATCGGCTTCGAGCGCAACGACAAGGAAGTGGCCCTGACCGCCCGTACCCGCTCCAGCACGAAAAATATTGACGATCCGACGAAACTGCAGGACGCCGCCATTACCAACAAGCGTATTGGCGCGTTCACGGCATGGGACATGAATGTCAACTTCAAGCCCGTCAAAGACCTGGATGTGAGTTTCGGCGTCAACAATATGTTCGATAAAGGTACCGTGTACGCGAACAGTGCGTATGTCGATACCTACGTCAATGCGATGAACGATATCGTCGGCCGTTATATTTACTTGAACGCACGCTACAAGTTTAAATAATCGCTGATTGCACATGGCAGTCCCCGGACTGCCATCGCTGACAATCCTCGCCTGCGGGCGAATGCCGTTCAGTCTAGACTGGACGGCATTTTTTTGGCTCTGTCATCGATAAATAGGGGATCTGCCTGAATCTTTCCTTGGCTGGGCTGTCTGACTCTGCATACCCGCCATGCAGGAGCCGATCATGCAGCCAGCCGAATGGATACGCTTTATCGCGCAGTTTGCGCAGTTGAACCGACGCCAGCGGCAGGCAGGAATAGCCTTGCTGTGTGGCAATGGGCCACAG
>NZ_JABXFH010000069.1:0-20188 GCF_013372745.1 Janthinobacterium sp. BJB401 | reverse complement strand
GCGTTTTGGGCGCCCTCGACCAGGCCCAGGCCCAGCAGCGGCAAGGACGACGCCGTGCACGAGATGACGATGTCGAACTGGTGCAGCTGCTCCGGCAAGTCCGCCAGGCGGATGGCCTTGCCGTTGAAACGGTGCGCCAGTTCCTCGCCCCGTTCCATGGTGCGGTTGGCAATGGTGATGCTTTTCGGGTTTTGCGCCGCGAAGTGCGTGGCGCACAATTCGATCATTTCGCCGGCGCCGATGAACAGCACGTTCTGCTCGGCGATCTTGTCGAAGATGCGCTGCGACAGGCGTACGGCGGCGGCCGCCATGGACACGCTGTGGGCGCCGATTTCCGTGCTGCTGCGCACTTCCTTGGCGACGGAAAAGCTGCGCTGGAACAACTGGTGCAGATACGTGCCCAAGCCGCCCGCCTCGTCGGCCGTGCGGATGGCGTCCTTGATCTGCCCCAGGATCTGCGTTTCGCCCAGCACCATCGAATCGAGCCCGGAGGCGACGCGGAAGGTGTGGCGCACCGCATCGTGCTGCGGCAGCATATATAAGTGGGGGCGCAGCTCGCTGTAGTTGAGCTTGTGATAGTCGGCCAGGAAATGCGCGCCCGCGTCGAGCGGGTTCGGCACGTGGCTGGCCGCATACAGCTCGGTGCGGTTGCAGGTCGACAGGATGGCCGCTTCGTCGTTGTCGCGCAAGTCGATGCGCTGGAACCAGGTGCGCGCCGCCATCACCGCCGAACCCAAGTGCTCAGGCGCAAACGCCAGCTGTTCGCGGAGCGACACTGGAGCGGTGGTATGGTTGAGGCCGACGGCGAGCAGTTGCATTTCAGGGCTGTTGGGGTGACTTATGCCGACATTATAACGCTTTGTGCCCGCGCTTTGAGCAGGTCAGCCGTTTGCCGCCATTCAGCCGCCCAGTTTTTCCAGGCGATAACCGTAGCTGTAGACGGGCACGAGCCTGTAGCCGTGTTCCGGTTTCAACTGCAACTTGTTGCGCACGCGCGAGACGTGGGTATCCATGGTGCGCGAGGGTAGCGCCGTGTCGCGCTGCCACACGGCTTCGTGGATGTAGGCGCGCGACAGGGGACGGCCCAGGTTGCGGAAAAACAGCAGCGCCAGGGCGAATTCCTTGTGCGTCACATCCAGCACTTCGCCATCGCGCAGCAGGCGGCCGGGGCGGGTTTCAAACGTATATTGACCGAATTGCAAGGTCTCGGCGCCATTCTGGGCCGGATACGCCACGCGCAGCAGCGCCTGGGTGCGCAAGGTCAGCTCGCTGCGCCGCAGGGGCTTGATCATGTAGTCGTCGGCGCCGGCCGTCATGCCCGCCACCACGTCGTCTTCGCCCGAGCTGTTGGTCATAAACAACACGGGTGCCTTGGGCGCCAGTTTTTCCCGGGCACGGCGCAAGACTTCAGCACCGTCCAGATCGCTCACATGCCAGTCGAGGATGAGCATGTCGCAACTGTCCTTGCGCAATTGGCCCAGCATTTCCTTACCACTTTGAAACTCGTGGCAAGCGTGGCCGGCGGCGGTGAGCACCTGGCAGATCAGTTCTGCCTGGCTATGGTCGCTATCGAGTACGGCAATTCGCATAATTGGCTGGAGTGTGTAGCAACAAACAGACGGTCCGCTCTGCTTATCGTAATGTTAAGGAATGCTCAAGTGAAATATAACAGAGATTGCAACTGTGTCCAGTGAAATCGGCATCGCAGGCCTTTACGTTACACTTGTTCATCTACCTCATACTGCGGAGAAACGGCCATGTCAGACACGAGCACTACCGATTGGACCCTGATACCGGCCAGTCGTGCGGACATCGAGCAAGTGCGCGAGCGTTGCCGGCGCCTGGTCCAGCGGCGCGCCATGATGTCGGCGGGCGCCTCGGCCATTCCCATTCCCGGCATCGACCTGATGTCGGATGTGGGCCTGTTTTCCATGCTGATCAACGATATCAACCACGAATTCGGCCTGACGCCCGAGCAGATCGAGCGCCTGAACCCGCAGTTCAAGATGATGGCCTACCGCGCGGCGGTGGGGATGGGTGGCATGCTGGTGGGAAAGCTGGTGTCGCGCGAACTGATCCTCCACCTGCTCAAGCGCAGTGGCGTCAAGATTGCCACCAAGCAGGTGGCGCGCTTCGTGCCGTTCGCCGGCCAGGCGGTGGCGGCAGCCATCGGCTACGCCGTGTTCCGCCAGATCGGCAACCAGCACGTGAACGCCTGCGCCGCGGTGGCGCAGGAGTTGCTCGCTGTACGGCCAAATCATATTTAATGGCCTTAAGCTCGAATCAATGTGTGCTTAATTGCCGTCGAGAAGGGCTGATCTGCTGTTGCAGCCAGTTCTTCTTTTAAGAAAGCGATGCCTTCCTCTCGAGTCCATTCGCCTGAAGTCACCATTAGCATGACTTCTAGACCTTGGTCGACATAAGGTTTAGTGGCGCTGCGTCGTATCTCACGTAAGGCACCATTGAGGTTGAAAATACGAATAGTTTCATTGGCGCGCCTTTTATCTACGGCATTCAATCCTTCCTTCACTGCCACACTACCGTCGCTGACGAATAATAAAAAAAATTCAGGATCTTCTTCGTCAGGTTTGATCAAATCGGCAGGGTTATACGGAGGAAGGTCATCCTTATATTTTCCGCAGTTGTCGACTCGGTTACATGATCCGAATAAATTAGGCCAGAGAAAGGTTACTTTCGGGTCGCGTCCTTTTTGGCGAAAATGTTCAATATGCCTCTTATCAGTGCGCATGGCGCCTTCGCAATAGGCGCAGCGTTGCTGCTGCATCTCATCAAGTTTTTGCCATATTTCTCTTTTATCGTCGACAGTTAGGTCTTTCCAGCTGTTTTCACCATGCCGATAGAAGGACAGGCAGGCGGGTGCCAGTCTTCGATGCAACTTACGCATCGCTAATCTCGCGTAAAGATAATTTTTTCTTGAACGCTTGCAGACGTATCAGTCGATCACAATCGAGCATTTTTGGATGGCTGGTACCAAAATGGGAGTCTAGTTTTTTTCGTAATGCTCTACCACTAGGTGTAAGATGTAAATTCTGTTGAATTAATGCATAGTAGTGACTAAGTTGGCGTGCTGGCGCGACATCTGGAATTGGATCTACTTCCATCACACTGGCCATTACATCTGAACTGGCCACACCCATTGTTTGTTCTGTGATTGTTTTTACGGAAATTCTTTTGCGAATGCCATTTTTTCTAATTTTTCGCTGATCTAATTCATTCTCTTCTTTTAGCTCCCAATCTAGCCGACGTATACATTTTGCATCGACGCTACTTAATACTTGGGGACTATGTGTAGTCACAATAAACTGAATTTTTGGAAACGCCTTTTGTAAGTCTGGTAATACAGTTTGTTGCCACTCTGGATGTAAATGCATATCTACTTCATCGATCATAACTATGCCTTTAGTAAGCAAAGCAGCATTTTTCCCATGATGTGAATTGAGTTTGTAACAACGATAGGCAATATCGCCCACAAGCGCAAGCATGTTTCGAATACCATCACTAAGCTGGCTTACTTTGAGTTCGCCGTGTTCGGAATGTTCTAATACTAAATCCTCATGCTCCGCACTATATTCTAATTGATGCCAACCAGTATGCGTCTTTAGAATTTTATCAATTGCACGTTGAACATTAAGTATCGGTGCAAGAAAAATATCGTCTAATTTAGAGTTTATTTTTTGATTTTTTTCTATATTTTTAATTTGTGCATCTCTTAATGATTTAAATGCACGTGTGTACCATTGAGAAAAATGCTTATAACTTGAAGACGGATCTAAACAGTCTCTGTAAGCGAATGTTCTAGAGAATGTTTCATTGTCAGGCTTGTCAAATATTCCTGTAAGTTTTTTCTGGCTCCATAAGCGTCCAGTTCCATAATATCCTAATACGGGCAAATCGTCGGGTTTAAAGTTGCGGTTAGAAAATATGCGTTCTTCTAAATTTTTTGCGCAAAAATTTAAATTTACAAAATCACTTTCGCTATTGGATTTTGTTTTTGTATTTTTTTTAATGCTGCTTCGATAGCGTACTTCATCCCAACTAAAATATTTTGATTTATTCTCAATATATTTTTCTTTGGATGGGGTATCTTCAAAAATTAGCGAGGGTAATACAATTTTCCCTCGTGCTGCTATTGTGCAAGGTAGGCGCCACTCCATTTCATGGGGTGCAGTTTTTTCATAAAGTACATCATCTATCTGAATTCCAGTAGCATCATTTGTTGTGCTTCCCAAATCAAATCCAGCAACAAAAGGCCACAATGCGACCTTTATCGCATCTAATAATGTCGACTTCCCTTGTCCATTAAGCGCGACAATGACAGTAATTTTAGGATGAAGTTTAAGAACTGTACGATCAAAGCAACGGAAATTGTGGATCGTTAGTTGATCAATTTTCACGTGATATCCGTTCTATCTCTATTCATAATTTCGAATACATATTGAAAAAGGGCTAGCGTATTGCTAACCCTTTGACTTATAAATAAGTGGGATAGCGAAGGCATATCCACAAATTATATAGCAGTAACTCAGGCGTCCGGCAGCACCACGTTGACGTCGAGTACCTCCAGGTTGCCCTGGCGGTCCAGCGAGATCTTGATGTCGTCGGCGTTGACCTTGGTGTACTTGGAAATGACGGCGATCAATTCCTTGTGCAGGGCGGGCAGGAAGTCCGGACCATCGCGTCCGCTGCGTTCGCGGGCGATGATGATCTGCAGGCGTTCCTTGGCCGCGGTGGCCGTCTTCGGCTTGGGGGGGAAGAGGAAAGAAAGCAAGGCCATATCACTTCGCCCCAAAAATGCGCTGGAGTAATCCAGGCTTTTCATAGTTGGTAAAGCGCAACTCGACTTCTTCGCCGAGGAAACGCGAGACCACGTCTTCATAGGCTTGCGCCACGTCCGTGCCCGTGAAATGGATGGCCGGATTGCCCTGGTTCGAAGCGGCCAGCACTTGCTCCGATTCCGGAATGATGCCCACCAGCGGGATGCGCAGGATTTCCTGCACGTCCTGGTAGGACAGCATTTCATCCGATTCCACGCGTTTCGGCGAGTAGCGGGTGATCAGCAAATGTTCCTTGACCGGCTCGCCGCCCGTCTGCGCGCGGCGCGACTTGGCTTGCAGGATGCCGAGGATGCGGTCCGAATCGCGCACCGACGACACTTCCGGGTTGGTGACGATGATGGCTTCGTCGGCGAACGTCAGCGCCATCAGCGCGCCATGCTCGATGCCGGCCGGCGAATCGCAGATGATGAACTCGAAACCCATGTTGATCAGGTCGTTCAACACGCGTTCCACGCCTTCTTCCGACAAGGCATCCTTGTCGCGCGTTTGCGACGCGGGCAGGATGAACAGGTTGTCGCAGTGCTTGTCCTTGATCAAGGCCTGGTTCAGCGTGGCCTCTTTATTGATCACATTGATCAGGTCGTAGACGACGCGGCGCTCGCAACCCATGATCAGGTCGAGGTTACGCAGGCCCACGTCGAAGTCGAGCACGGCTGTCTTGTGGCCGCGCATGGCCAGGCCAGTGGAAAAACTGGCGCTAGAGGTCGTCTTGCCGACACCGCCCTTGCCGGACGTCACAACAATAATTCTTGCCACAAATAATCCTTTTCAGATATCTCTTGAATTGTGCAGCTTAAGAGCGGTTCACGGGAGTGACCGGATTGACAGAGTGTATATCGATTCTGTCGCCAGCCAAACGAATTTGCGCGGGTCCGCGCGCCATTTCTGCGGGGAAACCATCCTCGAACGTGCGGTACACGCCAGCGATCGAGACCAGTTCCGGTTCCATGGCCAGCGCGAAGATGCGGGCCTGGGCATTGCCCGAGGCGCCGGCCAGCGCGCGGCCGTACAGCGAGGAATATACGTGGATGCTGCCGTCGGCGATGATTTCGGCGCCATTGTTGACGACGGCGGTGATGATCAGGTCGCAGCCGCGCGCATAAATGCGCTGGCCGGCCCGCACGGGGGTGTCGATCACCATCACCTGGGCGTCGGCGCCGGACTGGGCGGCGGCCGTGGGCGTATCCTTGGGGCCATCCTTGGGCGGCGCATCGTCGCGCGTCTTGCCGCTGTCAAGGCTCAAGCCTTGCGCCAGGATGGCGTCATGCATGTCGGCCGGCGCATTGCGCACGGCCACGGCATTCAATCGGTATTTTTTCAGCAAGGCCACGAGGGCGGCCCAATCGATGGGCACGCTGCCGGGCGGCAAGGCCGCCACGTCCAGCACGGCCAGGTCGTCCTCGAAAAAGTCGGCCACGCCTCCCGTCATGTCGCGCAAGGCGGCATCGAGTGCCTGCGTATCGGCGCTATGCAGAATGGCAGAGACAGCAACGACGGTGGAAATCTTGATTTCGATAGGCTTCTGCGACGGGCTTTTGGACATAAACATTTATCAAAGTGAAACTGCGGCAGGCCAGATGTTCCGTACGGCAACAATGGGAGCAGTAAATTTCTTGCATTCTACTGCAAAAAAATCAGCATCAGGGGCCTGGCGCGTGCTATTCCGCAGGGCAACACCTACTTCAGGTCAAAAAAAACGGACGGCGCCCCGGAAAACCGCTGCGCCGCCCTGGAAGCAGCCGAGAATGCGCCCTGAGGGCGTGGTCCGAGATCAAGCTGCGCGCATCTGCCGCGCCGCCGCGAGCATATTCTTTAAAGCCGCTTCCGTTTCCGCCCAGCCCCGCGTCTTCAGGCCGCAGTCCGGGTTGACCCGTAACTGGGCTGGCGGAATGACGGCGATGCGGTAGGCGCGCGTGGCCCAGTCCAGCCAGGCGTCCCACTGGCTGCGGCGCAGCGGCAAGCCTTCGCGCATGGCCGGTTCGTCGATCTGGATGATGCCGATGCCGGCCGTTTCCAGGTCCGCCACTTCATCGCGGATGGCCAGGGCCAGTTGCAGCGCCGTCGTGGCGCGCGGCTGGTCGTCGCGCACGAACGAGCATTGCAAGATCGTCACCGGGCCCGTCAGCATGCCTTTCACCGGTTTATTGGTCAGGCTTTGCGCGTGCACCGTCCAGGCCACCGTCATGGCGGCCGGGCGCTGCACGTCGCCGTAGATGACGGGCGGTTTCACACAGCGCGAGCCGTACGATTGCACCCAGCCGTGGCGCGTGAAGATAAAACCGTCGAGTTGCTCGCTAAAGTAGTCGACCATGTCGTTGCGTTCCGCCTCTCCATGCACGAGCACGTCGAGGCCCAGCGCTTCCTGGCGTCCCACGGCGTGGGTGATTTCGGCGCGCATCGGTGCTTCATACTCGGCGGATCCAAGTTCGCCCCGCTTATGGCTGGCGCGGCGGCTGGCAATGGCCTGACGGGAAGTGGCCAATGCGGCCAGTGCGCTGTCATCGGGGTGGCCTTCAAGCGCGTCCTTGAGGACGGCGATTTCCGCCAGTTTTTCCGTGGCGAACGCCAGCCAGGTCCGGATTTCACCGTCGAGCTCCGTTTCCGCTTCCAGGCTGAACGGCACGTGCAGCAAGGAGCATGACGGCGCCAGCCACAGCTGGCCATTGCGCTTGGCCGCCAGCGGCTGCAGCACGGCCAGGGCCGCGTCAAGGTCGGTGCGCCAGATGTTGCGGCCATCGACGATGCCTATCGACAAGACTTTATGCGCTGGCAGCCAGTCTGTCACGCTGATCAGTTCATGCGGCGCGCGGATGCCGTCCACATGCAGGCCGGCGACGGGCAGGCGGCAGGTCAGGCTGAGGTTTTCTTCCAGCGGCGAGAAATACGTGGCCAGCAGGATATTCACACCCACCTGGTTCAGCTGCCAGTACGTGCTCTCGAAGGCGCTGCGCCACGCGCTGGGCAAGTCCAGGCCCAGGATCGGCTCGTCGATCTGCACCCAGGCCACGCCTTGCTGCTTCAGGCGGTCGAGCAGGGCGCCGTAGACGGGCAGCAATTGTTCCAGCAGAGCCAGATGATCGAAGCCTGGCGTCTTTTCCTTGCCCAGCCACAAAAAGGTGAGGGGGCCGATCAGGGCCGCCTTGACCTGGTGACCGAGCGCCTGCGCCTCGGCCACTTCCGCCAGCAAGCGCTCGCAGGCCAGCGAAAATTGAGTTTGCGGCGACAATTCGGGCACCAGATAATGGTAATTGGTGTCAAACCACTTGCTCATTTCCAGCGCGGCAGTGCCTGCGGCGTGCGCAGGGCCGCAGTCCGCGTGCTCCGCATGCGTTGCTTCACCACGCGCCATCGTGAAATAGCGCGCCAGCGGCGATTGCTCTGGCGCAAAGTTGAAACGGGCCGGTTCGCAGCCCAGCAGCTGGATATGGTTGGCGACCTGGTCATACAAGGCGAAGTCGCCCACGGTGACGTAATCGAGACCGGCATCGCGCTGCAGCGCCCAGTGGCGCGCGCGCAGTTGCTGGCCCGTCACTTCCAGCGCCGCCTCCGACACCTCGCCGCGCCAATGGCTTTCCAGCGCCAATGTCAGCTCACGCGTTGCGCCGATACGGGGAAAGCCCAGGGTGTGGGTACGAATGGTCATGATGTCATCGAGATTTAATGTGAATGCGCTAGAGTGTGCGGCAACTTGGTCTATAATCAAAACGAAACATTTTGCCGAATAACATGAAAATAATTCACGTAGATCACTCATTTTCCCGATGCTAGAAATCCGTCACCTGCGCACCTTGAGCGCCCTGCGTTCGTCCGGCAGCCTGGTGCGCGCCGCGCAGCTGCTCAACCTGACCCAGTCGGCCCTGTCGCACCAGATCCGTTTACTCGAAGAGCGCTACAAGGCGCCCCTGTTCGAGCGCAAGTCGATGCCGATCGCCTTTACGGCCACGGGCAGCCGGTTGCTGGAGCTGGCCGACAAGCTGCTGCCCGAGATCGAGCTGGCCGAGCGCGACGTGGCGCGCCTGTCGCAGGGCGACAAGGGGCAGCTGCGCGTGGCGCTCGAATGCCATACCTGTTTCGACTGGCTCATGCCCGTGATGGATGCGTTCCGCCAGCGCTGGCCGGAAGTGGAAATCGATCTTGTCTCCGGCTTTCACAGCGAACCGGCGGACTTGCTGCGCTCGGGCGAGGCGGATCTCGTGATCGGCTCGCCGTACGGCCCCGATTTCACCGTGTTTCCCCTGTTCCGCTTTGAAATGCTGGTGGTGATGGCGCAGAAACACCGGTTGCAGGCGCAGCGCCGGCTGGTGGCGGCCGACTTTACGGGCGAGACCCTGATTACCTATCCCGTGCCGGAAGAGCGCATCGACCTGATCCGCGAAGTGCTGCGGCCGGCCGGCATCCAGTTTGAACGCCGCACGGCCGAATTGACGGTCGCCGTGCTGCAGCTGGTGGCGAGCCGGCGCGGCATCGCCGCCTTGCCGAACTGGGCCATCAAGAATTACGTCGATTACGATTATGTGGTGGCGCGTCCGGTGGGCGAGCACGGCCTGTGGAGCGATTTGTATGTCTCCGTGCCGGACCATCTGCAGGACAAGGCGTACGTGCGCGATTTCGTCAGCGTGATACGCGAGCAGTGCGCGGCCTCGCTCGACGGTATCAAGTTGTTGTCTTGATCAACGTTGAGTTGGAAACAAACCAACAGGAAAGCTTGATAAATATCAAGGTTCAGCAATGAACCACCGCTTACAGTTGAGCACTGTGCGGCGCAACATGGCGTCGCCTACTCTTTGGGGAGAAACGACATGTTTTCATTTTCCGAACAATGGGCACTGGCCGGCAAGGCCGTGGTGGAAGCACAATTGATCAGCGCGCAAGCGTATGCCCAGGCCGTCGTCGACAGCGGTGCCAGCGTGCTGGAATTGCAGCTCGATACGGCCCGCTCGGCGCTGGCCGCCGCTACGGTAGCGGGCAATCAGCTGCTGTCCGTGAAGGATACGCAAGCGCTGCTGCAACTGTCGCGCACGCAGTCGCAACTGGCCATCGAGCGCATCGGTGCATATGGCCGCCAGGCAAAGGATGTTGCTCAAGAAACCCAGGAGAAATTCGAGACTGTGACAAAGGGTGAGTTTGCTGCATCGCGTCAAAAATTTGGCGAGCTGTTGCAGGTGGTAAAGCAAACGCCCGTGCCCTTGATTATTCCCTTCAATAATTTTCTAAAAACCACTTTCGGCGGCGCCGATGAAGGGTATGATAAAAATAAAAACACGCGTCCTGCTCGCCAGGCGTAAGCGTTTTGCGGCCCGGCAGCGGCTATCCGCCGCGCCAGTCCGCCCGCCAGTACCGCAAGCAGGTTGTCATCGCCGCCGCCTGCGGTGCGGCGCTGGAACTGCGGCGCATGCCGCGCTAGAATGAAACGCAGCTTGCTGTGTCTTCCCCGGATTCTCATTGGATTCTATTAGCACCTTGACCTTGGCCCTCGTGGCCTGCATATCGGAGAAATAAATGGATGATGTCGTAATCGTGGCCGCCGGCCGTACCGCAGTCGGCAAATTCGGTGGCAGTCTGGCCAAGATTCCTGCGTCCGAACTGGGCGCGCATGTAATCAAGGGCTTGCTGGCACAAACCGGCATCGACCCGAACCTGATCGGCGAAGCGATCCTGGGCCAGGTACTGACGGCCGCCGTCGGCCAGAACGCCGCGCGCCAGGCCGTCATCAAGGCTGGCCTGCCCAGCGCCATCCCGGCATTTACCATCAACAAGGTATGCGGCAGCGGCCTGAAGGCCACGCACCTGGCGGCGCAAGCAATCAAGTGCGGCGACGCCAACATCATCATCGCCGGCGGCCAGGAAAACATGAGCGCCTCGCCGCACGCGATGAACGGCTCGCGCGACGGTTTCCGCATGGGCGACTTCAAGATGATCGACACCATGATCGTCGACGGCCTGTGGGACGTGTACAACCAGTACCACATGGGCATCACGGCGGAAAACGTCGCCAAGAAATACGAAGTGACGCGCGCCGAGCAGGATGAGTTCGCGCTGCAGTCGCAACTGAAGGCGGAAGCGGCGCAAAAAGCGGGCAAGTTCAAGGATGAAATCCTGCCGCTGGAAATCGCCAACAAAAAAGGCACGGTCGTCTTCGACAGCGATGAATACATCAAGCCTGGTTCGACCCTGGAATCGCTGTCCGGCCTGCGCCCCGCGTTCGCCAAGGACGGTACTGTCACGGCCGGCAATGCGTCGGGCCTGAACGACGGCGCCGCCGCCGTCATCATGATGTCCGCCTCGCAAGCGAAAGAACTGGGCTTGAAGCCGCTGGCGCGCATCAAGGCCTACGCTTCGTCGGGCCTGGACCCGGCCGTCATGGGCATGGGCCCCGTCTCCGCATCGCGTCTGTGCCTGAAAAAAGCCGGCTGGACGCATGAAGAGCTGGACCTGATGGAAATCAACGAAGCGTTTGCCGCGCAAGCGATTGCCGTCAACAAGGAAATGGGCTGGGATACCAGCAAGATCAACGTGAACGGCGGCGCGATCGCCATCGGCCATCCGATCGGCGCGTCCGGCGCACGCATCCTGGTCACCCTGATCCACGAAATGATACGCCGCGACGCCAAGAAAGGCCTGGCAGCACTGTGCATCGGTGGCGGCATGGGCGTGGCGCTCGCGATCGAGCGCGATTAAGTAGCTTGCACCGCACCCAAGCTACTGCGCGGCGCGCTTTGCGGCCTGCGATGCTCACCGTGCTAGAGCACGGTTGCGCTTCTTAGCCACAAATCATCGCCGCTCGCTACGCTTGGGTGCGATGCGGTACGCCGCCGTCATGCGGCGGTTTTATGCTGCTTTATTTAAATAATTAACTTTTTAGCAACAGAACGACACTGAGGGGATGAAAATGGCAAGAGTTGCATTGGTAACTGGTGGCATGGGCGGTCTGGGCGAAGCGGTGTGTTTCAAGCTGGCGGCGCTCGGCTATCGCGTGGTGACCACATATTCCCCAGGCAATCCGAAGGTCGCGGAATGGCTGGCGACGACGAAGGACATGGGCTATGACTTCAAGGCCTACCCATGCGACGTGGCCGATTACGATTCGGCGGCTGCCTGCGTGGCGGCCGTGGAAGCGGAAATCGGTCCTGTGGACGTGCTGGTGAATAACGCCGGCATCACGCGCGACATGACGTTCAAGAAGATGGACAAGCCGAACTGGGATGCCGTGATGGGCACCAACCTCGATTCCGTCTTCAACATGACCAAGCCCGTCTGCGACGGCATGGTGGAACGCGGCTGGGGCCGTATCATCAATATCTCGTCCGTGAATGGCCAGAAGGGCGCCTTCGGCCAGACCAACTATTCGGCCGCAAAAGCCGGTATGCATGGTTTCACCAAGTCGCTGGCGCTGGAAGTGGCGCGCAAGAACGTCACCGTCAACACCATCTCGCCAGGCTACATCGGCACCAAGATGGTCATGGCGATTCCGCAGGAAGTGCTCGACAGCAAAATCATCCCGCAAATTCCGATGGCGCGCCTGGGCAAGCCGGAAGAAGTGGCCGGCCTGGTCGCTTACCTGGCTTCCGATGAAGCGGCGTTCGTCACGGGCGCCAACATTTCCATCAACGGCGGCCAGCACATGTCGTAATCGTTGTTGAGGTAAAACGAAAAAGACAGCTGCCGCTGTCTTTTTTTATGCTGGGCAGCAAAACAAGGGGATGGCCGGATTTGCCTTAAAATCAGTATTTCTCCACTGCATCATCTCCATGACCCTTGTTCCCGCCTTGCGCCGCGCCAGCGTGGCCGCCATTCTATTCCTGGGCGTCAGCGCGGCCCAGGCCAGCGTCGCCTTCCACGTCACGGTGACGACCGAGCGTGTCAACCAGCCCGGCGTGAAAACCAGCTTGCCCGCGCGCGATACGCAGGAGAGCGATGTCGTGCTGGGCGAACATTACCTCAGCGTGCGTGATGGCAAGAGCTTGACCGTGCTCGACTTTGCCACGCGCCGCCGCCACGTCATCGATATGGCGGCGTCCACCTACGACACGTATTCACTGTTCGACGTGGCGGGTTTTCGCCGCATCGAGATCGCGCATCGCCAGGGCATGGCCGGCGCGCTCCAGGCTGGCGGCTTGCAAGCCCACGTCACGCCGCCCGTGTATGAAGAGCAGGCGTTGTCCGTGCCGGCGGCCAGGCGGCGCAACGCGCTGGCGCCGCAAGTGCTCGACGGCGCAGTGCTGTGGTCGCTCGACGGACACCCCCTGCTGCGCCTGGGCATTGCTGGCAGCCCCGTCAGTAATGACGATGCGACGGCGTTTGCCCAGTACTTGCGCTACACCTGGGGCGGCCATCCGCTGGTGCTGAAGCTGCTGGCCGATGGCAAGCGCATTCCCGCCGACCTCACCTTGCACTATGAGGAAGTGGGCGGCAAGGTCGCGCGCCATTTCCGCATCAGCGCCATGACGGTGGGGGCGCCCGCCACGTATTCCCTGGCCGGCTACCGGCCCCGCGCGCTGGCGGCCAATGCGCCGCCGCTCGAAAGCGTGCTGGCGCAGGCGGCGTCGCTGCCGCCGCTGGGCCCCCAGGCACATCTCGCGCTGCGCAGCGAAGCGGAAAAGCTCTTTGCCGCGGAAAAGCCCTTCGAGGCTTTCTTGACCATGCTGGAAGACCATTTTTCCACGGGTGAACTGGTCGACAAGCTGTCGCCCCAGCAGATACGGGCCATGCAGGAATGCCAGCCCATCCACGATCTGACGCGGGGATTGCTGGCCAAGAACCAGGAGGGCGTCGCGGACGCGCTGGCCACCGTGCAGGAATTGAGGAAGCAAACGGGGCTGGAGCAGCCCGTCCTGGCCTTGTTCGAGGGAAATTTGCGTGCCAAGCTGGGGCAATGGCCGGAGGCGACCGCCTTGTATCTGCAAGTGCTGCAGGCCAGGCCGCACATGGCGGCCGCGTACCAGGACCTGGGCGACGCCTTGCTGGCGCAGTTCGATGCGCCGAATGCCTGGCGCAGCTGGGATGCGGGGCGGGCCATGGCGCCGTCGCTGCGGCAATTTCGCAAGGTCAACGATTTGGAGCGCAGCCTGCTGAACGATTATCCCGCCTTCTTTGCCGACGGGGCGACGCTTCCGCCTGAAGGTCAGCCCAGCACCAGCCGCCCGGCCAGCAAGACGAAGACGGTGGGCAGCACGAACTTGCCGTAAGGCGAGGGTTTGCCGCGCAGGCGGCGCGCCAGGCGCGCGGCCAGGACCGCATACAGGGCATCGAACAGCAGGCCCATCAGCACCAGCACGGCGCCCAGGCGCAGATATTGCATGCCGACCTGCTCGCTGCCGACGACGAATTGCGGCAGGAACATGCTGCAAAACAGCAGTGCCTTCGGATTGAGCAGATTCGTCAGGAAGCCGCGCACCAGGCTGGCGCGGGCGCCATGCGCCGTGGCGGGAGCGGCTGCTTCCTGCGCCGTTTTGCTCGACAGGGCCGACTGCAGCAAACGCAGCGCCAGGTACAGCAGGTAGGCGGCGCCCGCCCATTTGACCCACTGCAAGGCTTGCGGATGCGTCACCATCAACGCCGCCAGGCCCGCGCCCGACAGCGCCACATGCACGGCGCGCGCGCCGGCAATGCCCACGGCCGTCACCAGCGCCGTGGCCACGCCGCGCGCGGCGCCCGTCGCCAGTACCAGCGCCATATCGGGGCCCGGTAATAAAAAGGCGCCAGCCAGTGCCAGCAGGTACATCAGGAAGGTAGAATCGGACATGGGCCAGTCGAAAAGAAAGCGGGAGCATGCGCACGGTGCAGCCTGCTCGCCGGTTTCCATTATGTTCTTGCTGCGATGAAATGTGCTTGCTTTTCCTGCCCTGCATGCCCTAGTATTCGGGTAGATTCCACTCGTATAAAAACAAAAATTAGATGAAAATTTCAGAAGTTAGCCTCGACGCCACCGATTTGCAGATACTCAGGCTGTTGCAGGATGAAGGACGGCTGTCGAATGCACGCCTGGCCGAGCGCTTGAAACTGAGCGAAACCCCCGTCTGGCGCCGCTTGCGCCGCCTGGAAGAGGAAGGTTTCATTACCGGCTATCAGGCTTTGCTCAACCGCAAGAAGCTGGGCATCGGCCTGGTGGCCTTCGTGCGGGTCGTGTTTGCCAACCATGGCGGCGAACAGCCGTCGCAGTTCGAGCAAGCGATCGCGACGATTCCCGAGATTTTGTCGTGCCACAATGTGGCCGGCGAAGCCGATTATTTCCTGCAAGTGGTGGCGCGCGACCTGGAAGCGTATGGCGAATTCGTCTCGACCGTGCTGCGCCGCCTGCCTGGCGTGGCGGAGATCCAGTCCAGCCTGTCGATGCGCGAAATCAAGTCGTCGAACCGCCTGCCTTTGCTGCTGGCCTGAGGCGCCGGGGGCGCACTATAATTGGAATAGTTGCCAGGACTCGCGCCTGGCGCCCTGACCGCCACTCCAAGGACCGCCATGCCAGATACCCTGTCACCCCTGTTTCCCGCCCTGTCGCCGAACCGGCACGGCATGCTGGCGGTCGATGACATCCACACCATTTATTGGGAAGAGTGCGGCAACCCCGACGGCATTCCCGTGCTGTTCCTGCATGGCGGCCCCGGCGCGGGCCTGTCGCCGCAGCACCGCCGCTTTTTTGACCCGCAGCGCTACCGCGTGATCCTGTTCGACCAGCGCGGCGCCGGCAAGTCCACGCCGCTGGGCGAATGGCGCAACAACACGACGCAGTTGCTGATCGAGGACATCGAACGCTTGCGTGCCCAGTTCGGCATCGCCCAATGGCTGGTGTTTGGCGGCTCTTGGGGCTCGACCCTGGCGCTGGCGTATGGCCAGGCGCATCCGGCAGCGTGCCTCGGTTTCGTATTGCGCGGCATTTTCCTGTGCACGCAGGCGGAAATCGACTGGTTCATCGAAGGCGTGCGCTGGTTTTATCCGGAACTGTACGAAGAATTTGCCGCGCCCATTCCGGCAGGGGAGCGGGGCGACTTGCTGGCAGCCTACGTGCAACGCATCCTCAGCAGCGATCCGGCCGTGTACTGGCCTGCGGCGCGCGCCTGGAGCCGCTTCGAGGGGCGCCGCGTGTATCTGATGCCACAACCGGAAGATGCGCCGAACGATGCGCTGGACCTGGGCGTGGGCCGGCTCGAATCGCATTACATGGCCAATCTCGGTTTTTTCGAGGAAGACCAGCTGATCCGCAACATGGGGCGCATCGCGCATTTGCCGGCCGTCATCGTGCAGGGCCGCTACGACGCCATCTGCCCGCCGCTGTCGGCCTACCGTTTGCAGCAAGCCTGGCCTGGCGCGCAGCTGGAAATGATCCCGGACGCGGGCCATGGCGCGCTCGAACACGGCATCGCTTCGGCGCTGGTGCGCGCCACCGAGCGCTTCGTGCCGGGGCGCGGCTTCGCATGACGCCAGACCACGCCGGTTGGCAAAGCGGCCAGCCGGCGTGCGCCACCTGCTACACTATGGCCTGTGCTGGCGCCAGGGTCGGGCGCCGGTGTGAACCCACGACTTTTTATCCATGAACATACAGATCGGCGACATCGGCCATATCATCCAGCTGGCGATTGCGCCGGTTTTCCTGTTGACCGGTATCGGCACCATGCTGGTGGTGCTGACCAACCGCCTGGGCCGCATCATCGACCGCACGCGCGTGCTGGAAGACCGGCTCGACATCGGCTACAACGATTTCTATATGGATGAGCTAGATACCTTGTATCAGCGTACCCATCTGATCAATTATTCGATTTCGCTGAGCACGGCGTGTGGTTTCTTCGTCTGCGTCATCATCGCCATGCTGTTTTTGGGCGATATTCTGAACCTGACCCTGGACAAATACATCGCGGCCTTCTTTGTGCTGGCCGTGATTTGCCTGATCGGCTGTTTTATTTATTTACTGCGCGAAATTTATCTGGCCGCGACGGCCCAGCGCATCCGGCGCCATATCCGCCCGCCACGGTAAGCGGCGCGCCGGTTTACCCTACTATTGAAGAACGAGTCCAGCATGCACGATTACAAACGTCCCCCCACCCTGCACCGCTACGGCCAGCGCAGCGAACTCGAGCAGGCCCTGAGCCTGGGCCAGTTCCGCCTGACGCCTGCGGGCAATTGTTTGACCCTGAGCTTTTCGCAAGTGTGGGACAAGCAACTGTTCGACCTGTTCGCCCCGGCCGACGCCTGTCTGATCATCCACAATACGGAAGAATTCGGCGAATGCCTGCACCGCGCCGTGCAGCGCACCTTGCCCAGCTGGGCCGGTATCGATGGCGTCGTTGAGTATGGCCAGCGCGCCGCCCTGGGCGCCGCTTTCACCAAGACGCGCGCCGAAGCAGCCGAGCAGGAATGGCTGTTCGCCTGGCGCTCGATGCAGCCGCAAGCGAGCCTGAACCCTGTGACGGTAAAATTGGGCAGCCTGGAAAACTTCGCGGAAATCCGCGACCGCGACACGTATCTGGCGTAGTTATCCGGATTTATCGGCGTGCTGGCTGTCGATGCGAGTGAGCACGGCCGCCATCATGCGCTCGATATCGCCGCGTATCATGGTCGTGCCCAGCATGCCGGGCACATAGAAGCCCGGCATCAGCCGGCTGGAAAAGACGATGCGCGTGCCGCCCGTTTCGGGGATCGGATACAGATTCCAGCGCGATTCGTAGTGCCGCATGTCGCCTGAAACGAGGGCGATATCGATGGCCGTGAACGGCGTTTCCGTGGCCCGCACCACCAGGTGGATGGGGTGGTTCATGAACAGGAAGCGCGCCATGCCCTGCTGCTCGATGATGACTTCATTGCCGTTGCGCGACAGCACGCGGCAGGAGCTGAGGTCGGGCACGAACTCATTCATGCGCTCGTAGGTGGTCAGGGTCTTCCACACGGACGCCGGCGGCGCCTGCACGCTGCCGCTGGCATCGACTTCATACATGCGCTGCCCGTCGACCTCGATGCGCTTGACGTCGACCTTCAGCTTGTCCAGGCGTGTCGCCTGTGCCAGCGCGGTCGCGGGGACGGCGCACAACATCAGCAGGCAAAGGAAGAGTCGCGTCATGCACCTAGCCTACGGGAAACTTGCGCCCTGCACAAGCTGTACCCATCGCCGGCCCGCGCGCCGGGCGATTTAGAACTCCCGGTCTAGAGAAATACACTGCGGCGAACGGCAATGCTTGCTACCGTACGGCCTGCATACCACCTCTACCGGACCGATCACCATGACTGCCTATCCCCACCTGCTGGCCCCGCTCGACCTGGGTTTTACCTCTTTGCGCAACAGAGTCATCATGGGGTCCATGCATACGGGCCTGGAAGACCGCTTTTATCATTATGGCAAGCTGGCCGCCTTTTACCGCGAACGGGCACGCGGCGGCGTGGGGCTGATCGTCACGGGCGGCATCTCGCCGAACCGCCAGGGCTGGCTGCTGCCGTTCGGCGGCACCCTCAATTTCCTCGGCGACGTGCCGAACCACCGCAAGGTGACGCGCGCCGTGCACGAAGAGGGCGGCAAGATCGTCATGCAGATCCTGCATGCGGGCCGCTATGGCTACCAGCCGTTCGTCGTGTCGGCATCGGCCAAAAAGTCGCCGATTTCGCCGTTCCGTCCCCGCCCCTTGAGCGAACGGGGCATCGAACGCACCATCTGCGACTACGTGCGCTGCGCGCGCCTGGCGCAAAAGGCGGGCTATGACGGCATCGAAGTGATGGGCAGCGAAGGATATTTGTTGAACCAGTTCCTGTGCGCGCGCACGAATCTGCGCCAGGACCGTTGGGGCGGCACGATCGAAAACCGCATGCGCCTGCCCGTGGAGATCGTGAGCCGCATCCGCGCCGCCGTCGGCCCCAACTTCATCATCATGTACCGTCATTCCCTGCTCGACCTGGTCGAGGGCGGCAACACCTGGGAGGACGTGGTAACGGTGGCCAAGGCCCTGGAGCAGGCCGGCGTGACGATTTTGAATACGGGCTTTGGCTGGCATGAAGCAAGGGTGCCCACCATCGTCACCTCGGTGCCGCGCGCCGCCTTCGCTTCCGTGGCGGGCCGCTTGCGCCGCGAAGTGACGATACCCGTGGTGGCGTCGAACCGCATCAACATGCCGCACGAAGCCAATGCCATCCTCGAGCGGGGCGACTGCGACCTCGTGTCGATGGCGCGCCCTTTCCTGGCCGACCCCGATTTTGTCGCCAAGGCCGCCTCGGGCCGCGCGGACGAGATCAACACCTGCATCGGCTGCAACCAGGCTTGTCTCGACCACACGTTCGCCAACAAGCGCGCCAGCTGCCTGGTCAACCCGCGCGCCTGCCATGAGACGGAACTTGTTTACGCGAAAAAGGCCGTGCCGCGCGGGGTGGCCGTCGTCGGCGCTGGCCCGGCCGGCCTGTCCGCCGCCTGCGTGGCGGCCGAATGCGGGCACGCGGTGACCCTGTTCGACAGCAGCGACAGCGTCGGCGGTCAGTTCAAGGTGGCCATGCAAATTCCCGGCAAGGAAGAATTTACGGAAACCATCCGCTATTTTGCGCGCCGGCTGGCGCTGCTGGACGTCAAGCTGCGCCTGGGCCAGCGCGTCACGCGCGAGCAATTGCTGGCCGGCGGCTATGACGACGTCATCGTCGCCACCGGCATCAAGGTGCGCCTGCCGGCCATTCCCGGCATCGACCATCCGAAGGTGCTGTCGTATCTGGATGTGCTGCAAGCCAAGAAGCCCGTGGGCGCGCGCGTGGCCATCATCGGCGCGGGCGGCATCGGCTTCGATGTGGGCGAGTATCTGCTGCACGACCCGGCGCATCCGCTGCCGCAACCCGTGGCCACGTGGGCGGGCGAGTGGGGCGTGGACTTGAATGCGGCCACCGGTGGCGGCCTGGTGCCGCCCGCAGCCCCCCATCCCGTGCGGCAAATCTTCCTCTTGCAGCGCAAGACCTCGAAAGTGGGCGCTGGGCTGGGCAAGACCTCGGGCTGGGTGCACCGGGCGGCGCTGGCGAGAAACGGCGTGGCCATGCTGGCCGGCGTGAGTTACGACAAGATCGACGAGCAGGGCTTGCATATCACCGTGGGCGGCGAGCAGCGCCTGCTGGCGGTGGACAACGTGATCATCTGCGCGGGCCAGGACAGCCTGACGGAACTCATGCCGGAAACGGACAAGGACGGCAAACCGCTGGCTGCAGGCGGCCCGCGCTTCCACAAGATCGGCGGCGCCGCGCTGGCGGCGGAACTCGATGCCAAGCGGGCGATACGGGAAGGGGCGGAGCTGGCGGCGAGTTTATAACCCGGAGAAAAACTGGGGTCGGACCCTCAGGGTCCGACCCCGGCATTTGCATGGGTCAGAGGTTAGGCCACAAAGCACCCT
>NZ_JABXFH010000068.1:0-20758 GCF_013372745.1 Janthinobacterium sp. BJB401 | reverse complement strand
CCCGGCCTTGAAGAAAGCGATCGACATGCAGATGAATGAAGGCAAGACGACCATCATCGAAATCATGTGCACGCGCGAGCTGGGCGACCCGTTCCGTCGGGATGCGCTGAGCAAACCTGTGCGGCATCTGGACAAATATAAAGATTACGTTTGATTGCTTGAGCCAGCGGCCAAAAGCTGGGGTCAGACCCGGCGGGTCTGACCCCGGAATTTCGGGTACCTGCATCTGCATGCGCGTAATCCGACACCACTGTGACCGATCCTTGTATGACCCCGGCAATCGCGCCGGGTTTTATGTGCCGGAGCCATCTTTGTGCTTCCATGGTTCCGGCATTTTTTTACCGAATTGGAGTCGCCATGAAAGCCCTGCACCGCATCATCGCGCAAGCCCGCGCCGTGCCGAAAAACATCGTCTTGTGCGAGGGTGACGACGTGCGCGTGCTGCAGGCGGCCGCGCGTGCCGCTGCCGAAGGCCTGGCGCACATCACCATCGTCGGCAAGCCGGCCGCCATCCTGGCCCTGGCGCGGGAACACGCGCTGGACCTGGACGCCGTGCGCCTGGTCGATCCGGCAACGTCTGACGAGTCGGAACACTATGCCCAGCAATTGTTCGTGCTGCGCCAGGCCAAGGGCATGACGGTGGAGCAGGCGAGAACCGCCGTGCAGGATCCCTTGTGCTATGCCAACCTGATGGTGCGCCTGGGCGACGCGGACGGTTGCGTGGCGGGGGCCGTGCACACGACGGCCGACGTGGTGCGCAGCGCCATCCAGATCATCGGCGTCGATCCGGCCTTCAAGCTCGTGTCCAGCTTTTTCCTGATGATGCTGTGCGAGCCATTCCACAGCCTCAAGGGCGGTTTCATCTTTTCCGACTGCGCCCTCGTGGTCGACCCGAAAGCCGAGGAACTGGCCGACATCGCCATGGCCGCCGCCGACAGCGCGCAAGCCTTGCTGATGGAAGAACCGAGGGTGGCCATGCTGTCGTTTTCCACCAGCGGCAGCGCCCACCACGCGGCCGTCGACAAGGTGCATGCGGCAACAGACCGGGTCAAGGCCCAGCGTCCGCTGCTGGCCATCGATGGCGACGTGCAACTTGATGCGGCCATTGTGGCCGAAATTTCGCAGAGAAAAGTCAAGGATTCCGTCGTGAATGGACGTGCGAATGTGCTGGTGTTCCCGAACCTCGACGCGGGCAATATCGGCTACAAGCTGGCCGAACGCATGGGCGGCGCCGTCGCCATCGGCCCCTTGCTGCAAGGCTTGAAGAAACCGGCCAACGATCTGTCGCGCGGCTGCAGCGCCGATGACGTGTACAACGTGATCGCGGTCACGTCCGTGCAGGCCCAGGGTGGGCGCTGAGTTGTTCAGCTGGCCCGTGCTGGCGCTGCTGGGCGTGGTGGCGGCGGGCACGTATTTCCAGACCGTCACGGGTTTTGGCCTGGGCATGATCGTCATGGGCGTGGCCAGCGGGTTGGGCCTGGCGCCCGTGCCCGCACTGGCGGCCCTTGTCAGTTTATTGTCGCTGGCCAATTGCCTCGTGGCCTTGCCGGGTGCCTTGCACCACCTGGACTGGCGCGCCATCCGCGCCGCCAGCATCGGTTTGCTGCCCGCCATGGCGGCTGGCGTGTTGCTGCTCGGCTACCTGGACCAGGCGTATGCGCCCCTGCTGCATCTCTTGCTGGGCGCGGCCATCGTGTATGGCGGCATCAGCATTTTGTTGCAAGCGCCGCCGGGACCGGGCGCGGCGGATAAACGCAGCTTCTTCATCAGCGGCGTGTGCGGCGGCCTGTTCTCGGGCCTGTTTTCGCTGGCCGGGCCACCGCTCGTGTACCAGTTCTATCGCCAGGAAATGAGTCTGAAAACCATCCGCTACAGCCTGATCTTTTTGTTCGCCATCAGCGCGGGCGGGCGCTCGCTGATGGCGGGTAGCCAGGGCCAGCTGGACGCAAAAGTGCTGTTGCTGTGCTCGCTGGCCTTGCCCGTGGGCGTGCTGGCCACGATGGCTGGCAAGCGCTACCCGCCGCCGATCGCCCAGCGCGGCATGCGCCGCATCGCGTTTGCCGTGCTGACCTTGATCGGCATTTCGCTGATGGCGGCGGCCGTGCCGCAATTGCTGGACTAGTCTCCAAGCGTGCGGCGCTTGCAAAATAATTAAACTGCCGTTATATTCCCGGTTCTTTCTAGAACCTCTTCCTTATTGGAGCCAAAAGTGCCTCGCTACTTCGCCATCACCTGCTAACGCTGACGAAATGCTCTTTGCAGCATCGTTCGGCGCGTTGACGCCCCCGATTGCTGCGGCACTGCTCTTGCTCTTCCCGCACACGTATCCGAGACCCTGGTCTTGATCGTCCACGCCCGAACACGTCGTCAGCACCCCTGACCCTGTATGGACACGCCCCGGTGAACGCGGCGTGGGACGCTATGTTTTTACAATCTTTACCCTTATTCAAATACCCGCGCACGCCGCACCTGGAAGGCTCGCGCCTGCAGGACGGCGACGACGGTTCCGACCAGACGCCCCTGAAAAAGCTGGCCGGCCAGTACGTCGTCATCGAGGAAAAAATCGATGGCGCCAACTCTGCCGTGTCGTTCAGCGACGCGGGCGAGGTGCTGCTGCAGTCGCGCGGCCATTACCTGGCGGGCGGCGGCAGCGAACGCCAGTTCAACCTGTTGAAACCGTGGGCGCATGCGCACGAACACGCCTTGCTGCACCTGCTGGAAGACCAGTATGTGCTGTTTGGCGAATGGTCGTACAGCAAGCATTCCGTGTTTTACGACCGGCTGCCCCATTACTTCAACGAGTTCGACGTGTATTGCCGCCGCAGCCAGATGTTCTTGTCGACGGCGCGCCGCCACGCCATGCTGGCCGGCTCTCCCGTGCTGTCCGTGCCCGTGCTGTATGCGGGATTGATGCCGACTTCGCCGAAACAGCTGTGGCTGCTGCTGCGCCATTCGCTGGCCAAGTCCCGCTTGTGGCGCGACGCTTTTGAAACCGCGGTGGCGCGCGAACGCCTGCCGCTGGACCTGTGCTGGAAGCAGACGGACAAGTCCGACCACGCGGAAGGCCTGTATCTGAAAGTGGAAGACGACGAGCAAGTGCTGGCCCGCTACAAGCTGGTGCGCCATGACTTTACGCAAACCATCCTCGACAGCGGTTCGCACCACAGCACGCGGCCCTTGATCCCGAACCAGCTGGCCGAGGGCGTGGACCTGTACGCACCGCAGCCGCTCGTCACGTGGGAAAGCCTGGGCTTGCACACCTGCCGGTCGCTCGACGAACTGGCAGTTTTTTCAAGGAATACAAAATGATGCACTGGAAAACCCTGCAGCAACTGGTGCCGCCAACGGGCCGGTCGCCCGATTTCAATGCTTGCCTGGCCGCCTTCCCGCAGCTGGAACTGGCCAAGACGACGCCGCAAAACCCCGTGTACCACGCGGAAGGCGATGTGTGGACGCATACCATGATGGTGGTGGAATCCCTGCTGGCCATGCCCGAATACCAGGCTGCCACGCGGGCGGAACAGGAAATCGTGTTTCTCGCCGCCTTGCTGCACGACGTGGCCAAGTGCAGCACCACGGTGATCGATCCGGTGACTGGCGCCATCGGCCAGCCGGGGCACTCGCGCAAGGGCGCCCTCGATGCGCGCATCGCCCTGTGGGATGGCGACGTGCCGTTTGCCGCGCGCGAGGAAATCTGCCGCCTGATCAATGTGCACCAGGTGCCGTTCTTTGCGCTGGAAACGTCGCGGCGCGGCGTCACGCCCGAGTTCACCGTGCGCGAACTGTCGTGGCAGGTGGATATCCGCCTGCTGGCCATGCTGGCCGAAGCCGATATTCGCGGGCGCATCTGTCCCGATCCGCAGCGCATACTCGACGCCATCGAGCTGTTCCGCGAACTGGCGCGCGAAGAAGGCTGTTATGGACAGCGGCGTGCCTTTGTCGACGACCATACGCGCGTCAAATATTTTCGCGGCGCCGAGGCGCATCCCGACTATCCCCTGTTCCAGGAGCCGGGTTCGCACGTGATCGTCATGTCGGGCTTGCCCGCGTCCGGCAAGAACACGTGGGTGGAGAAACACCATCCGCGCCTGCCCGTCGTGTCGTTTGACGATGCGCGGACGGCCTTGGGCTTGAAGCACGGCAAGAACGAAGGGCAGGTGGGCGACTATGCGGAAGAGCGGGCGCGCGAATTGTTGCGCCGTGGCGAACCGTTCGTGTGGAACGCCACGCATCTGTCCAAACTGATGCGCGAAAAGACGCTCAACCTGCTGTACAAATACCATGCGCAGGTGGAGCTCGTGTACCTGGAGCAGCCGCGCAAGGAGTTACTGCGGCGCAACGGCCAGCGCGACACGTCACTGAGCAACAAGAAGCTGCAAGCGATGCTGTGGAACTGGGAAATCCCGCTGCCGATGGAAGCGCATGCCGTGCGCTATGAGGTGAGTTGAACCGCTAGCGCTTGCGTCCACCGAGCAACTGCGCGATCTCGCTGAACAGCTCATTGTTCAGCGAGGAGGGCAGGGGGGTGGCCAGGCTGCGGCTGTAGTAGGCCCCCAGGTCCAGGCCCAATCCCAGACCGCAGATTTCCACCGCGCCCTGCGCTTCGCGGCGCGCCACTACTTGTTTCAGATGTTGGGCCAGGTAAAACTCGTCGTTGGCCAGATTCGTGGCCGTATCCATCGGGCAACCGTCGGACACGACGAGCAGGATGCGCCGCCGCTCCGGGCGCGCCAGCATGCGCGTGCACGCCCAGTCCACGGCTTCGCCATCGACGCCTTCGCGGTACAGGTCCGCCTTCAGCAGGGCCGCGATGTCGGGCCGCGCGCGGCGCCAGCTGGTATCGCCCTCCTTGAACACCATGTGCACGAGTTCGTTCAAGCGGCCCGGATTGGCGGGCGAGCGGGCGCGCATCCAGTCGCGCTTGACTCGTCCTCCGTTCCACGCGCCCGTCGTAAAGCCCAGCAATTCGGTGGTGATGCCGGCCTGGTCCAGCGCGCGCAACAGAATGTCGAGCAGCACGGCCACGGATTCCGCATGCGTCTTCATGGAGCCGGAACAATCGACGAGAAAGGACACCAGGCAATCGGATTGCGGCAGGAATTGTTCCTTGCGAAACAGCCTGCGCTCGGACGGCGAACTGATCAGCTGCGCCAGCCGCCGGCCATCGATATACCCCTCTTCTTCGCCAAATGACCAGCCATCGCGCTGGGGCACGGCCAGCAATTGCGTGAACCGCCGCGCCAGACGTGCCGTGTTGATGCCCAGGCTGGCGATGCGGGCATCCATGCGTTCGCGGTAGTCGAGCAGCAGGGCGCGGCGCACGAGCTCGCCCGCTTTTTCCTCGCGGTCATATGCTGTGGAGTAAGCCTTGTAGCCGCCATCGCCATCGCTGAAGGCGCGGCTCTCGCCCAGCGGGGCGGCGTCTGGAATATTGTCGTTATCGCTGTCGAAATCGAGCAGCAGCTTGAAGGCTGCCTGCGCCTTGGCGTCTCCCCCATCGTCCTGGCTGCCGTCGCGCACCGCTTGCGCTTCTTTCAGCATGGCATCGACGGCGTGGGCGATGGCCAGCGCGTGCCGCGCAAAGGCCGCCTGGTCGGCACGGTGGCGGCGCAAGCCAGCCAGGTCGCCGCTCAGTGTTGAGGACACCGACCAGCGCGTGGCCTCGATAAAATCTTCCGTCTTTTCCAGCACGGGCCTGGCCGTCAGGCGCGACCAGCACATCTGGAACACTGTATACAAGAGCAAGCCCGATGCGCCTTCCGCCAGGCCGGAATCGTAAAATGCATGCGACCAGGCCGTGAAACGGTGGCGCAGGTTGGCGATCACGCCGGCATGTTGATCTGGCGCAAGCGTTTCCACCCTTAACTGTTCCAGCAGTTCGAAGACGAGGCGCGCCACGGGGGCAAGCGGACACAGGGACTTGTGCAGGGCGGCATCCGTGTGCAGCAGCCGCAGGGCCACGCTGTCGGCCGCGCCGCGCAGCGACGGCAAATCCTGCAGCGCCGCATCGGGCTGCAGATGGGCCGCATGGATGGGCAGGGGGCGGTGACCGTCGTGCAGGCGCCGGCCCCGGTAGCGTATCGAGGGAGAACCGCTGAGGGCGCGGATGGCGCCCGCGCATAACTCGTCCGTTTCCTGCTGTTCGCGCGTGTAGGCGGCCGGCGCCGTCGCTTCCGTACTCATGCCTGGCTCGCCAGCAATTCCTCATTGAAACAGCGCTGGTAATACTCGGCCACCATGGGTCGCTCGGCCTCGTCGCATTTGTTGAGGAAGGACAGGCGGAATGCCAGGGCCGGGTCGCGGAAGATCTGGCAATTCTCCGCCCAGGTAATGACGGTGCGCGGCGACATCAGACACGCCAGGTCGCCTGCCGCATAACCGTGGCGCGTGAGGCTGGCCACGGCCACCATGCTGCTGGCCAGTTGGCGGCCCGCCTCGTCGTTCATGGCGGGGACACGCGCCAGGACGATCTGCGCTTCTTCGTCCTGCGGCAGATAATTCAAGGTGGCAACGATGTTCCAGCGGTCGATCTGCGCGTGGTTGAGCACTTGGGTGCCGTGGTACATGCCGTTCAAGTTGCCGAGGCCCACCGTGTTCGAGGTGGCGAACAGGCGGAAGTGGGGATGCGGCGTGATGACCCGGTTCTGGTCGAGCAGGGTGAACTTGCCGTCGCGCTCGAGAATGCGCTGGATGACGAACATCACGTCGGGGTGGCCTGCGTCGTACTCGTCGAAGATCAGGGCCACGGGCCTTTGCAGCGACCAGGGCACGATGCCTTCCTGGAATTCCGTCACCTGCTGCTGTTCGCGCAGCACGATGGCGTCCTTGCCGACCAGATCCAGGCGGCTGATGTGGCCGTCGAGGTTGACCCGCACGCAAGGCCAGTTCAGGCGCGCCGCCACTTGCTCGATATGCGTGGACTTGCCCGTGCCGTGCAAGCCCTGCACCATCACCCTGCGGTTGTGGGTGAAACCGGCCAGTATCGCCAGGGTCACATCCTTGTTGAAGCGGTAGGCGGGATCGATGTCGGGCACGTGCGGGTCGCGCTCCGTGAAGACGGGCACGAGCAGGTCGCTGTCGATATCGAACAGGCTGCGCACGGACTGCAAGGTTTGCGCCGCTGCGGCGGGGGGATGTTGGCGTGAATCTGGCACCTTGTTCTCCTGTGAAACCGCAGCATGGGCGCTACGGCGGTTATGAATGACCGGTTTGCAATGCGTCGTCGTCCCCGCCCGTCGTCGGCATGGTTTCCGATTCGATGGCGGCCAGGGCTTGCGCGGCGCGCTGCAATGCTGGCAAGAAATGTAAAGCCTTGTCGTGCGTCAAACGGATGATGGGCGCCTGGATGGCCACGGCCAGGTTCGAGCGGCCATTTGGGTTCGGCACCAGCACGGCCACGCACAGCAGGCCGGGCAGGAATTCCTCGTCGTCCAGCGCATAGCCGTTGCGGCGCACCAGTTCCAGTTCGCGTTCCAGCTTGACGGGATCCGTTTCCGTCTTGTCCGTAAAGCGCGTCAATTCCATATGGCCCAGCAGGCGGCGCCGTTGTACGGGCGTCATCTGTGCCAGGAACAGCTTGCCGCTGGACGAGCAGTGGGCCGGCACGCGCGAACCGGGATGCAGGTAAAAGCGCAGCGGGGCCGCCGTTTCCACCCGGTCCAGGTACACCACTTCGCTGCCGCTGAAGGCCGTCAGGTTGCAGCTTTCGCCCACTTCCTCGACCAGCTGGCGCAAGACCATGCGGCGGGCGCCATGGAACGTGTTGTTAATCAAGAGGTTCGACGCGAGGCGGCGCAGGCGCACGCCCGTGCTGTAGTGGCGGCCATCGCTTTCGCGCTGCAGCACGCCCACGCTTTCCAGCTGTTGCAGCATGCGGTGCAGGGTGGGCTTGGGCAAGCCCGTTTCTTCCACCAGCGCTTGCAGCGACAGCAACTGGTCTTTTTCGGCAATCACTTCCAGCAAGGCAAACAAACGCATCGTGGGCGTGTCGCCTTCCAGTTTTTCCGGCTCAAGTTTTGGGGATGAAATCATGTCCATGGTGGCCTCGGTTGTCTGTCTGAGTGTTATTTCATTTTCGAACTCAAATTGTACCGTTTCCTCGAAATTCTGTTTGACTTTTGATTGCCGAACGCTTAAATTGAATTGTATATCAAATTTCGGAACAAAATATACCGTTTTTTGATAATTTAGACGAAGCTTATCACCACAGACCAGGAGACACCCATGAATGACATGACCGAGCAAAAAGCCGCCGCCGCAGTGGCCACCCCCACCGGCCCGCAAAAGATGACGCCTTCCGAAGCGTTCGTGGAAACCCTGGCCGCCAATGGCGTGACCGACATGTTCGGCATCATGGGCTCGGCCTTCATGGACCCGATGGACATTTTTGCGCCGGCCGGCATCCGTTTGATTCCCGTCGTGCACGAGCAGGGCGCCGGCCACATGGCTGACGGCTATGCCCGCGTCTCGGGCCGCCATGGCGTGGTCATCGGCCAGAACGGCCCCGGCATCAGCAATTGCGTCACCGCCATCGCCGCCGCCTACTGGGCGCATACCCCCGTCGTGATCATCACGCCGGAGACGGGCACGATGAGCATGGGCCTGGGCGGCTTCCAGGAAGCGAATCAGCTGCCGATGTTCGAGGAATTCACGAAATACCAGGGTCACGTGACGAATCCGGCCCGCATGGCGGAATTCACGGGCCGTTGTTTTGACCGCGCCATGTCCGAAATGGGCCCGACACAACTGAACATCCCGCGCGACTATTTTTATGGCGAAATCAAGGCGGAAATCCCGAAACCGAACCGCCTGGACCGTGGCGCCGGCGGCGAGCAAAGCCTCAACGATGCGGCCGAACTGCTGGCCAAGGCCAAGTTCCCCGTGATCATTTCGGGCGGCGGCGTCGTCATGGGCGAAGCCATCGAAGAGTGCAAGGCCCTGGCCGAGCGCCTCGGCGCGCCCGTCGTCAACAGCTACCTGCACAACGATTCCTTCCCCGCCAGCCACCCGCTGTGGTGCGGTCCGCTCGGTTATCAAGGTTCGAAAGCGGCGATGAAACTGATCGCCAAGGCCGACGTCGTCGTCGCTTTAGGCTCGCGCCTGGGCCCGTTCGGTACCTTGCCGCAGCACGGCATGGATTACTGGCCGAAGAATGCCAAGATCATCCAGATCGACGCGGACAACAAGATGCTGGGGCTGGTGAAAAAGATTTCGGTGGGCATCTGCGGCGACGCCAAGGCGGCCGCGAAAGCCATCCTGGCGCGCCTGGATGGAAAGACGCTCGACTGCGACGCGACGCGCGACGAGCGCTATGCCACCGTGCAAGCCGAAAAAGCGGCGTGGGAAGAGGAATTGACGAACTGGACACACGAAAAAGATGCGTACAGCCTGGACATGATTGAGGAACAGAAGAAAGAGCCAGGCAATTATCTGCACCCGCGCCAGGTCTTGCGCGAGCTGGAAAAAGCCATGCCGGAAGACGTGATGGTGTCGACCGACATCGGCAACATCAACTCGGTGGCCAATAGTTACCTGCGCTTTGAAAAGCCGCGCAGCTTCTTTGCGGCGATGAGTTTTGGCAACTGCGGCTACGCGTTCCCGACCATCATCGGCGCGAAAGTGGCGGCGCCGCACCGTCCGGCCGTGTCGTATGCGGGCGACGGCGCCTGGGGCATGAGCTTGATGGAAACGATGACCTGCGTGCGCCACAACATTCCCGTCACGGCCGTGGTGTTCCATAACCGCCAGTGGGGCGCGGAAAAGAAAAACCAGGTCGATTTCTACAACCGCCGCTTCGTCGCCGGTGAACTCGACAACCAGAGCTTTGCGGAAATTGCGCGGGCCATGGGCGCCGAAGGCATCACGGTCGACAAGCTGGAAGACGTGGGTCCGGCCCTGAAAAAGGCGATCGACATGCAGATGAATGAAGGCAAGACGACCATCATTGAAATCATGTGCACGCGTGAACTGGGCGACCCGTTCCGCCGCGATGCGCTGAGCAAACCTGTGCGTCACCTGGACAAGTATAAAGACTACGTTTGATGTGATGGTGTTGTTGGATTACGCCCTCTGGGCTAATCCAACCTACGCGTGGTGCTGGCGTAGGTCGGATTAGCCGGGCGTAAGCCCGGCGTAATCCGACACAGTGCTGTGACGAAATTCTCACACATTGTCACTTCTTCATCGCTATTTCAATAAAGAATACAAAGCGTCCCGGTATTTGGATTATTTGATTTGACAAGCCCAAGCATTAAGCTTAAATTCAATAAAATACTAAAAAACGGAACGAATAGTACCAAATTCGACTCACGGAGACAAAAATGAACACACGAGTACCTACCGACGCCGTCACCACCGCTGTCACTACTGACTTCCTGCAAGCGTTCGGCGATGCCTGGAACCGCCACGATATCGATGCCCTGATGGCCGCCATGGCCGACGATTGCGAATTCCACGCCGTGGCCGGCCCTGATTTGCTGGGCAAGAGTTTTATCGGCCGCGACGCCGTGCGCGCCGGCTTTGAGCTGGCCTGGCAAACCTTCCCCGACGCGGCATGGCTTAACCCCGTGCACTTCGTCAGCGGCGAGCGCGGCGTGACGGAATCGACGTTTGCCGGCACCAAGGCGGACGGCACGCGCATCGAAGCGCGCATGGTCGACATTTTTACTTTCCGCGATGGCAAGATCGCCGTGAAGAACGCTTTCCGCAAGGATCGCCCACCCGTCGCTACCGGCAACAAAGCCGCCTGAGCCAGCACGTTCACCGGGAATGATCATGAACAAACCTGTCGACACCCCATCTGACGTACTGGGCAACAGCACCGCTGCCCGCACGCCCTACGATCCCGCCTTCGATCCGCTGGTGGCCCAGCGCCCCGGCCACGGCAATGCTTACGCGCCCACCTACTGGATCGGCACGGCCGGCGAACCGCCCGCCGATGACGGCCCCATCACGCATGACATCGACGTCGACGTGGCCATCATCGGCTCGGGTTTTACCGGCCTCTCCTGCGCCATCTTCCTGGCCCAGGAACACGGCATCAAGGCCACCGTGCTGGAAGCGAACCGCGTCAGCTGGGGCTGCAGCACGCGCAATGGCGGCCAGGCGCAATGCACGACGGGCCGCCTGAAGCGCTCGCAGTGGATAGACCGCTATGGGCTGGACACGGCCCTGAAACTGCACACGGAAGTGTGCGACGCGATGGAAACGTTCAAGAAGATCACGGCCGATATCGATTGCGACCCGCAGCCGGGCGGCCACCTGTACATCGCCCACAAGGCGAAAGCCATGCCCGCGCTGGAAAAAGAAGCCAAGATCATGCGCGAGATCTTCAAGTATGACGCGCGCATCCTCGACGCCGATACCGTCAAGCGCGAATTCGTCGACGACAAGGAAGCGGCCGGCGCGCTGCACGAGCCGGAAGGCATCGGCATCCACGCGGGCAAGCTGGCGTTCGGCTACCTGCGCAAGGCGCGCGCGCTGGGCGCCAAAGTGCACCCGTCCAGCCCGGTGATGGGCTGGGAAACGCGCAATGGCGTGCATTATCTGCAAACGCCAGGCGGCGTGGTGCGTGCCCGTGCCGTGGCCGTGGCCACGGGCGGCTACACCTCGCCGCACCTGCACCCGCAAGTGAAAAACCGCTTGCTGCCGATTCTGTCGAACTCGCTCGTCACGCGCCCGTTGACCCCGGCGGAAATCGCGGCGTGTAATTTCCGCACCCACCAGGTGATCACGGATACGCGCATCCTGCGCCACTACTACCGCTTGATGCCGGACAACCGCGTGCAGATCGGCAGCCGCAGTGCCATCACGGGCGCCGACGCGCCGGACGAGAAATACAAACAGTTTTTGATCAACGATCTGCACCGCAAGTTCCCCGCGCTGACCGGGATCGGCATCGATTATTCGTGGTGGGGCTGGGTCGACGTCAGCCACGACATGATGCCGCGCATCGTGCAACCGGACCCGAAGCAATCGATCTTCTATTCGCTCGGTTACGGCGGCAACGGCGTCATGTACTCGGCGCAGGCGGGCCGGCGCATGGCCGAGCGCATCGCGGGCAAGGCCAGCGACACGGGCTTGCCGATCTTCAATTCCAAATTGCCATATCCCAACATGATGGAACTGGTCGAATCGCAAGCCTTCGCCCCGTTCCGTCGCCTGGGCCAGCGCTTCCTGTACCGCTGGTATCACTTGAAGGATGAAGTGTTTTAAATAGCAGTAGCCGTACCAAGCCGCCGTATGGTTGACAAAGAGCAACCAGCGGCGCCTGTTCCGCAAGGAGCAGATATTGCCCGAACGTTCACACATAACAATAAATCTTGGAGTGAGACATGAACACAAATACGAGCAAAACGGTTTTTTCAACGATGCGCCGCGCCGTCCTCGGCACCCTGGTGCTGGGCGTAGTGGCGGCCTCCAGCGGTACCGCCTTTGCGCAAGGCAAGGAAGTGACGATTGCCTACCAGGAAATCAACGGTCCCTTCCTGGTGGCCATCGCCAGCGGCGAAGTGGAAAAAACCACCGGCTATAAAATCAACTGGCGCAAGTTCGATTCGGGCGCCAAGGTAGCCACCGGTATGGCGTCCGGCGACGTGCAGATCGGCGTCATCGGTTCCAGCCCTCTGACGGCGGCCGTCAGCCGCGGTGTCGACCTGCAGCTGTTCTGGATCATCGACGACATCAATGAAGCCGAAGCGATGGTGGCCCGCAATGGCGCCGGCATCGCCAAGCCGACGGACCTGCGCGGCAAGAAAATCGCCGTGCCTTTTGTTTCCACCACGCACTTCCACACCATGTTCGCGTTGGAAACGTGGGGCATCAAGCCCACGGAAGTGAAATTGCTGAACATGCAGCCGAACCAGATCGCCGCGGCCTGGGAACGGGGCGATATCGATGCCGCCTTCGTGTGGGATCCGGCATTGAGCAAGCTCAAGCAAAACGGCAAGGTGCTCGTCACGTCCGGCGAACTGAGCAAGAAGGGCAAGGCCACGTTTGACGGCATGGCCGTCGAGCGCGCCTGGGGCGAAGCGAATGCCGATTTCATGGCCAAGTTCGTCAAGGTGATGGCTGCCGCCGATGCCGACTACCGCGCCAATCCGAAGGCGTGGACCATCGATTCCCCGCAAGTGAAAGCCAACGTCAAGCATTCGGGCGCGGCCGCCAAGGACGTGGCCGCCTCCGTGGCCCTGTACGCCTATCCATCGCTGCAGGAGCAGGCGTCGCCGGCCTGGCTCGGTGGCGGCGCGAAGGGCGGCGTGGCGCAAGCCTTGCTGGCCACGGCGCAATTTTTGAAGGGCGAAGGCAAGATCGACACCCTGGCAACAGATTACGCCAAGTATGTGACACCCAGGTATGCACAGGCCGCCGGCCTGCTGAAGTAAACGTTGTGCGATGGCGCGCCTGCGGGCGCGCTGACTGAACAGAATGCGTTGAACTGAAGTGACTACACCTATGCGGGGCACATGATGGAAAATCTCTACGTCAAGGATGTCAGCGTGATTTATCCGGGCAAGACGGCCGGTGAACGCGTACATGCCTTAAATAATATCAATCTCACCATCAATAGCGGCGACTTCGTCGTCGCGCTCGGTGCCTCGGGTTGCGGCAAGACAACCTTGCTGAGCCTGATGGCGGGCTTTATCGCCCCCTCCAAGGGCGAAATCATGCTCGGGGACAATAAAGTCGAAGGGCCGGGCGCCGACCGTGGCGTCGTGTTCCAGAAACATGCCTTGCTGCCATGGCTGAACGTGATGGAAAACGTGGAATTCGGCCTCAAGCTGCAAGGCGTGGCGAAAGCCGTGCGGCGCGAACAGGCGGCGAAAAACCTGGCGCTGGTCGGTTTGAAGGACTTTCACGACAATATGATTTATCAGTTGTCGGGCGGCATGCAGCAAAGGGTGGGCATCGCCCGCGCCCTGACCAGCAATCCCGCCATGCTGCTGATGGATGAACCGATGGCGGCGCTCGACGCGCTGACGCGCGAAACCATCCAGGAATTGCTGCTCGATATCTGGGCCAAGTCCAGTACCATGTTTTTCTTCATTACCCACAGCGTCGACGAGGCGCTGTTCCTGGCGAACCGGCTGATCGTCATGTCGCCCCGTCCGGGCCGCATCACGCATACCTATGAACTCGATTTTAACAAGCGCTTCCTCGAATGCCGCGATGCGCGCGCCGTGAAATCGAGCCCGGACTTCATCAAGATGCGCGAAACAGTGCTCAACATCATTTATGGCGACGAGCGCGCAGTCAACAAAGAGCTGGAGGTGTCCCATGCATAGCCCATCCGTCGTGGGATTTCCTCCCACCACCGCCAAGCGCGCCGGCTTCTTTGGCCGCTTGTTCGCTCCCCGCTGCGCCATGCCCGGCGAAGCGTTCGGCGCGCCGGGGCAGGGCAATTCCAGCCGCATCGCTACCGTCACCGTCATCGCTGTATTGCTGTTGTGGTTTGGCGTGACGGCCAGCGGCATGGTCAAACCGCTGTTTTTACCTTCGCCGCAAGCCGTGTACGAGAAATTCATCATGGCGGCCACCACCGGCTTCGGCGGCGCCACTTTGTGGGAACACACGGTCGCCAGTCTGGTACGCGTGTTCGGCGCCTTTGGCCTGGCTTGCGTGCTGGCCATTCCCATCGGCGTGATGATGGGCGTCAACCGCGTGGCACGCGGCATCTTCGATCCCTTGATCGAGTTCTACCGCCCGCTGCCGCCGCTCGCTTACTTGCCACTGGTTATCATCTGGTTCGGCATCGGCGAGTTTTCGAAGGTCTACCTGATCTTCCTGGCCATCTTCGCGCCGATGGCGATCGCCGCCCGCGCCGGCGTCAGCTCCGTGTCGCTGGAGCAAATCCACGCGGCGTACTCGATGGGCGCCACGCGTTTCCAGGTCATCGTGCACGTGATTTTGCGCGCCGCGATACCGGAAATTCTCACCGGCATGCGCATCGGCATCGGCGTGGGCTGGACCACCCTGGTGGCGGGCGAGATGGTGGCGGCCACGCGCGGCCTCGGCTACATGGTGCTGAGCGCCTCCGAGTTCCTGGCCAGCGATGTGGTGATCATGGGCATTATCGTGATCGGCTTCTTCGCTTTCCTGTTTGATTTGATGATGCGTTACCTCGAACGTACCCTCGTGCCATGGAAGGGCAAGGTGTAAGACGTTCCCGGGAGTGGCGCGCACGCCACAAGTGTTGCCGCCGCTCCCTTTTTTTAGCAACCCTAACCGTACGTAACCTCCAGCGCGCTTGCCCCTTGGCTGCCGCGCCGGGCCGCTGCATTTCCAGATTGACTTATGGAATGCGGCCAACCAGACTGATTCACACGATGTATCGATGCTGCTTGACGGTGTTGCCCAAATAAAACAAAGCCGCGCGGCAAGAACAAGCCGCAGCAGGCCAGGGCGCACCGAGCTTCAGATATTACTAGGAGACAAACATGATTAGCGACAACCACAACAACACGGGCTTGCAGCACTCGCTCAAGCAACGCCACATGAGCATGATCGCCATCGGCGGCGTGATCGGCGCCGGCCTCTTTGTCGGCAGCGGCGTGATCGCCAAGGCCGCCGGCCCGGCCGCCATCCTTTCCTTCCTGCTCACGGGCGGCCTCGTCGTCCTGATCATGCGCATGCTGGGCGAGCTGGCTTCGTCCCTGCCCGTGGTCGGCTCCTTTTACGAATATGCGCGCCTGGCCTTCGACGACAAGCCGAAGGTCTCGAAATTCCTCGGCTTCATGAGCGGCTGGATGTACTGGTATTTCTGGGTCGTCGTCGTAGCGCTGGAAGCCATCGCCGGCGCCAAGCTCGTCAACTTCTGGCTGCCCGACGTGCCATCGTGGGCTATCAGCCTGGTGCTGCTTGTCTCGATGACGGTGCTCAATCTGTTCTCCGTGAAAGCGTTTGGCGAATTCGAATTCTGGTTCGCCTCGATCAAGGTCGTTGCCATCATCGTCTTCCTGTTCGTCGGCGCCCTGTTCATCACGGGCAGCTTGCCCAACAGCATCCCAAGCCTGGGCTTTTTGACCAGCAACGGCGGCTTCATGCCCCATGGCTGGGGACCGGTGCTCAGTGGCGCCGTCGCCGCCACGGCCTTTTATTCGGGCGCCGAGATCGTCACCATCGCCGCCGCCGAAACGTCGGACCCGGCCAAGGCTATCGCCCGCGCCACCAATTCCGTCATCACGCGCGTGCTGATGTTTTATGTGGGATCCATGTTTGTCGTCGTCTGCATCGTGCCCTGGGATTCGCCGGCCATCGCCACGCCTTTCGTCAGCGCCCTGACCGTCATGAACATCCCGTACGCGGCCCACATCATGAACGCCATCATTTTGACGGCCGTGCTGTCTGCCCTGAATTCCAGCCTGTACGCTTCGTCGCGCATGATCTTTGCGCTGACGCGCCGCGGCGACGCCCCCACGGGCCTGGTCAAGCTGAGCAAGAACGGCGTGCCGATTCGCGCCATTTTGTTCAGCACCTTGTTCGCCTATTTCGCCATCGCCGTCTCGTATGTCTCGGCCGACCTGGTGTTCCCCTTCATCGTCAACTCCTACGGTATCCTGATCCTGTTCGTCTACCTGCTCATTGCGATATCTCAATTGCGCCTCCGTCGCCGGCTGGAACGCGAATGCCCGGAACGCATCAAGGTGCGCATGTGGCTGTTTCCCTACCTGACGTATTTCACCATCATCGCCATGCTGGTGATCCTGGGCGCCATGAGCGTGTCGTCCGATACGGAGCAGCGCGTGTCGTTCTGGTTCGGCCTGTTGAGCGTGGTCATCATGAGCGTCATGTACTACATCAAGAAACTGGTCAACGACGACCGCAACGGCGGCAACGAAGCCAAGGTGGAGCTCAAACATGTCTGATACGACCTTGTTGCCCGCAGGCCGGCGCCGCTTCCTGCGCACGACGGCCGCCCTGGGCGCCGCCGTCGTGGCCGGCCCAGCCTTGGCGGAGTCCGTCACTTTGCCGTTTGAAAACGGCGAGCGCGAGCTGGTGGCCTTCCCGCAAAAGCGTCCGCTGATCCTGCTGACCAGCCGACCGCCCCAGCTGGAAACGCCGTTCAGCGTCTTCAGCGAAGGCGCCATCACGCCCAATGACGCGTTTTTCGTGCGCTACCACTGGAGCGGCTTGCCCACCAGCATTGATGGCAGCAGCTACCGGCTGCGCATAGCCGGCCTCGTCAAAACGCCTTTGGAATTGTCGCTGGCGGAACTGAAACAGCTGGCCGCGCCCGTCGAGGTGGTGGCCGTGACGCAATGTTCGGGCAATAGCCGCGGCTTTTTCGCCCCGCGCGCGAACGGCGGACAGCTGGGCAATGGCGCCATGGGCAATGCCCGCTGGACGGGTATCCCCCTGAAAACCGTGCTGGAAAAGGCCGGCATCGCGGCCAGCGCCGTGCAGGTCGCCTTCAATGGCCTGGAAACGCCGCCCGTGGGCGATGGCCCCGATTTTCAGAAAGCCCTGTCGGTCGAGCACATCATGGCAGGCGACGTCATGCTGGCCTGGGCCATGAATGGCGAGGACATTCCTTTCCTCAACGGCTATCCGCTGCGCCTGATCGTGCCAGGGTTCTATGGCACTTACTGGGTCAAGCACTTGAGCGACATCACGGTGCTCGACAAGCCGTTTGACGGCTTCTGGATGAGCACGGGCTACCGCATTCCCGACAACGGTTCCGGCTTCATCGAACCGGGTGCGCCCGTGGGCAAGACGACGCCGATCAGCCGCCTCAACGTGCGCTCGTTCATTACCAGCGTGCAAGATGGCGCGCAGGTGAAAGCGGGGCGAGACCTGGCGCTGCGCGGCATCGCTTTTGACGGCGGCCAGGGCATCAGCGAGGTGAGCGTATCGGTGGACGGCGGCCAGACGTGGCAGGAAGCCACCTTGGGCAAGGACCTGGGGCGCTTCTCGTTCCGCGAGTGGACGATGCTCATGAAGGCGCCGCGCAAGGGCAAGCACGTGCTGATGGTGCGCGCCGTCAACCGCATCGGCCAGAGCCAGCCCATGAAAGCCCTGTGGAATCCCATGGGTTATATGCGCAACGTGGTGGAAACCACGCGCATCCAGGCAGTCTGAGGAGAACCATATGAAGATATTACTTGCCGCGCTGGCACTGTCGGCGGCGGGCGGCGCGTGCGCGCTGGAAATCCATTTGCCGCCGGAAACGGCGACCTACAAAGCCAGCGAATTGCCCGGCTACCAGCTGGTGCAGCGCAACTGCATGACGTGCCACGCGGCCCAGTACGCATCGAGCCAGCCGCCCGCTTCGCCGCGCGCCTACTGGGAAGCGACCGTCAAGAAGATGAAAAAGCCGTTCGGCGCCCAGTTTGACGACGCGGACGTGCCGGCCATGGTCGATTACCTGGTGAAAACCTATGGCGTGGAGCGGGGCGCCATCGTACCTGCTGCAGCCGCCAAACCCGTGGCAGCCGCGGTCCCGGCCGCCAGCGGCAAGGATGTGAAAACCTTGCTGGCGGCGAACGGCTGCATGGCTTGCCACGCGCTCGACCAGAAGGTGGTCGGCCCCGGCTTTGCGGAAGTGGCGGCCAGGTACAAGGGCAAAGATGGTGTCGCCGCCGTGGCGGCCAACATCCGCAGTGGCGGTTCCGGCAAATGGGGCGCCGTGCCCATGCCGCCGTTCAGCCAGCTCAGTGCAGCCGATGCGGCCAGTCTGGCGAAGTACGTGCTGAACAGATAAGTTCGTCCCGGACGCGCGGCAACCCTTAATACCACTTGCCGCCACCCCTCTTGCGCGGTATTGCCCGCTGCCATTGCGCAGCGGGCTTTTTTTACTTCCCCCATTCGCCGCTGCATCGCTTGCCAAAGCAACAATCCTCAGCACTGGTATTGTAAAAAACACCGTTATACAAAACCACTTGACTACCAATTTAGGGCGTCGCATTCTCTGTGCAGAAAGCCGACGCTTCGCTGTGCTTTCTTTACGTACAACATAAAAAGCTACTTCGATAGTTTTCGTATAACGTTCAGGAGACACTGTGAAGACACGGCAAATTAGCCGGCTGGCCTCGCCTTTGATGGCTGGCCTGCTGGGCAGCGCGCTGCTCGCTTGCGGCGGCAATTCCACCACCGAACCCCCATCGACCCTGCTGGCCGCCACGGCTGCCAGCGACAGTTGCGCCGCCTGGAGCGCCGCTGCCGTCTACACGGCGGGACAATGCGCCGTCTATGACGGCAAGGTCTACCGCGCCAAATGGTGGGTGCAGGGCACGGCACCGAACAACGACCAGTGGGGACCGTGGAGCCTCGATACGAGCACTCCGACACCAACGCCGACGCCAACGCCGACGCCGACGCCGACTCCAACGCCGACGCCTGGCATTCCCACCAAGGCCCAGGCCGAGGCGAACGAGGCGGCGCTGACGAACAACGATTTCTTCCGCAAGGTCAAGGCCTCGATCCGCACCCTGGGCAATGCTGCCGTCGAAGCCGTGCAGCCTGGCCTGGCCAGCAATCCGCTCAACGTGAAGCGGGTCGAGCGCCTGCTGCCGGCGGCGAAGTGGGATTATTATTTTGCCGCGCGCGACGCCAGTTATACCTACCAGCGCTTCCTGCAAGCCGTGGCCAAGTTCCCCGCCGTGTGTGACGACTACAGCGACGGACGCAATGCGGACGCCATCTGCCGCCACAGCCTGTCCACCATGTTCGCCCATTTTGTGCAGGAAACGGGCGACCATAACGCCAGCAGCCCGCTGCCGCAATGGCGCCAGGGCTTGAAGTATTTGCGCGAGCTGGGCTGCGACGAAACGGGCGCCGGCTGCGGCTACAACATCGAGTGCGCCGACCCCGTCTTCAACAAGGTGTGGACTTGTGGCAAGAACGCGGATGGCAGCTTCAAGAAGTATTTCGGCCGCGGCGCCAAGCAGCTGTCGTACAACTACAATTACGGCCCATTTTCGCAAGCCATGCATGACGGCGACCAGTCCGTTCTGCTGAAGAACCCGGACCTGGTGGCGTCGACCTGGCTGAACCTGGCCTCGGCCACGTTTTTCTTTGTCTATCCGCAACCGCCGAAGCCGTCGATGCTGCATGTGCTGGACGGTACGTGGGTGCCGAACGCGGCCGATACGACGGCGGGTGCGGGCAATAACTTTGCCACCACCATCATGATCATCAACGCCGAATGCGGACAGGGCACGGAAAAGCAGGCCGCGCAAAACCGCATCGATTACTACAAGCAATTTGCCGCCGACATGGGCTGGGATTATTCCGGCGAACAACTGTCTTGCGCCAACATGCAACGCTTCACCCCGGCCAGTTCCGCTTCCTACAACATTTATTGGGAAAAGAACTGGAGCGCCGGTGGCGACAACCAATGCCAGCTGGTCAGCTATCAAACCCCGTACAGCGCCTTGCTGGCCGGGAACTACGTGAAATGCGTGGAAGCCAACTGGAATGTGAAGTTGCAGTAGCAGCAAAAGCAGGACCAGCCAGCCAGGGATAACAGTTGACAAGAGCCCCTTCAGGGGCCTGCAACAGCTCTCGATGTAAAACCATAACGGAGACCAATACAACATGAAATCGAATGCATTATTGATGGCCCTGCTCAGCGGCGTACTCGTCGCCTGCGGCGGCGGCCAGGACGGTACGACCGCCACCCCGAACACCTTGCTCGCCGCCGTCGAAGCGTGCGCCGTCTGGGATGCCGCCACCGTCTACACGGGCGGCCAGTGCGTGCTGTACCAGGGCGTCACCTACAAGGCCAAGTGGTGGACGCAGGGCAATGTCCCGAGCGCCACGG
>NZ_JABXFH010000067.1:0-20890 GCF_013372745.1 Janthinobacterium sp. BJB401 | reverse complement strand
CGCGGGGGCGGGACGACAGCAACACCAGCGCGCACAGGAGGGCGGCCGAACGGCCAGTGGAAGGGTTCAGGCGCATAGTTTTCCTTTTCTAAAGAATAGACAGACCACCTTCTGCTGGAACCTTAGCACATCAAAACCGCAAATACCGCAGCAATTTTTTGCGTCTTGGGGAAAACAAGGAGAGCCACAGATGGCGAAGGGAAAGGACTATACAGCACCTACTGTTGTATCCGCGCACGCTAATGTGGGCAACATGGCTCAGCCGGCTATCGCCGCCAGCTGTTCGCATACCCGCGCCAGATCCGTCTCGCGCATGCGCGCCGCCGTCTGGCGCAGGGATTTTTCAGCGCCGGCCACGCCGGCCGCCGCCGCCATCGACAGCCAGATGTACGCCTGCTGCAAATCGAGCGGACCGCCCTGGCCGCTGGCCGCCATCAGGCCCAGATTCATCTGCGCCCGCGCATGGCCCTGGCGCGCGGCCAGCGCATACCAGTCCCAGGCGGCGGCATAGTCCTGCGGCACGTCCTGCCCATTGTCATGCCGCAGGCCCAGCGCGAACTGGGCCAGGCTGTGGCCCTGCGCGGCGGCGCGGCAATAACAGGCGCAGGCCTGCTGGCTGTCGGGCGCGGGACCGTCGTCGCGGTCATGCAAGACACCCTGCATGTATTGCGCCGGCGCGTAGTCCTGTTCGGCGGCGCGGCGATACCATTCCAGCGCCACCGACAGATCCTGCGGTACGCCCTGGCCATGTTCATAACGCAGGCCCAGGTCGAACTGCGCCCGCACATGTCCCTGGTCGGCCGCCTTGCGGTACCAGAAGATGGCTTCCTGCGCATCGGCAGGCATGCCCTGTCCATGCTCATGCAACAGTCCCAGCTGGTACTGCGCGGCGGGAAAGCCCTGCTCGGCGGCCTGGCGGTAAAACGCTTGCGCCTGCGCGTAATCGTGGGCGCCATGTTCATGATGCAGGCCCAGGTTGTGCTGGGCCGCCGCATGGCCCAGCCCCGCCGCCTTGACATACCATTCCAGCGCCGCCTGTTTATCGCAGGGCACGCCCTGACCATTGTCATAGATCAGCCCCAGGTTGAACTGCGAACTGGCGTGGCCCTGCTCGGCCGCGCGCCGGTACCAGCTGATCGCCTGCCTGCTGTCCTGCGGCAGCACGTCGCCATTTTCATAGCGCAGCGCCAGGTTGAACTGGGCCGGCGCATAGCCCTGCTCGGCCGCCTTGCGCATCCAGGCCGTCGCCTGCTGGCGGTCCTGGCGCACGCCCTGGCCATTATCGTAGCGCAGACCCAGGTTGAACTGCGCGCGCGCATAACCCTGCTCTGCCGCCTTGCGGTACCAATTGATGGCTTGCACGAAGTCCTGCGGCACGCCCTTGCCATTGTCATACATCATGCCCAGGTTGTTTTGTGCACCGGCGTCGCCCTGTTCCGCCGCGCGACTGAACCACAGCATGGCTAGCCCGCTATCTTGCGCGAGTCCCTGGCCCTTGGCATACAGCCAGCCCAGGTTGTACTGCGCCGCCGCGTAACCCTGCTCGGCCGCCTGCTGGTACCAATGCGCCGCCTGCGCAAAATCCTGGGGCACGCCCTGCCCCTTCTGGCACATCACGCCCAGGTTGTACTGCGCATGTTCGAGCCCCTGCGCGGCGGCCAGGCCGTACCAGTGCAGCGCCAGCGCATAGCTTTGTTCGATGCCCTGGCCATTGAAATGCATGAAACCCAGGCTGTGCTGGGCGTTCGCATTGCCCTTCTCGGCCAGGCCTTTCAGGCGCAGATAATCAGCTGTGTAATGAGCAGCTGTGTAATGAGCAGCCGTGGAACGAGCGGCCGTGGAGCGGGGATCGGCAAGCGGCACGGTCAAGCCTCGATGGCCAGCGCATGGGGCAGCGCGGGGGCGGCATCGGCGATCAGGCGATTTTGCTCCTGCAGCACGCCGATGAAACTGCCCAGCGAGATGGGCCGGTGGTACAGATAGCCCTGCATCGTGGTGCAGCCCTTGTCCTGCAGGTAGCGCGCCTGGCCTTCCGTTTCCACGCCCTCGGCGATCAGGTGCAGGCCCAGGCCGCGCGCGATCGAGATGATGGCCAGGATGACGGGATAGTGTCCGTGCTCGTCATGGATTTCCTTCACAAACGACTGGTCGATCTTGATCGTGTGGATGGGGAAGCGGTGCAGGTACGACAGCGACGAATAACCGGTGCCGAAATCATCGATGGCCACCGACACGCCCAGCTGGCACAGCTTGTTCAACTGCTCGATCGCATACTGCGGGTTGCGGATGCAGATGTTTTCCGTGATCTCCACTTCGATCTTTTCCGGCGCGATGCCATAGCGCGTCAGCGCGCCGCGCATCTTCTCGAAAAAGTCGCCCCGGTCCAGGTATTGCGGCGACAGATTGAGCGACAGGCGCACGGCTTCGCCGCCGGCCGCGTTCCACTGCACCAGGTCGCGGCACAGGGCGCCCAGCATCCAGTCCGAGATCGGCAGCATCAAGCCGTTTTCCTCGGCGAACGGCAAAAATTCGCCAGCCGTCAGCAAGCCCCGTTGCGGGTGGTTCCAGCGCATCAGGCCTTCGGCGCCGACGATGCGGCCCGTCATCACGTCCACCTGCGGCTGGTAATACATCTCCAGCTGGTTCAGTTCCAGCGCCTTGCGCAGGCTTTGCTCGAGCGCGATCTTCTGGTGCGACACGTCAAGCATGGACTCGTGATAAAAACTGTGACCGTTCTTGCCCAGCGCCTTGACCTGGTACATGGCGATGTCGGCGTGGCGCAGCAGCTCGTCGATGGTCTCGCCGTCGCCCGGATAGATGGCGATGCCGATCGAGGCCGAAATATGCACCTGGTTGCCATCGAGGTCGAAGGGCTGGTGCAGGCATTCGAGGAACTTGTCGGCGATCAGACGCGCATCCTGGCGGTCGCGCAGCTCCGGCAGCACGATGGTGAATTCATCGCCGCCCTGGCGCGCCAAGGTATCGCCGCGGCGCAAACAATCCTTCAGGCGCAGCGCCACCTGCTGCAGCAATTCGTCGCCCTTCACGTGGCCCAGGGTGTCGTTGACCAGCTTGAAACGATCGAGGTCGATGAACATCACGGCGAGTTCCGTCAGCTTGCGCCGCGCCTGGATCACGGCCAGCCCCAGGCGGTCCTTGAACAGCATGCGGTTCGGCAGGTCCGTCAGAATGTCGTGATAGGCCTGGTACGAGATGACTTCCTCGGCGCGCTTGCGGTCGGTGATGTCGCGCGCCACGCCGTAGGTGCCGAAGTATTCCTGCTTCCGGGCTTCGTGATCGTGCATGCCGATCGAATTGAGCGGAACCGTCATCAAGGTGTTGTTGAAGGTACGGTCGCTGCCGCTGCCGCTATGGCACTTCAGGCGTAATTCCACATTGCGCGAGGCACGCTCGTCGATGCGGCGCTCATTGAAGGCATAGCGCGCCCGCTCCTGGTCTTCATCGTGCACGAGGATGGAATAATGGCTGCCGATCAGCTCTTCGCGGCTAAAGCCCAGCAACTGGTGCACACGATCGTTGATGAAGGTGATGCGGCCTTCATGGTTCAGGGTATAGATGATGTCGGGCGAGCTGTCGACCAGATAGCGGTACATCTTTTCCGAGTTTTCCAGCTGCAGCGCGATGCGCTCGTTTTCCAGCGCCAGCTTGCGCTTTTGCAGCGCGTTCTCCACCGTCTTGAGCAGCTCCTCGCGGCTGTACGGCTTGCGCAGATAATCGTAGGCGCCACGCTTCAGGGCGCCGATGGCCGCCTCGATGCCGACGTCGCCGCTCATGACGATCACGTCGCCCTCGATGCCGCGCCGGTTGATGTGGTCCATGATTTCATGGCCGCTCATGTCGGGCAAGCGCAAGTCCAGCAGGATCAGGTCGAAGCGCAGTTTCGACAACTGTGCCAACGCCTCGCTGCCACAGGTCGCCGTGTACAGCTGGTAACCGCGGTCCTTCAGCAATTCGTGGAGGGAGGCGAGCAAACGGGGCTCGTCGTCGACCAGCAGGATGCGCGGGCTGTTTTCCAGGTCAAACGGAATGGCGGAGGAGTTCATGGACGTTACGAAGACAAGGCGGTATTGCCGGGCGCGGGCAGCGCGGTTGCAGCGCTCGCCGGCACGGGAATGGGCAGTAAAATTTCAAACGAGGTGCCGGACTTGCTGCTGCGGCAGCCGATCACGCCATGCAGGCGCGTGACCAGGTCGTGCACGATGGACAGGCCCAGGCCATGATGCGCGCCTTCCTTGCTGCTGCGCACAGGGGAAAACAGATTGGCCAGCACTTCCGGCGCCAGACCGGCGCCATTGTCGCTGACGCACAGTTCCAGGTACAGGCGGCGGTCGCGGTTGACGTGGCCACGGTTCGCCACTTCGATGCGCCCGCCGTCGGGCAAGGCTTCGACGGCGTTTTTCAGCAGGTTGAGCAGGATTTGCTTGAGCATGCCGGCATCGGCCGCCACCTCGCAAGGCGCATCCTGCATGCGCGTGATCACCTCGATCTTCGGCGGCAGGAAATCGGTGGCGCGGAACAATCGCAGCACGTCGTCGACCACGCGCGCGCAATCGGTCACGCCGCTGGCCGGCACCGGCTGCAGATCGGCCAGGCCGCCGATCAACTGGCCGACCCGGTCGATTTCCTCGTTCAGGATAGCCATCTCGCCGATGACCGGCTCCTGCTTCTCCAGCTTGTGATCAAGCACGCTCAGGTAATTCTTGATGATGGACAGCGGGTTATTCACTTCATGCACGATGCGGCGCGACGCTTCGCGGTACTCCTCGGCCACGTGATCGAGCTGGCGCCGTGCCAGGCCGCGCGCGCTGATCGCCGTTTCCAGCGCCGTAGCGGCCTGGTTGGCATACGCCCGCAGGAAACCCTCGCGCTTCTGGCAAGCGGGAATCTGCCACGCCGCCACGCCGCCAATGAGCACGCCCAGACTGCGCTGGCCCGCCGCCAGAGGCATGCAAACCAGGCTGTCCGTGCCGAGAATGCGGAACAGCTGCTCCTCGACGATACCCAGCGCTGGCATGTCGCGTTTCAGGAACGCCAGCTGGCACTCCAGCGCGGATGCCGCCAGGGGCCCGCCCTTGGCCAGCGGGATAGAGAAGCCGGCCAGGCGATGCTGATGTTCGCCCGCCGCCACGCCGACCAGCGCATGGCCGGTGGGGTTTTGCAGCAGGATGACGGCGGTGTCGAAATCGAACAGGATGCGCGCCGAGCGCGTGATGGCTTCCAAAAGGCTGCTCTCGCCCTGCTGCCGGGCGAAGGTCTGGCCCACTTCGGACACCAGCACCATATTGCGCACTTCGTCGGACAAGCGCTGCTGCACCGGATCGGGGGCGGGCGGCGCATACGCGGGCGGCGTGGCGATATCGTCCGCGCCGGCCAGGTCGATGCCCAGGTGCTGCGCCGCCTGCGCCACCTGTCGCGCGACGCTGCCGGCCAGGTCATCCAGCACCGCTACGTCCAGCGCGCACAGGCTTGCCGCCTGCGCGATGGACTCGGCCTCGTCCGCATCGTCGGCGTGGCAGCACAGCAGGTGCGCCAGCCGCACGATGCGGATCAGCGGATGGCTCGCTTCCAGGCGCGCCAGCGGCTCATGGTGATACAGCACGCTGTCGGCCAGGAAGGAATCGAGATGCCAGCGCTCGATCAGCCAGGCGCCCGCTTCGGCATGCGTGATCTGCAAGGTGCGCTGCTCCACCGCGCACAGGGCGGCATCGTCGCGCGCCGTGAAATTGAATGCGTATTCCTTCGGCGCCGTGGCCAGCAAGGCCAGGCGGCCCACGTTGTGCAGCAAGCCGGCCAGATAGGCTTCCTCGGCGTGCGGATAGCCCATGGCCTTGGCCAGCGCGCGCGCCATGACGGCGGCCGACAGCGAACTTTTCCAGAAGGCGCGCAAAGCCGTGCTGCCGGAATGGGGAAAGCTGTTGAAGGTCTGGAAGACGGATTCGCTGATGACCAGGGTCTTGATCATGTCCGTGCCCAGCGACACGAGCGATTGCTCCAGGCTGACGACCTTGCCCTGGCGATGGTAGGCCGAGCTGTTGGCCACGCCAAGGATCTTGCTGGTCATGCCCGCATCCTTGGCGATCAGGGCGGCCAGCTCCGGCATGCCGGCATCGTCGGCCTGCAGGTGGGCGATCAGCTTGAGGAGGATCTGCGGCATGGCCGGCAGGCGGGCAATCAGCAGGCGATTGCGAATATCTTGATCAGATTGATGCATCGTATCAGGCATTGCCGGTTCGAAAAGGATGAGCGCTTAGCAGCGAAGCGCGGCCACGTTCAGAGGAATCCTCCACTCCTGTAACCAAAAAATCTATTGCCTGAGAGGATGCCGGGAAAGAAGTCATCTTATCATAAGCGCCGGATATTACTTGCAATATAGAAAATTAAGTTGAAATAAATCCAGCGTTCTGCAGTGGAAACTTATGCCTTGAAGGAACCCAGCAAACGGTGGCGGAAGCGCCGCGATATCAGCCACATGGCCAGCGCCAGGCCCGTAAACGCCAGCTGGCCCGACGCCAGCCACAGCACGGAACCGGACAGCAGCGGCGAGATCACGCCGGCCACCACGGCGCCCAGCAAGGTGCTGGCAAACGACTGGCACGAAGCGACCGTGCCGCGGATATGCGGGAACAGGTCGAGCGCCAGCAGGGTCGCGCCCGGCCCCACCAGCGACATGCCGAATGTGTAGAAGAACAGGGGCAACACCGACCAGGGCAACGATGGCGGCAGGAACAGGTGATACACGACGTTGACGCTGGCGGCGCACAGCAGGAAGGCAAAGCCGATGCCGATCTGGCGCGCGAACGTGATTCTGCCAGCGATGCGGTTGGCCGCCGCGGCACCCATGAAGATGCCGCTGACGCAGGGAATGAACAGCCAGGCGAATTGCGATGGCCCCAGGCCCAGCTGCTTGGGCAGCATTTCCGGCGCGGCCGTGATGAACAGGAACAGGCCCGCGAAATTGAGGGCGACGATGCCAGCCTTGATGTGGAACAGGGGCGAGCGCAGGATCTGGCCATAGCTCGACGCGAGGAAACGGGGATTGAACGGCTGGCGCTTTTCCATCGGCAGGGTTTCGGGCAGACGCCAGTAGCAGAACGCCAGCAGTACCACCGTATAAAAGGCGAGGAACAGGAAAATCGAGCGCCAGTCGAACCAGATGACGATCCAGCCGCCGAGAATCGGCGCCACGGCCGGGGCGATGGAAAAGATCATCGTCACCAGCGACAGCAGCCGCGCCGCCGCCGCATCGGCATACAGGTCGCGGATGATGGCGCGGCTGATCACCACGCCGGCGCCGGCCGACACGCCCTGCATGATGCGGAAGAACCACAGGTAGTGCACAGTGTGCGCCGAAGCGCAGCCGAGCGAGCCGATGGCAAACATCAGCAGCGACACGAGAATGACGTTGCGCCGGCCAAAAGTATCCGAGATGGCGCCATGCCACAGCACCATGCCGGCAAAGGCCAGCATGTAGAACGTCAGCGACTGCTGCACTTCCAGCGGCGAGGCCTGCAGCGAACCCTGGATCGCGCCAAACGCGGGCAGATAGGTGTCGATCGACAGGGGCCCCAGCATCGACAGCCCGGCCAGCATCATCGCCAGCGCACCGCGGCTCAGCGGCGCCATGTGGCTCGGCGTGGGAGGCGGAACGGGGGTGACCGGGTCGGGCGGCACGTCGGCCGGAGGAGTGGGAAACATGGCGGATCCAAAGTGGCGCGCGAACCGGTTGCGGTCCGCGCGCGGGGTTACTGCGGGGGTCTTGCGGTGAACGCTTACTGCTGTGGTTTCGGTTTGGCTTCTTCGCGGCGGTTGTAGCCGGCCACCATATCGAAACGGAACAGACGGCATTCCAGCGCGCCGTTGAAGAATGGCGTCTTGCGCGCTTCCTTCAGACGCAGCAGCTTGGGCAGGCCCAGGTCGGCCGTGAAGAGGAACACGGTCCAGCCGGCGAAACGCTGCTTCAGGGTGGTGCCCATGGCCGAGTAGAAGGAAGTCGACAGTTCATCTTCCGGAATGGTGCTGTCGCCGCGCACGCCGATACGCTCGCCGTACGGCGGATTGGTCAGCATGATGCCCGGCACGTCACTTGGCGGCTTGACTTCCTGCGCCTCGATCTGTTTCAGCGGCACGTCGAAACGCACGCCGGCGCAGCGCAGGTTATGGCGCGTCATGGCGACCATGTCGCCCGAGATGTCGCTACCGAAAATGGTCGGTTCGGCTGGCAGTGGATTGACCTTGATGGCGTTTTTCATGGCATTCCACGGCGCCGGATCGAAGTCGTGGAAGTTTTCAAACGCGAACTGGCGCGAAGCGCCCGGTGGAATTCCCTGCAGCATCTGCGCCGCTTCGGCCAGGATGGTGCCGGAACCGCACATCGGGTCGAACAGCACCATGCCGGGCTTCCAGCCTGACACGCGCAGCAGGCCGGCAGCCAGGTTTTCGCGCAGCGGCGCGTCGCCCGTCTCTTCGCGCCAGCCGCGCTTGAACAGGGCTTCGCCCGAGGTGTCGAGGTAGACGGTGAACGTGTGCGCGTCGAGGAAGCCGACGATGCGCATGTCCGGCGTCTTGGTGTTGACCGAGGGACGCTCGTTGAACTGGTCGCGGAAGCGGTCGCAGATCGCATCCTTGATTTTCAGGGTCGTGAATTCCAGGCTGCGCAGCGGCGATTTGACGGCCGTGACGTCGACGCGGATCGTGTGGTGCACGCCGAACCAGTCTTCCCACGATTGCGCCAGGGTCAGGTCATAAATATCGTTTTCCGTCTTGTAGCCGGAATGGGCCATGCGCATCAGCACGCGCGAAGCGATGCGCGAATGCAGGTTGATGCGATAGGAGTCCAGCAGGTCGCCCGAGCAGTGTACGCCGCCCGGCACCTGGTTGTGGACCTTCATGGTCGAACTATCCTGGGCGATCTCGCCCAGTTCCTCGGCCAGCGCCGCTTCCATGCCGCGCGGGCATGGGCAAAAATATGAAGCCATAATTAGGATACCTTTTATCCGTTGAAAAACAATTAACTAAAAATCCTGCATATTACGTAGGTCGGCTTAGCCCGCCAGGGCGTAAGCCGACGTGCCGCACACTGCGCTAGTCGGATTACGCGCGGCTTTGCCACGCTAATCCGACCTACCCAGCGCGCGCTCGACAAAATCGAGGCGGTCCTGGCCCCAGTACCCTTCGCCATCGACGATGTACCACGGCGAACCGAAGACGGATGCGGCGGTAGCTGCCTCCGTATTCGCGTCGTATTCGGCCTGCACGCTGGCCGTTTCCGACGTTTTCAGCAACTGGCGGCCATCGAAACCGGCGTCAACGGCGATCTGCACCAGCGTTTCCTCGTCGCCGATGTTGCGCTCTTCAGCCCACAGGCCGCGCATGATGGCGTGCGCCAGGTTCAGCGAGGCTTCCACGCCGTGCGCAAGGCGCGTGGCGATGATCAGCTTGGCCGACGCTTCCGGCGACACGGGGAAGAACTTCGGCTGCAAAGTCAATGGCACTTGCAGAAAGGCCGACCAGCGCGCCAGTTCGGCCAGGCGGTAGGCCTGGCGCTGCGGCGCGCGCTTGGCCAGCGGCAGGCCGCCCGACACGCTGAAGACCTTGCCCAGGTCGAAGGGACGCACGTCGATCTGCGCGCCCGTCTTGGCGGCGATGGCCATCAGCCGCGCGTGACCCAGATAGGTCCATGGCGAGTGGGGCGCAAAAAAATACTGCACGACTTTGCTCTGGCTTGCACTCATCTCGACTCCCTTAGAAAGGCTTGACCACGACCAGCACGACGACGGCCAGCAGCATCACCACCGGCACTTCGTTAAAATAGCGGAACCACTTGTGGCTGCGTTTATTCAGGCCTTTTTCAAACTTGCGCAGGATGGAACCGCAGGCGTGGTGATAGCCGAGCAGCAGCACCACGAACGTCAGCTTGGCATGCATCCAGCCCGGCATCTTCATGCGGCCTTCGCCACCGCCGTACAGCATCCACATCAAGGCCAGGCCCAGCACCATGGCCGGCAGCGCCAGCAACGACATGAAGCGGTACAGCTTGCGCGCCATCAGCAGCAGGCGCTCGGTGGCGACCGTTTCCGTCTCCATCGCCAGGTTCACGAAGATGCGCGGCAAATAAAACAGGCCGGCAAACCAGGACATGACGAAGATGATGTGGAAGGCTTTGGTCCAGAGAAAGAGCATGGGGTTCCCAGTGTCGGAGGTGGAGAAAAACGAGAGCACGGGCCGCCTTGTGAGCAGCCCGTGAAAGAGACTATTTGCGTACTTCGCCGTGGCCAAAGACCACGTACTTGAGCGAGGTCAGGCCTTCCAGTCCCACCGGACCGCGCGCATGCAGCTTGTCGTTCGAGATGCCGATTTCGGCGCCCAGGCCATATTCAAAACCGTCGGCAAAACGCGTCGACGCGTTCACCATCACCGAGGCGGAATCGACTTCGCGCAGGAAGCGCAGCGCGTCGCTGTAGTCTTCCGTGATGATCGATTCCGTGTGCTTCGATGAATACTGGTTGATGTGATCCATCGCTTCGTCGATGCCGTCGACCACCTTCACCGACAGGATCGCCGCCAGGTATTCGGTGGACCAGTCTTCTTCGGTGGCCGGCACCAGGTACGGATAGGCAGCGGCGGCCAGGATCGCATGGCTTTCCGGATCGGCGCGCAGTTCCACCTGCTTGGTCAAATACAGTTCGGCCAGCTGCGGCAGCACGGTGGCGGCGACGGCGCGCGACACCAGCAAAGTTTCCATGGTGTTGCAGGTGCCGTAGCGGTGGCACTTCGCGTTGAAGCCGATATCGATCGCCTTTTTGATATCGGCCTTGGCGTCGATATACACGTGGCAGATGCCGTCGAGGTGCTTGATCATCGGCACGGTGGCCTCTTCCATCAGGCGCGCGATCAGGCCCTTGCCGCCGCGCGGCACGATGACGTCGACGAATTGCGGCATGGTGATCAGCGCGCCGACGGCGGCGCGGTCCGTGGTGTCGATCACTTGCACGGCATCGGCCGGCAAGCCCGCTCCCAGCAAGCCCTCGGCCACCAGCTTGGCCAGCGCGCGGTTGCAATGGATCGCTTCCGAGCCGCCGCGCAGAATCGTCGCGTTGCCGCTCTTGATGCACAGGCCGGCCGCGTCCACCGTCACGTTCGGACGCGCTTCATAGATGATGCCGATGACGCCCAGCGGCACGCGCATCTGGCCCACCTGGATGCCCGTCGGGCGGAACTTCATGTTCGAGATTTCGCCGATCGGATCGGCCAGCGAGACGATCTGCGTCAAGCCTTCGACCATGGTGGCGATGGCGGCGTCGGACAGGGTCAGGCGGTCGAGCATGGCCGGCGCCAGGCCGGCGGCGGCGGCGGCATCGAGGTCGCGCTGGTTGGCCGCGCGCAGCAGGTCGGCATCGCGCACGATGGCGGCGGCGATCAGGCTCAAGGCGCGGTTGCGCGTGGCGCTGTCGGCACGCGCCATGGCGCGCGAGGCGGCGCGCGCGCGCGTGCCCACGTCCTGCATATATTCTGTGATGTCCATGCTCGTATCCATAAAAGTTAACCCTTGGCGATCTTCAGGCCCAGTTGCAGCATGGCGTCCCAGGCGTCGCCCGCGTAGCCCTTGGCGCGCAAGCCCTTGATCATCTTGTCCACCTGCGCCGCCTGCTGCAGCGCCGCTTCCAGCACGGGCAGCGAAATGCGCCGCAGGGCCGGTTCCATCATCCGCTCGCGCGGACCCCAGATGCGGTATTCCTTCAGCAGCGCGCCCAATGGACGCCCTTGCGCCATGCCGGCCTTCAATTTTAACAGCGTGCGGATTTCCTCGGAGACGGCCCACAAGACCAGCGGCAGCGCCTCGCCCTCGCCCTTCAAGCCTTCGAGCATGCGCACCAGGCGCGCCGGGTCGCCGGCCAGCATGGCTTCGGACAGCTTGAAGACATCATAGCGGGCCACGTTCAGCACCGCGTCCTGCACTTGTTCGTACGTCAGCTTGCCCGCGGCATGCAGCAGTCCCAGTTTCTGGATTTCCTGGTGCGCCGCCAGCAAATTGCCTTCCACCCGCTCGGCGATGAAGTCGATGCTGGCACGCTCGGCGCTTTGCCCCTGCGCGGCCAGACGCTGCGATATCCAGGCCGGCAACTGCGCCCGTTCCACGTTCGGGATGTCGATATACACGGCCGCCTGCTGCAGGCTGGCGACCCAGGCCGCCTTCTGCGTGGCCCAGTCCAGCTTGGGCAAGGTGATCAGGGTCAGGTTGTCGGGGCTGAGGTTTTTCGCGTAGCTTTGCAGCGCCGCGCCGCCATCCTTGCCCGGCTTGCCGGTGGGGATGCGCAGCTCGATCAGTTTTTTATCGCCGAACAGCGACAGCTCCTGGTTCGCCGCCAGCAGTTCGCCCCACTTGAAGCTGCGCTCCACCGTCAGCACGTCGCGCTCGGAAAACCCTTGCGCGCGCGCCGCACGGCGGATCTTGTCGGCCGCTTCCAGCGCCAGCAAGTGTTCGTCGCTGGTGATCACATACAGCTGCGCCAGCGGCTTGGCCACATGCCCGTCGAGCGCGTCTATCCGCAATTGCATGGCGTCCCCGTTACTGCTGCGGGGCTGGCGCGACCGGCGTCACGGGCGCCACTGGCGCCACCGACATGGCCGGCAGCACCGGCTTGATGGCGGCCAGGCGGCGCATGATCTGCTGCACCAGGTCGTTGCGCATGTCGCGGTACAGCGCCGCTTCTTCCGTTTCCTTGGCCAGTACCTGCGATTCGTCGAAGGTAATCGGACGCACCAGGCTGATGGTCGTCGGCGCCAGCAACTGGTTGCCTTCCTTGTCCAGCACGCGGAAATTGATCAAATAGCCAAGTTGGTACTCTTGCACGCGGCCATTTTTGTTCAGCGACAAAATGGTCTTGGTACGATTCCTCTCCGGGTCGTTGAGCACTTCAAGGACGGCGTCGGCGCCATCCTTGGTGCTCACCACCTCCGTGCTGCCAATGGCGCGGATATAGCGCTTCAGGCCGATCGCCAGCGGCGACGTGTCGGGCAAGCCGATGTACATCGTCGCGAACGGCAGCATGAAACTGCCGTTCGAACCGCGCAAATGAAAGCCGCAGGCCGACAGCAAAACAGTCAGGCCCAACGCCAGCACGGCACGGCGGCCCAACAGCGATACTTGAGAGGATGTCGTCATGATTACACCACGATGCTGATTAACTTGCCTGGCACGACGATGATCTTCTTCGGCGTGGTCTCGACGTACTTTTGCACACTTTCGCACGCCAGCGCGGCCGCTTCGATGCTGGCATTGTCCGCATCCTTAGACACCGTGATCGAGCCGCGCAACTTGCCGTTCACCTGGATCATCATCTCGATCTCGGACTGTTCCAATGCGGCCGGGTCAACTTGCGGCCATGCCACGTTGAGCAGGTCGCCGTGCACGCCAGCGTAGCCCAGTTCCTGCCACAGCACGTGGGTGATGTGCGGCGCGACAGGGTTCAACAGGCGCAGGAAGATGGAGAAGCCTTCGGCGATCAGCGCCTTCGACTGCGCGCTGTCATCGAGCTTGGCCGATTCCAGCGTGTTGAGCATCTTCATGCAGGCCGACACGACGGTGTTGTACTGGATGCGCTTCAAGTCGTAATCGGCTTGCTGCAGCAGCTTGTGCAATTCGCGGCGCAGGTTTTTCTGCGCGTCGCCCGTGGCAGGAGCGGCGCCGCCAGCCAGCGCGGCCTGGATCGTCGCCGACTGGGCGTAGCCGAAGTTCCACACGCGGCGCAGGAAACGGTTCGCGCCTTCGACGCCGCTGCCAGACCATTCCAGCGTCTGTTCCGGCGGCGAGGCGAACATGGTAAACAGACGGGCCGTATCGGCGCCGTACTGCTCGATCTGCGCTTGCGGGTCGATGCCATTGTTCTTCGACTTCGACATTTTTTCCGTGCCGCCGATTTCCACCGGCTGGCCATCGGCCACCAGGACGGCGCTTTGCGGACGGCCCTTGTCATCGAGCGACAGGCGCACGTCGTCCGGATTGAACCAGGTGGTCTTGCCCACGGCGTCCTTGCGGAAATACGTTTCGTTGAGCACCATGCCTTGCGTCAGCAGGTTGACGAACGGCTCGTCGAACTTGACCAGGCCGAAATCGCGCATGATCTTGGTCCAGAAGCGCGCGTACAGCAAGTGCATGACGGCGTGTTCGATGCCGCCGATGTACTGGTCCATCGGCATCCAGTAATCGTTGCGCGCGTCGACCATGGCGTCGTTCGAGCCTGGCGAGGTATAGCGCATGTAGTACCACGACGAATCGACGAAGGTATCCATGGTGTCCGTCTCGCGGCGCGCCGGCTTGCCGCACTGCGGGCAGTCGCACTGCAAAAAGGCTTCGTATTTGTTCAGCGGGTTACCCGTGCCATCCGGCACGCAGTCTTCAGGCAGCACCACCGGCAAGTCTTTTTCCGGCACCGGCACCACGCCGCAGTCAAGGCAATGAATCATCGGGATCGGCGTGCCCCAGTAGCGCTGGCGCGAAATGCCCCAGTCGCGCAGGCGGAACGTGGTTTTCTTTTCGCCCAGGCCCAGCTCCGCCAGGTCGGCGGCCACCGCATCGACGGCGGACGCGAAATGCAGGCCGTCGTATTTGCCGGAGGCGACGCAGACGCCATCCTTGCTGCCATACGATTCCTGCCAGGCGTCCGTCGAAAATTCCTGGCCTTTTACCTCGATCACTTGCTTGATCGGCAGATTGTATTTCTTGGCAAAACCGAAATCGCGTTCGTCGTGCGCCGGCACGCCCATCACGGCGCCATCGCCATAGGTGATCAAGACGTAGTTGCCGACCCATACTTCCACTTGCGCGCCCGTCAACGGATGGGTGACGAACAGGCCGGTCGGCATGCCCTTCTTCTCCATCGTTGCCATGTCCGCTTCGATCACGGAACCGAGCTTGCATTCGGCGTTGAAGGCGGCCAGCGCAGGATTGCTTTGCGCGGCGTGGATGGCCAGCGGGTGCTCGGCGGCCACGGCGCAGAAGGTCACGCCCATGACCGTGTCAGGACGGGTGGTAAACACATACAGCTTGCCGTCGCCGATCAGGGCGCCTTCGGCATCCTTGATCTGGTGCGGGAAGGCGAAGCGCACGCCCGTCGACTTGCCGATCCAGTTGGTCTGCATGATGCGCACGCGCTCGGGCCAGCCCGGCAGCTTGTCGTCCACATACGCCAGCAATTCTTCCGCGTAGTCGGTGATGCGCGCGTAGTACATGGGGATTTCGCGCTTTTCGATCAGCGCGCCCGAACGCCAGCCGCGGCCATCGACGACTTGTTCGTTGGCCAGTACGGTCTGGTCGATCGGATCCCAGTTCACGGTACCGGTCTTCTTGTAGATGATGCCTTTTTCCAGCATCTTGAGGAACATCCACTGGTTCCATTTGTAGTATTCGGGCTTGCAGGCGGTCATTTCGCGCGACCAGTCGATGGCCAGGCCCATCGATTCCATCTGCTGCTTCATGTGGGCGATGTTCGAATACGTCCATTGCGCGGGCGGCACGTTGTTGGCCATGGCCGCGTTTTCCGCCGGCATGCCGAACGCATCCCAGCCCATCGGCATGAGCACGTTGTAGCCGTTCATGCGCAGGTAGCGGTACATCACATCATTGATCGTATAGTTGCGTACGTGACCCATGTGCAGCTTGCCCGAAGGGTAAGGCAGCATCGAGCAGGCAAAATACTTGCCTTTAGGGAAACGTGGGTCGTGTTCGACGGCTTTATAGGCGTCGATCGCCTTCCAGTGCGATTGGGCGGCTTGTTCGACGTCGGCGGGACTATATTTATCTTGCATGATGATGTGCGACCAGCGTGGCCCGGCCAATAGTGGATATGAACCGAGCATTATACTGGTTGTCGCCGCCCGATAGCGCGGCGCGCTGGCGGCCCGGGCGCGCATATTTTGGCCGGCGCGCAATTCTGCTGTGTAATATATGCACAATCTTGTTCTTTGCATCAAAGCCGGCCATGATCGTCTACCAGGAATATCCGCCCCTCCCCGCCCTGCGGCCCTGGCTCGATTGCGTCTGGACGTGCCGCGTGCAGACGGGCGCCACGCCCGTCACGCACCAGGTCTTGCCCGACAATTGCATCGACATCCTGTGCCAGGACCAGCAGGACGCCAGCTTTGCCGTCGGCATGATGACGGCGCCGATTGCCGTCGTCAGCCACGGTCTCGTGCAAACGGTGGCGGCCCGCTTCAAGCCGGGCGCGGCGGCACGCTTCTTCCAGCTGCCCTTGTGTGAGCTCAGCGACGGACGCACGGGATTGCAGCAGCTGTGGGGCCGCGAGCTGGCGGCGCGCCTCGGTGACGCCCTGTGGAGCGAACCCTTGACCAATGCGCAACGAGTTTCCATTTTGCAGGAATATCTGCTGCTGCGCCTGCGCACCGCGCCGCCACGGCGTCAGGCGGGCGCGGCCGAGCATGCCATCGCCGCCATCGAGGCGGCAGCGGGGCAAGTGCGCGTGGACGGCCTGGCGCAGCAGCTGGGCGTGTCGCGCCAGCACCTGGCGCTGCAATTTCGCCAGCAAGTGGGCATCAGCCCGAAGCTGTTTGCCCGCATCTGCCGCTTTCGCGCCGCCAGCGCCGGCATGCAAAACCTGGCGGGACAACAGGATTGGGCGCAAGTGGCCTTGCAATATGGTTATTTCGACCAGTCGCACCTGATCCACGACTTCCAGGATTTCGCCCGCAGCTCGCCCGAGGCGTGGCTGGCGGGCAGGCGCACTTGAACACCTTCCATTTTTACAATCACGCGCCGCGCGCCAGTGGCATGATGGCGTGATTCTTCATTCACCAGGAGCAGAACATGATCAAGGGTTTACGCACCGTCACCTATCCCGTCCCCGACCTGGACAAGGCCAAAGCCTGGTACAGCCAGGTATTCGGCACGGCGCCGTATTTCGACCAGCCGTTCTATGTCGGTTTTAATATCGGCGGCTTCGAGCTGGGCTTGCTGCCGGATGGCCAGCCTGGCGCGCAAGGCAGCGTGACGTACTGGGGTGTGGACGGCATCGAGCAGGAAGTCGAGCGCATCGTGGCGCTGGGCGGCAGCCTGCACCATCCGATCACGGACGTGGGCGACGGCATCCGCACGGTGGAATTGCTCGACCCGTTCGGCAACCAGATCGGCCTGATCGACAATCCCCATTTCGACACCGGCAAAGTCGTTTAAGAGCCTTTCCCAGTAGGGAGCGTCTTCTGCTGGCAGTTCATCAGGAGCGCGGACAAGGCGTGAGGAGGACGCGTGGCGAGCCACGCGACGACGATCAACGCAGTCCCCGCTTCTGAGGGGCGCCAGCAGGGGATGTATTCATCTACTGGGATAGGCTCTAAGCCGCTTCACCCTGCAGCCATGCGCGAAATTGCTGCAGGGCCGTCTTTTCATGCGCCGTTTCGGGCGTGATCAGGTAATACGCGCGCTGGCCGCGCAGTGGGCGCTCGCATGCAATGCGCAGCTCGCCACGCGCCAGTTCCGCTTCGACCAGCATGCGTGGCAGCAAGACCACGCCCTGCCCTTGCACGGCCGCCATGGCCAGCATGGAAAACAGTTCATAGCGGGCGCCATAGTGCGCCCCATCGCGTCCTTCTCCCTCGACCTGCATGGCGTCAAACCACTGGCGCCAGGCGCCTGGGCGCGTACTTTGCTGCAACAAGGTCAGTTCCAGCAAATCCTGCGGCTGCCACTCGCTGCGCGCCGCCAGCAGGCGCGGGCTGGCGACGGGCACGATTTCCTCATGCATGAGCAAGGTGGCGCGCGTGCCGGGCCAGCGCGCCAGCTGCTCGGGCGTGCCCGCATACAGCGCGCCGTCGTATTCCGTATCGGCAAACATGAACGGTTTTGTGTAGGCGTCGATATGCACGACGATGTCCGGGTGCAAGCCCGCCAGCGACGACAGCCGCGGCATCAGCCAGCGCGTGGCAAACGTGGGCACGGAAGCGAGCTGCAAGGCGCCGCCGCCGCCCTGGCGCGCCATGGTGTCGAGCGTGTCGCGCTCCAGGCCATCGAGGCGGGCTGCGATCTGCCGCGCATACGCGGCGCCGGCGCTGGTCAGCAACACGCCATGGCGCGTGCGCTGGAACAGTTGCACGCCAAGAAAAGTTTCCAGGGAAGAAATCTGGCGCGACACGGCGCTTTGCGTCAGCGACAATTCGCGCGCCGCATGCGTGTAGCTCTGGTGCCGCGCAGCCGCCTCGAAGCAGTTCAGGGCTTGCAGCATGGGAATTTTGCGTGACATGGAGGTATCCGGCCGGTAAAAGACCCCTAGTATGCCGCAAGATATGCGTAGCACGCATGTCTGGGTGCGAAAAAATCGTTTGCGCAAGGCTAGGCAAAAACCTACCATGAGCCATATTCAATCTTGCGCCGATCACCGGCGCTCACCTGCGAGGCCTGTGATGAGCAAAACCGTATTCGACTGGAATTCCCCCCTGCTGCTGGAAGAACAACTGACGGGCGACGAACGCGCCGTGCTGGAAGCGGCCCGCGACTATTGCCAGGGCAGCCTGGTACCACGTGTGCTTGAATCGTTCCGCCATGGCCGCACGGACGCGGCCATCTTCCGCGAAATGGGCGAACTGGGCTTGCTGGGCACCACCATACCCGAAGAATACGGCGGCGCCGGGCTGAACTATGTCTGCTACGGCCTGGCCGCGCGCGAAGTCGAGCGCGTCGATTCGGGCTACCGCTCGATGATGAGCGTGCAATCATCCTTGGTGATGGTGCCGATCAACGCTTTCGGCAACGAAGAAACGAAACAGAAATACCTGCCGAAACTGGCGACGGGCGAATTCATCGGCTGCTTCGGCCTGACGGAACCAAACCACGGCTCCGACCCGGGCAGCATGGTCACGCGCGCGCGCAAGGTGCCGGGCGGCTATAGCTTGTCGGGCGCCAAGATGTGGATCACCAACAGCCCGATCGCCGACGTGTTCGTCGTCTGGGCCAAGGACGATGAAGGCGCGATCCGCGGCTTCGTGCTGGAAAAAGGCTGGAAGGGTTTGTCGGCGCCGGAAATCCACGGCAAGGTCGGCTTGCGCACCAGCATCACCGGTGAAATCGTCATGGATGAAGTATTTTGCCCGGAAGAAAACGCCTTCCCCGACGTGCGCGGCCTGAAGGGCCCGTTCACCTGCCTGAACAGCGCCCGCTACGGCATCGCCTGGGGCGCACTGGGCGCGGCCGAAGACTGCTACCTGAAGGCGCGCCAGTACACGATGGACCGCCAGCAATTCGGCCGTCCGCTGGCCGCGAACCAGCTGGTGCAAAAGAAACTGGCCGACATGCTGACGGAAATCACCATGGGCTTGCAAGGCTGCTTGCGCCTGGGCCGCATGAAGGATGAAGGCTCGCCCGCCGTGGAAATCACGTCTATCATGAAACGCAACAGCTGCGGCAAGGCACTCGATATTGCCCGCGTGGCGCGCGACATGATGGGTGGCAACGGCATTTCCGACGAGTTCGGCGTCATCCGCCACCTGGTCAACCTGGAAGTGGTCAACACCTATGAAGGCACGCACGATGTGCACGCGCTGATCATCGGCCGCGCCATCACCGGCATCGCCGCCTTCAACTAATGGACGCCTTGGCTTCCACCCTGCGGCCCGCGCCGCTGGTCGGCTTGCGCGTGCTCGATCTGTCGCGCGTGCTGGCCGGCCCCTGGGCCGGGCAAATGCTGGCCGACCTGGGCGCCGACGTGGTCAAGGTTGAACAGCCGGGCCGCGGCGACGACACGCGCTCCTGGGGTCCGCCGTACCTGAAAGACGAGGACGGCCGCGACACGGCCGAGGCCGCCTATTTCCAGTGCGCCAACCGCAACAAGCGCTCGCTGTGCATCGACCTGGCCGCCCCTGAAGGGCAAGCGCTGGTGCGCAAGCTGGCGGCCGAATCGGACGTGCTGCTGGAAAATTTCAAGCTCGATGGCTTGAAGCAATATGGTTTGGACGCAGCCAGTTTGCTGGCACTCAACCCGCGCCTCGTCTACTGCTCCATCACGGGCTTCGGCCAGGATGGGCCGTACGCGGCGCGCGCCGGCTATGACTTTTTGATCCAGGGCATGGGCGGCTTGATGAGCATCACGGGCATACCCGATGGCCAGCCCGGTGCCGGGCCGCAAAAAGTGGGCGTGGCGCAGACGGACATCCTGACGGGCCTGTACGCCACCATCGCCGTGCAGGCGGCGCTGGCCGAACGGGAACGCTCGGGCCTGGGCCAGCATATCGACCTGGCCTTGCTCGACGTGCAAGTAGCGGCGCTGGGCAACCAGGCCGCCAATTACCTGTGCGGCGGCAAAGTGCCGCAGCGTATGGGCAATGCGCATCCGAACATCGTGCCCTACCAGGATTTTCCTACGGCCGATGGCGACATGATTCTGGCGATCGGCAATGACGGGCAATTCTCGCGCTTTTGCGCCGTCGCCGGTCACCCGGAATGGGCGCAGGATGAACGTTTCATGACCAATCCGCAGCGCGTGGCAAACCGGGCAATCCTGATCCCCCTGATGCGCCAGGCCACGGTCATGCGCACGACGGCCGAGTGGATCAGCGCCTTCGAGGCGCAAGCCGTGCCGTGCGGTCCCGTCAACCGCATCGACCAGGTCTTTGCCGACCCGCAAGTGATGGCGCGTGGCTTGAAAGTGGAGATGCCGCATCCCACGGCGGGCACGGTGGCGCTGGTAGCCAACCCCGTGCGCCTCTCAAGCTCGCCAGTGCAGTACCGCTTGCCGCCACCATTGCTGGGGCAGCATACGCAGGAAGTGCTGCAGCAGTGGCTGGGGTTGGACAGTACGGAGATTGACGGCTTGCGCGAGCGCAAGGTGGTGTAACTCACCCCAACGGCGGAACGGCTGGGGTCGGACCC